>JAJXXL010000089.1 GCA_021781115.1 Planctomycetota bacterium
AACGGGCCGCACGACCGCATTTTTGGTGCGCGGACCGGGGCGATTCGTTCAGTAAAACCCGTAACCGCTCATTCCACAACCGGCACCGTAGTACATCGGGTAGCCGTAACCATAGCCGTAGCCGCCCGTGCCACCCCATGTGTAGCTGTAGGGTGTTCCCCAGCCACCGTACATACTGCGGTAGTACGGCTGGTAGTAGTACGAACGGGGCCAGTAGTAGCTGCCGTAATTCAGGCCGCCGTAGTACCCGCCAAATCCGCCGTAGCCACCGTAGCCACCGTAATGGCCGAATCCACCATAATGACCGCCCCCGCCATGGCCATGTACCAGGCGCACCTGAGCCGCTGTCGAGCCTGCGGCCGTCGTTTGCACGGCTGGCCTGATCTTGAAGCGCACATCGTCGGCGTTGGCCTTTGACGCCGCAATTGCCAAGCCGGCAACCGCGACACACCCGATTCCGCAGAGGCCCGCGGCATTAAGGCGAGACATGAAAAACCCTCCCCTTCGCAATAGACGGCCCCTGTAACCTCGGGCCGATCAGCCAGGCTGCGAAACGCCACGATTTCGCGAACACGCCCGGAAAATCCTCCACGGTTCAAGAATGCGGCGCGGTTCCACGGATGCATGGATCCCGGTCTTATTGGAATCGTAGGCGCCCGCCAGGGCGGCGGCAAGATGCAGAATACTGACGATTTTGTAACGATCCTGTGGCGCGGTCTGGCGTTCAGGCCTTGGCCGCGACGCGCTTCACTGGCGGAGACGGGCGTTATTCTTGTTCCCAGCGGGCGAGAACTTCCGGCAGTGGGTATTCATTGATCGGAACCGGCTGCCGGGCAATTTCCTGCAAGCGCCGCCAGCCCCGGGTAACGAACGCCTCTTGGGCAGCGACATAGGCCGGGTCAAGCAGGCGCTTGTCGAACGCCCCGGCGACGAAAACCGGAGAAAATGCCGCGTCGACAATGAATTGCGCCTGCGTGGCATTGCACCGGATATGTCGCTCCGGGCGCGAAAACAGCAACTGTGGCTCGATCAGGCCGAGAATGTAGCTCAGGTACAAGTCGCTGTCGGCGAGCTCGGCGACCTCGTCGCCGCAGACATCGCACAAATAGCCCTGATCACAACGAGCCATGTCAAAACTCCTTCCGGTTTCGTTTGGTGCCGGCTTTCATCCCGTCAGCATAGCAGATTCGGCGCTGCCCGCCGCCGTAGAGATCGCCACCAAACCAATGATCGCAACCACACCGCGACTCACCCGGCGCTGTGCAAAGCCCGAAGCCCGCATCGCGTGTTCGCAGGCTGGAAAATCGCAGGCGGCTCTGCTAGCCTGCGGGTTCGGGAATGGGGGGCGAATCGTCGATTTTATTCGGGAGAGCCGCGCAGCATGGTCAACAGGAATCCGCCCGCAATTTCCGGCGTCAGCGCCGAAGCTGAGGCGCTGATTATGACGGTTTACCCTTCGATTGCCGCGACTGCGCTGGGTCGCCTGATCGGTTCGTGCCTCGAAAGCCTGCCGCTGAAGATCGGCGGAGTCAAGCTTTCACACCTTCTGTTCTTCGCGCCGGCCGCGGCGATTGCCGCGCCGCTATACGGTTTTCTCAAGCTGTTCGGCGAAACGTATGTGCTGACGAACCGCGGCGTGCAAAAGCGATCGTCGCTGGGCAACCGGCTGATCAGCCAGGTGCCCCTGACCAGCATTGAAGACGTGGTTGTTCGCGAAGAGCCGGGGCAGGCGTTTTACCCGGCGGCCGACATCTACCTCATGGACAAATCGGGCACGGGCCTGGCCGTACTGGCCGGCGTGCCGCGGGCTGACGTGTTCCGACAAACGATCGTCGAGGCCCGCGACGCCCACAAACAGGTTGCCGCCGCCTTGAAAACGATCAAGGCCCGGCAACGGGCCTGATTCGTCGTGGCAGCGTTGCCGTGTCTGCGACGTTTTCCGGTTGGCATCGAACTGCCGGCGTCTTGCGCCCGCGGCGAAATCGGCCCACGGGCATCAGCGTTGCGTCTGGTACCCGGCTTGGTGCGCGACGTTCAAGCTTTTGCCCTTGTCGAGTGCGATTTGCAATGACTTCTGGTAGGGCGCCTTGCCTCGATACTCGGGAATCCTGCCGAGAAGGTCGGCATTGGGGCTGAGTACAACCGTCGTGGGCACCGAGGTGATTTCGAGAATCTTCGCCACACGCTGGTCCCGATCGACATCGAGATGCACGGGAATGAACGAAGCATTGATGTACCGCGCGAGCACAGGGTCATGCAGCGCTTCTTTGTCCATCCGCTTGCAGGGCACGCACCACGATGCCGAAAAGACGAGCAGCATCGGTCGATTTGCGGCCAGCGCCGCGCGGTGTGCCGCCGTCAGGTCCGAATACCATTTCACTTCCCTGTCGCCCTTGTCGCTCGTCAACCCGAGAGGGTCCCACGCGAGTTTAATCTTTCCCCAGGCGGTGGGGCAAACAGCCAGAAAAATCGCCAGAACGGCGGCCGAGGCAATTCGATACGTTCGAAGTCGTTCCATGACACGTAGACTTCCAAAAGAGTTGGCCTACAGAAAATCGCCGCGTTGATAACCTTGCACGCGCAGCGGCGACGACTGCAACCGGTGACGATGTGCAGGCGTTGCAGCCTCCGGTCCTGAATTTGAGTGAACACCGATACCGACCTTCAGGCCGGGGACAGCATGCGCACTCACCAGAATTCATCGGTCCACTGCGAGGAGAATTCGCAGAATCGTGTGCGTTTCAACTAAACCTTTTCCAGCCCACCCAAAGCCCCAATTTGTTTCATGTGGCCAAAACCAAGATCATTTCGCTGGATCGAACAGGTTTCACCAGGAAACCGGCGGCGAACCTGCAGCGGGCATGATAGAGTTTCTGCGGCTCACGCGAAGCCGCTCAAACCCTGTGTGTTTCACCCGCAAGCGTTCGATAACCATGAGGATGTCTGACGTTCGTTGTTTGCCCGCCTGGCGCGGCACTTGGCTGCTGGTGGTCGTTTGGGTTGCGGGCTGCCAGAATCTGGCTCCAAAAACGGACACGGTGTACAAGGTTCCCGAAGTCGAATCGGCACCACTTGGCGCTCAGCCCGACCCGGCGGGACGCGGCGGCAGCTCGTTAACCGTAGCGCCCCCGGCGGCGTCAAAACCTGCCCCGGCATCGGTCGCGCCCAGCGACACCGATTCTCGAGCAGTGGCCGCCGTGCCTTCCCTGGCCGCGCCCAAAGCCGAACCCGTCACCCCGCGGATTGAACCAGACGGCGTGCATGTTGCCCGCAAGCTCGATTTGAGCGTCAAGGCCCCGGCGCGCAAACAGGTGAACGGGCACGCGACCTACCGGTTGACGTTGCGGAATTCGGGCGACGCGCCGGCCGACGAAGTGACCGTGCATTGCGATTTTGACCAGCGGCTGGAATTTCCGGGCAAGTCCGAGCGCACGGTTGTCCAACGTCTCGGGCTGCTTTCGCCGGGCGAAGTCAAGGAGTTGTCGCTGAGCCTGACCAGTCGTGAAACCGGCACACACTGCTGCCGATTCAGCGTGACGTCGCGGGAAGCAGGCCGCGAGACCGAGGCGGTCTGGAAATCGGTGTGTGTCGAATTTGTCCCGCGCCAGCTCGAAATCGAGGTGCGCGGACCCGTGCAGCGCACCGTGGGCAGCCGCGCCGAATTCAATATTCATGTTTCGAACTATTCGGACAAGGCGATTGCCAATGTGCAGGCGGCGCTGAATTTCGACGCGGCGCTCGTTCCCGAGGAAGTCACAACCGGGGCCGAACAGAAATCGGGGCGCTTGTTGTGGAATCTGGGTGAACTTCAGGCACACGAAGGGGTTCAGTTACAGGTCGAGTTTGAATGCCGTCTGCCGGCCCATCGCGCCTGTTTGCAGGCCGAGGCGTTTGGCGCCGGCCTGGCCGACGAACAACGCGAGTTGTGCGTCGAAATCGTGCCCGTCCCGGGCGTGCTTGACCTGCGCGTGTCCGATCGCACCGACCCCCTGACGGTCGGCGCGGTGGGTGATTTCGAAACCACCGTGCAAAACATCGGTTTGCAACCGGCACGTCGCGTGCAGGTCGAATTCGCCGCATCGAGCAACCTGAAAATCGAATCGGCGACAGTGAAACTCGGCGACCGCGCACTGTCTGTCAAATCGCACCCGCACGATGGAAAGATCGTGTTCGATCCGATCGATGAGCTGCCGCCCGATGGCCGATTGACGTTCGTCATCCAGGCCCGCGGCGTGCAGGAAGGCCCCGCCGAGTTCACGGCCACACTGCGGAGTGCGCTGAGCCAGATCGCGCTCTCGACGACCGAAACCACCTCCGTGACCGCTCCCTGACGCAACGGCGCAACGCGCCATTGCCAACACGAATGGATTTCACGGGCTGAGGCCATTCTGCCTGGCGCACGGTGTGCCCCGCTTATCTGTGTTTTCGGTGGTTCAAGCCGAGAATGCAAACGCCCGCCGCAGCAGGTCGAGGCTTTTCGGAATCGCCGTGCGATAGTCTTCGCGTCCTTCGAACTCCAGCGAAATCCAGCCGCGGTAATGCTGCCGGCGAAGCAGCGCCGCGATCCGCGGGTAATCGAGTTCGAGCGTGTACCAGATTCCGCCACCGTAGTAGGTTTTGGCCTGTACGAAGACCGCATCCGGGGCAAGCTGTTCGAGTTTTTCGTAGGGATCTTCGAGAAAATTGCCCGTGTCGAGCGTAACCTTGAGCCACGGCGAATTGATCGCTTTGACGATGCGCAACACGCCCGCGGGCGTGCGGCCCAGCCCCCAATGATTTTCCAGCCCCAGCGTCACGCCGCATTTTTCGGCCGTCGGCAGACAGTCGTGCAGGCTGTCGATCACCCAGGGAAAGGCGTCGTCGTCCTTGAACCCGGGCAAGGGCGGTTCTAGGCCGCGATTTTGCATGAGCTCGTCGAAAGTTTTGCTCGTCCCCCAGCGGCCGGTGTTGACCCGCATCGTGGGAATGCCGAGTTGATAGGCCAGTTCGATGCTCGCGATCGTCTTGGCCACGTTCTGGCGGCGAATCTCGCGATCGGGGCTGACAAACCCCTGGTGCGTCGACAAGCCGCACAGGGCAATGCCATTGACGAGCGCCCGTTGCTTGAGCGCCGCCAGCGCCTGCCGTTCGCCCGGTTCGATTTGCATTTCGAGGACTTCTACGGCGTCGAAACCCATGTCCGCCGCCTGGTCGATGCACGCGGCGATACTGAGTTTCGAATCGTCGCGGAACCGCCAGAAGGAGTAGGTCGAAACAGCAATCGGGTGGCCGCGCCGGGCGCCGGGCGGCCGCGCATCGTCGGCCCCGCGCGCTGTTCCGGCGTTCAGGGCCGCGCCCGCCGCCAACGAAACCGCAGAACCCGTGGTCATGTTCAGGAAATCGCGGCGATGCATGATGCTCTTTCTGGCAACCGGGGGGCGATCGAAAATGATGGGGGCAAAACGCGCCCGGCGGCAGCCCCTGCCGGGCCAATCGTCGATTTTAACCCGCCGCGGCCCGCAACGCTTCGGGCAGCGACAACGCACCTTCATACAAGGCCCGGCCGACAATTGCGCCCTGCAACCGGGGGTGCTCGCGGCCGATGCGGGCCAGTTCGCTGACATCTTCGAGCGTCGTAACGCCACCCGAGGCGATGACGGGCGGGCCCAGGCTGCAAAGCCGGCGCAGGTCGTCGAGCGTACCCCGATCAATTCCTGACAGCATGCCGTCATTGGCGATGTTGGTGTACACGATTCCCGCCAGCGGCAGGTGGGCCGAACGCCGGGCCAGATCGAAGGCCGACGTTTCAGAAACTTCCAGCCAGCCTGCGGTGGCCACCATCGAATTTCGGGCGTCGAGCCCGAGCAGAATTCTTCCGGCGAAGCGGGTGGCGACGTCGTGAAACCATTCCGGGGCCTTGAGCGCCTGCGTGCCCACAATCACCCGGTCGACCAGCCGCTCTTCTTCCAGGTACAGCCGCACCGTTTCGGTGTCACGCACGCCCCCGCCGATCTGGCACGGAATACGCACCGCCCGCGCGATCGCGCGCACGGCTTCGAGATTGGCCGGCGTACCCACCTTGGCGCCATCGAGGTCGACGAGGTGCAGCCGGGGCGCACCGCCACGTTCCCAACGCAGGGCCATTTTGACCGGATCTTCGCCAAACACGGTTTCTCGGTTGTAGTCGCCCTGCCGCAGGCGGACGCATTTCCCGCCCCGCAAGTCGATCGCCGGTATGATTTCCATCGACGCACTTTCATCGGTCGTGTGTCAGCCACGTTGCCGAATTGTTCCCGCGGCCAATCGGCCGATTTGGCGCAGGTTCAGACGCCGCGAATGATTTTGAGGTTGGGCAACGCCTTTTGCAGTTTTTCGACGCCGGCGTCGGTGACCTTGGTTTGCCACAGGTACAGGCTTTTGAGCTTCGTCAACCCTTCGAGGTGCGCCAACCCGGCGTCAGTCACTTCGGTGCCGTACAGGTTCAGGTATTCGAGGTTAACCAGCCCCTTGAGCCGTTCGAGGCCGGCATCGGTGATCTTGGTCTTTTCGAGGTGCAACCGCACGAGCGTGGTTTGTTTTTCAATGTTCACCAGGCCCGCGTCGGTCACTTCGGTGCCCCGCAAGTTGAGGTTCACCATCCGCGTGAGGTCTTTTAAAGGAGTCAGCGCTTCGTCGGTGACTTTCTTGTCCTGGACCAGGTGAAACCCCACGTCGAGGTGCTTGTCATTCTGGGCGATTTCCAGTACTTGACCGCCCATTTCACGAATTTTCGCGATCGCCTGCTGTTCAGCGGCGTTCGGTTCCTCGGCCTCTGCTCCGGCAGTTGAAAACAGGGCCAGGCTGTTCATCAGCAGCATCGCCCCGGCAAGAATCAGATTTCTCTCAGGCATGATCGACCTCTTCGAACCCATCTCACGAAACATTCAGCGCCAAACGGCATTTTCCCCCCGCGCGGCGGTCGGCGTCAAGTCGCCAGCGCGAGTGCCGGCCGCGTTAGCGCGACAGCCAGCCGCCATCGATCGGCACGATGCTGCCATGCATGTAATTCGCAGCGTCCGACGCCAAGAACACCACCAGCCCCCGCAGTTCATCGGGTTGGCCCCAGCGGCCGCACGGAATGCGGTCGAGGATTTGCTGGCCCCGCACCGGGTGGTGCTTGAGCGAGGTCGAAAGATTCGTTTCGAAATAGCCCGGCGCAATACAATTGACGTTGACCCCCTTGCCGCTCCAGGCGACGGCAAGCGCCTTGGTCAGCCCGGCGATGCCATGCTTCGCCGCAGCGTACGCTGGAATATTGAGCCCGCCCTCGTAGCTCATCACCGAACCGATATTCACGATTTTGCCCCGCCCCCGCTGAAACATGAACGGCGCCGCCTGTTGCGACAGGTCGAATGCTGCCGTGAGATGCACTTCGAGCACGTTGCGCCATTCCGATTCCGGGTAGTCCTCGGGCGGATGTCGCGCCCCGCTTCCGGCGTTGTTGACGAGGATGTCGACCTGGCCCAACGCATCGACCACTTTGGCGACAAGGCCGGCGCGCTGCTGCGGCTGACCAAGATCACATGTCAGGCCCAAAAAACGCCGCCCCAGTGCTTCGACCGCCTGGCGGATTTCACCATCATCACCGCTGCGCGAGACGCAGGCAATGTCGGCCCCGGCTTCGGCCAGGCCGAGCGCCATCGCCTGGCCCAACCCGCGGTTGGCCCCTGTCACCAGAGCCACGCGATTCGTCAGCCGAAACAGATCAAGAATCATGCACCCATCCCAACAACAACGCAGATCAAACTCTGGGCCGCCAGGAGCCGACTGCCGCGCCCTCATCTTCAAGATCCTACCACATCCGCCGACTGATCGCGACGGAGCCGCCGTCTCCAATGACCACCCTCACGCAATGACCCGCAGGCGAGGTCTGCGGTCCGCGACCAACCGCAGATTTTGCGGCACACTTTTCCCTGACGCACTTGTCAGGACGACGGAGCGTATCAGCGTCAGCCGATCGCGCAACACATGGTTGCAAAGCTGGTTAAGTCCTGACGCTCCCGAACAGCCGCGTACGGCGTCAGCGGTTACGCGTTCAGCGGCACGCGTGGCGTCGACGGGAACGATTCAGACACCCATAAACTTTGATGGATCGGCTTCGGCGATGCCGGCGGGCGTGGCGGATTCTGCCCCGCATCGTCAGCCGCATTGCAACCCGCTGTGCCAATACCAGTTATACATGACGATGGTTTCGCACACGGGTAGGCACCCGCCCCACGGGATTGAACCCGTTGCCGCCGTCCGGCACCGATTCTGACAGTTCAACGAAGTGATGTCCGTCCTGACGATGACCACCGCCACCAGAGCCAGCCAGGCACCCGGGCGTTGTCTGGCACCCCCGGTTCTGAAGCACTGCTGCAGTCGCCGCAGCCGCAAATCATCGTCAGCCGCGTTGCAACTCGTTACCGAATAGCAAGTTATTCATGACGATGCCCCTGACGGAACCAGTGCAAGTCGGGCTGCAGCACGCGGAGCATTCCTCAACGGCGCGCGGTCCGGATTGGCACATGGTCGAATATCCAAAAGTCGCGCTCGACGACAAACAAAGGAGTTGAATCCGGCACCGTGACGGCCGCGGATGACGCAATTTGCGATCATGCGACTCCGCAAGTCTCACATCGAGTGGCCTTCCGAACGGGGCAAGACTCAACCACCGTTCGAGCAGTACGGCCCGGTCGTCAGGCGTCTTTGCAACCTGTTGCCAATTCGCCTGTTAAGCCCTGACGCTGCCCCCCGACGACATGTGCCGCGCCGGTCGCGAACCACCGCAAGGCGCCAATTCCACCGGAGAGGCCAACGTCATCGGCGCGGACTTGAGCCACGTGCGGGGCAATTCAGGCAGGCGCAAGTGATCGCGAAGCCAACCGATCATGAACGCGCTCTTGATGCGAGGCGGCGCCGACGACGCGCTCGACGCGTTGTGCAACCGCGGCGTACGTCACGACGGCGGTCACGCCACGCGGCCGACCCCGGCCGGTGCGGGAAGCCCGTTTTGCGGGGCCGCGAGCGCCGGTTCATCGCCGGTTGTCGGCGCGGCGTCGGCGGGGGCTGGAACTTCGGGCGTTGCGGCGGTTGCCGGCGCATGGCCTGCCGGCGCCACCCGCACCGGCATCAGGAACCCGTTAACGATTTCGACCGGCTTCGACGCAACGCGGATGTGGCCCACGTGCTCGCCCGTTTGTTCGTGGTACGTTTGCAGCAGGGTGTACTTCGAGGCGTCGCCCCCCTTCTTCTTCTCCCAGATGACGTGATCGCACAGACAGTGCGTGATGACGTTGATGCGCAGTCCCGCGGGGTGCCAGCGCTTCCAGACGATGAACAGGTCTTCGGTGCCCTTGCCATCGTAGCCGTCGAAATGCGCCAGTTCGAGCGCCCGGCGGCTGAGCAACGTGCAGCCGAACCCGCACCAGTCGGTAGGCAACACCGCCCCCTTGCCAATCGCGGGGTAGGCGTGGTCGAGCCAGCCCCGCATTCGCCAGCCATGCTTGCCAATGACTTGCCAGATGTTGCCGTCGGGCGGGCACTCGGCGACCTTTTTCTTCAGGGGCGTGCCTTCGTCGTCCCACAGTTTCTGGACTTCTTCGGGCCGGGCCGCTTGAACGCGGGCCTCGAAATCAGTCCAGGCGCGGCGGAGTTCGTCGGGCAGAATGCGTTCGTGCGGCAGGAAGTCTTCGGCGATCGGGTGCTGGGGCGTGCCCCGCCCGCCCAGGAACAGCGAATTCGGGTACGGGCACGACGACACGCCGAAATAGCCGTCGTCGAATTCGAGCATCGTTTTCATGCAGCGGAGCGCGGCGGGGGGCGGCAGAACGTCGCTGTCGAGGCTCCAGCAGGCATCGACGGCGAGCCGCCGGGCGCAGGAAAACGCCTCCGACCGCAACTGCATCAAGAGCAGTTGGGCCGATTGCTGATAGTGCGGGTTGTCGTCCTGGGCGAACCGGTTTTCGATGTGATGAATCCGCCAGCCCTCGGGGCACAGGCGGCGGTATTCGGCGACGACATTTTTCAGCTCATCGCTCGAATCGCCCGACAGCACGACATGCCCCGGCGGCTCGTCGCGCAGGTTCGCCACGATCCGCCGCGCCTGCTCGCACATCGCGTAGGTGAAATTCTTCGTGGCACAGATGGCGATGGCCAGCGTCATGGGGTGTCGATACCCCCGGGCTGATGCGGCAACGAGACCGGCCCGTTGCGCGGCGCGTGTGAACGCAGCGTGCGGAAATGCGCCGAGCGCAGGTGATACCGGCGTTCGCAACGCGGTCGCCGCTCAATGGGCGTGAACAGCGTGGATTTCATGGTTCGGTCACATCCGACGGTTTGTACACGATTCGCATCGACTGCACGACCTTGCGCTCGTCGAGGTTCACTTCGCAAAAGAGACCTTCGTGTCGTCCGTTCTCGCCAATTCGCCATTGGTCGGCGCCAACGCGCGCCATCGTATCGCCGAGCCCGTGGACGCCCTGGATTTCAAACAGCAAGAGTAATTGATGAATAACATCGGCGTCGCGCTCATTGTTGACTTCGAACCCAGCATCTGTCAGCAAATCAGCCAACGCAACTTCCGAATCAACAATCCAGCACCTGCCCTCGTTGCGAGACAGTACAACGAGCTCTGTTGTCTGGAATTGGCCCTTCAGAAATAGACCGAGCGGATTTCGAATTTCACATGGAATGCGTACAAAGCAATACCGGGGAAAACTGCGTTGCAATAGGGCCGACGTTTCGACTGTTGCTCGTGCGCTACGGCTCACGATCCTTGACGTCCCAAGAAACCGCAAAGCAAGCAGCTCCTTGAGCCGCCTGAACGACGTCGCGGCATCACTCGGCATGCCAATTGGCTGATCGATTTCGCAAACCGTCTGCGCTGTGGGAAGATACGGCGCGATGTCGAAAGCTGCGGCAATCGTGAAGCATGCCAGTCCGTGAGCGAACGGCCGACGAAGCAGCCAGCGGGTGACTGACTTGAGCCTCACGATTTCGCTCCGTTCAAGGGTTCAACGACCATTTTGCCGTCGAGAATGCGCCTGCCGCGGCCCACTCGAACACGGAAAAACCGCCGAGATTCGCGGTCATGCTCAATGGACAGTCGCCATTCGCCCGCGCGTCGCTCGTGCTGCCGGCTTGACCAGCGCTCAAAAAAAATCGGCCCACGCGAAACGGGGGCGAGCGCTAGACGCAATTGACGGATGATTTCAGCATCCTCTTCCGAATCAATCCGCATGCCGTTTTCCGAAAAAAACTGGAAGGCTGAACTGCCATCGTCGCGATGAATGCGCCATTGCCGGCCGTCGCCGTTGACCGCAATCGTTTCGGTCGCCGTTCCGCCAACAGAGCCGCCCGGAAAGTACCTGTAGCTCGCAAACCGCACCGTCGGAAAATAGGCTTCGAGAATTGACGACCGCACACCAACACAAGTCGTTGGGCTGGATTTCATCGATCGTAAAACGAGAGTCGGCAAACTGACAACGCTGCGAAGGTCTTCGCGCGTAAGGCACGCGTCCCAGGCATATGTCAGCGTCACGCTCATCCAAAGCACGCAGCCAATGACGGCACCTGCCGTTAACTCGGCCGCGTACCCCACAGCTTTCGCGATACGAATCATTCGCAAACGCCGCTCCATGACTTGACCCCCAAGGTAGACTGGTCACCGACGGCCCGGTTCGCGCTCGCTATTGGAGTTCCATTAAACTGTCGCCGGGATTACGCTTGTCTAAATAGTAATTGCCCTTCACAGATACCGCCAAAGCAGAGACCGACGCTTCCTCCCATGCACTCAGACTGTTAAACCACTTTCCGTAGGACGGGTCGAAGATCGTTCCAGAGTACACGACGATGGCGTGGTGATAGAATATATTCACGGGTGAACCATGACCTTGGCTGGGCAACGGCGTGGTTTTACCCGTGTCGTCAGGGTAGTTCCAATCGTAACCGGTTGGCACCCCCTTATAGGGACCGCCTGGCGCGTTAAACACGATGCCGCCAACCATGAATTGAACGGTGTATGGAATATAGTAACCGCCAAATGCGAATCCATTGATCGGCACAATTAGCCTCTCGGCGGCCGTGGAGACACCTTGTGACTCGAGAGTCAAGTTAAAAAACTCTGACCAAGAATCGCAATTGCCATGACCGAATGCCAGGAGCTCGGCTGCCGTATCCGGCGAAGCATCCGTACCCAGCGCGGCTTCTGGTGTATGATCATAAACCAGCGCCTTCGTCCCGCCGCGCGGTATAACGCTCAACGTCGCGAACTGCGAAAACACGCCGTTGACAATGTCGGCTTCGGTCACCTTGCCCGTCGCGCCCACGGTGCCGACTTGCAAGACGGTCTCATAAAGCGTCGTAGCGGGCGATTTCCAGGTCACGTACAGCGGGTTCGTCGATTGGCCGACATCAACCCAGGTGGTGCCGCCGTCGACGCTGATCTTCCACGACAGCGTAAACGCGCTGTAATAGTTCGCGTAGTTGTCAAAGGGTTTGACCGCCGCTTCGTCCTGCACCGCCAGATAGCCATTCGACATCATGGCCGCGCCGGGCGTGAGGTCGTAACCCGACGTGCCCGCCGCCTTCGCCATTGTACTCGGATAATAGTCAGTCCAGCCGGTCGGGACGTTCATCTGAGCCCCGGCATGCAGCACGTCGTTTCCGTTGGGGTCGGCGCCGCTGGTGTAGCTGACCGGGGCCACTTTCCCGACGGGCCCGATGACCCATTGCGGTGCCGTGTAGTACGGCGGGAACCACGCGTTGTACGTGGTCGGCGTTGGATCACGATAGATGCGGTTGTCGTCAAGAAACGAAACCTTAAAAACTTGCGATTCGATGTCGAGCATGCTCACCGTGGCGCTCGCCGGGGTGCCGACGACGTACACGCCGGCCTGCGGCGCAAGCGTCAGGATCGAGGTTTCCACGCCGTCGTTCGAACCGTCGGAAAGCACATGAATTGTGACCGTGGCCGAGGCGACGCCGGCGGCGATTGTGACGCTCGAACCGATTTGCGTGTAGTCCGTGCCATTGATCGCCGTCCCGCCGATGGTATAGCTGACCGTCAGCGGGTTGTCGAGCGAACCGGTGCGCGTTACCTGGAAATGCCCGTCGCCCCCCGTCCGCTCAGCCGCTTTCGCATCGGTCGCCGCGATCGTCACCTTGGGCACCAGCCGCACCGCGAGTTCAACCTCGCGGTTCGCGCCGTTCGCATCGACCGCCTTGACATCGACCAGAAACTCGGGCGGCGGCGGGGCGGGCGGGCCTTCGCCGCCGGGGCCAAACACCGGGTCGGCAAACTGGTGGGCCATCACGGTCGAAACGTCGCTCAGGGCGTTCGAAACGCCCCATTCCGATGTGTAACCATCGCCCCAGTCGATCGTGACATTCACCGGCACCCCGCCGCCGTCCTGCACGTCGAGCGATAAGCTCCAGGAGTTGCCGTCAATCACCGACGAGTCGCCCGCCGCGCTGAGCTGCAACTGATAACTGCTTGAGACAGTGCTCGTGCTTTGCGTCGTTCCTGATGTGGTGCTGCTGGTCGTGTATGCCCCGGTCGCAGTGGCGGTTCCAGTGATCGTCGACGTCTGCTCGCCCGAGGTCGTGGAACTGGTCGTGTCGGTTCCCGACACGCTGCTGGTGCTTTCCGTCGTCGTGCTGGAACCGAACGTCGTTGTGCCCGAACTGCTGCCGCTCGCCGTCGTCGTGCCGCTCGTCGATTGCGTCGCAGTGCCGCTGGTGCTCGTCGTCACGGTCGTGGTAGTGCTG
>JAJXXL010000529.1 GCA_021781115.1 Planctomycetota bacterium
CATGACTTTGGCCGAAACGCCCGCCCAAGTCGCGACAAGAACGTATGCCGCAATGAATGGAAGTCGGCCTGCATTCCGTCAGAGTCCCGATACCGCAGGAAATCGGTATCCGCTGCCCGCTGGGCCTGTTCGACGGGCGTTGCGCCAGCACGCACCCAGTCGAACCGAGCCGCTTCCAAGTCGCGACGAATGATCTTCGATAATCTGTCAATTCGGTAATAGGTCGGCGTGTCGTCAGTCAGCACAAATTCCTGCCTGCAACGCGATGGCGCCGCGGGAGTTGTGTGCAGCACGATGCGGGTCTTGTCAGCGGCAACGGCTTCGCCAACTGCCGGGCGGCACGGAATTCTCATGGCGCCGGGGTTAATGCCCGCCGTGGCTCATGGGCGCGCGGGATTTCCTGGTCCGTTCGGTTGCCGCGGAGCGTTGCCTTGGCGGGGGTGTTGCGTTGCGGCCTCGGGGCGTCGTTGAAATGGACGCGAACGCGAATTAGGTTCCGGCGGCCCATGAGCAACAGAGTTTGCAGGGCGCTGACCGCATAGCTGCTCGACGAGACGATAGTGTCGAACACCAGGCTGATATTTCCTGTAGCGGCCCTTGTTGTTTTCTGAGGCCAAAGTTAGCCTGACGTGTAATTCTGGGCGGTTTCTCTCGCCCGTCACGCCAGTTCGGCGGCAGTTCGACAGGAGGGTTGAGTCATGGGCTTCTCGTGTATTCGATCGGCTTCGCACCGGTTTTTTAGCGGGTTGGTTGAGTTTTCGATTTTTGCCGGGGCTGCGTTGACGGCGGCTGCGGCAGTGAAAGCTGATGATTTGGCCCGAACCGATCAAGCGGTTGCGGGGGCCATACAGGTCGCCTCGGGACGGGATATTTTCGTTCGCGAGTGGCTGCACAACGACCCGCGAGCTCACGGCGGCGACGGGTTGGGGCCGGTCTTCAATGACACCTCCTGCGTCGCCTGTCACAACCTGGGTGGCGTTGGCGGAGGCGGGCCGGCGAACAAGAATGTCGAGATCGTGTCGTCGATCTCGTCGGTCGGCACGCCCGTTCCTGCCGAACCTTCGGCTGCGGGGCGGTTCGTACGGTCTATGTTCGGCTTGGGAACCGGTCGGGCCGATCAGGTCAATGCCGAAGCACTGCGGCAATTTCGTGACGCCGAGCGGAACCGGCTGGCTGGCGTGCACCCCGGTTTTCGCGCCGCATCGAGCGTGGTGTTGCACCGGTTTGGCGTGGGTGCCGCCTACGCCGCGTGGCGGCAGCAGTTTACTGTCGAACATCAACGGTTCGGCGTGAATTTCAATCGGTCGCAGCCTGCGGCAAATATCACCGATCAGGACGCCACCCCGAGTGTCGAGTCGGATATCAAAAAGCTGGCGGATGCTCAACAGGAGATATTGCGGGTGCGGTCCGAACTCGGCAATCGTGAGTCGGGTCGGGTGGTGCAGGTCAAGCAACAATTGCTGACCGTCTCGCGCAGGAACGCCACGGCGCTATTCGGAGCGGGGTTGCTCGATATGATACCTGACCGGGCGATTGAGGCCGGAGCTGGCCGCCAATACGCGGGGTTCCCCGAGATTTCGGGCCGGGTCAGCCGCTTGAAAGACGGGCGGATCGGGCGGTTTGGCTGGAAGGCGCAGAAGGCGACATTGTACGACTTCACGATGACGGCGTGCGCCGTGGAATTGGGGCTGAACGTACCTGAACATCCCCAGTCGGGCAACCCGCTCGAACAAGATTACAAGCCCGCCGGTTTCGACCTGAACCAGGAGGAATGCAATGCGCTTGTGTCGTATCTGAAAAATCTTCCCCGGCCCGAACAGCGCATGCCCGCTGCGGGAGGCGAAGACGAATACCTTGCGGCGGGGCGGGCGCACTTTGCCGCAGTCGGCTGCGCGGCCTGCCATGCGCCCAGCCTGGGCGAAGTGCAGGGGGTGTATTCCGATCTGCTGGTGCATGACATGGGGGCTGACCTCGACGACACGGGCGATTATGGGGCGTTCATTCCTGATTCAGCCGATGAAGTTGAAGAGCCGTCGCTGACAACGGTCGATGCTTCGCCGGTGACAACGGAGCCGGGTGTGAATGCACCGGTTGGCGCGACGCAAGAAGCATCGGTCAAAATCATCGGGGCCACGCGACAGGAATGGCGTACGCCCCCGCTGTGGGGCTGCCGTGATTCGGCCCCCTATATGCACGATGGCCGGGCAGAAACGCTGGAACAGGCGATTGCATTTCATGGTGGCGAAGGTGCGGGGTCGGCGCAGAGGTTCTTCATGCTCACCCCCACCGAACGGCAGCAGGTCTTGGCGTTTTTGAAAACATTGGTTGCGCCGCAGGCGCGTTAACTTGCGTTCCTTGGCGCCGCCTTTCAGGGTACCGGGAATTGACGGGAAATAACAAGGAATTGGCATCATGACGCGAAGTTGTACGCAGAGGTTTCGGGCAGCGGCGTTGTTCGGCCTGGCTCTGGCTTGCCTCACGCTGCCTGGCGGGCCGTTGCCGCAAACTTGGGCTCAAACGCCCGCGGCGCCCCGTTCGCATTCGCAAGAAAACCTCAAGCAAATCGGGCTCGCGCTGCACAATTACCACGATAAGTTCAATCATTTTCCACAAGGCACCGTGGCCAACGAGAAATTGAGCCCTGAAAAGCGGCTGAGCTGGCAGGCGAGCGTCCTGCCCTTCCTGGATCAGGCGGCTGTCTATAACCAAATCAAGTTCGACAAAGCGTGGGACGACCCTGCAAACGCGAACCTGGTCAAACTTCAGCTTCCGGTGTACCAGAACCCGCAAACGCCGTTCGACCCTAAGTCGGGTAAAAACGTCACGCATTACATTGGCTGGGCCGGCTTGGGTGAAAACGGCCCGACGCTGCCCGTAAAAGACCCCAAAGCGGGCGTCTTCGCCTACAATCGGGCCACAAGGATCCAAGATATCACTGACGGCACGTCAGTCACGATTTCGGTCAGTGAGGCGAGTAAAGACTTCAGCCCGTGGGCCGTCGGCGGCCGGGCGACGATGCGGCCGCTGACGAAGAAGCCGTACATCAACGGGCCCGATGGCATAGGCAGCCCGTTTACTGGCGGCGTCGATGTGCTCTTTTGCGACGGATCGGTGCGGTTTATTTCCCAAAACGTCGATCCACAGATTCTGGAAAAGCTGGCCACGATTTCTGGCGGCGAAGTTGTCGGGGCGTTTTAGAGCTCAGAATTCACGCGGTGATTTCACTTGCGAGGCGGCTTCCGTCTCACCCCCACCGAACGGCAGCAGGTCTTGGCGTTTTTGAAAACATTGGTTGCGCCGCAGGCGCGTTAACTTGCGTTTCTTGGCGCCGCATTTCAGGGTACCGGGAATTGACGGGAAATAACAAGGACTTGGCATCATG
>JAJXXL010000076.1 GCA_021781115.1 Planctomycetota bacterium
TACCAAAGCGGTTGAAGCGGGCCACACCGCCCGCGCCGAAACCCGCAAGGGCTGGCTGTTTCAAGTCGCGTTTCACGAAGCGCTCGCCTGGCGCCGCCGGCAGGCGGTTCACCAGCGGGCGACGCGGCAGTTAGCCTGGAGCCAGTGGGGCGACCAGTCATCAGAGTCGCTTTTACCACCTGATGCAGCATTGATCCAAAGAGAAACAACGACAGCCATGCAGGCCGCGATTGCCGCGTTGCCCCCCGCCCAGCGCCAAGTCGTCGTGTTGCGAATCTTTGAAGAGAAAACTTTCGCCGAAATCGCCAGCGAGGTCAACGCCCCGCTGGGTACCGTTTTGACCCGCATGCAATTGGCTCTGCGCCGGTTGCGCCGAGTGTTTTCACCCTCTGAACCGTCATGAATCACGAACCTCGGGGCGAACCCGCGCCCGACAATAGCACCGATGATTGCGATTGGCTGGCCTTTCGCTACGTCGCCGGTGAAATGCCCGCCGACGAGGCCGAACAGTTCGAAGACCGGCTGGCTCACGATCAGGCCGCGCGTGAAGCCGTTGCGGCGAGCGTGCGACTGGTTGGTTTGGTGGCCGCGGCGGGGCACATGCCCGGCGCTGCTTCGCCGCTGCCGATTGCGTTCGATACGCCACACTCTGGGCCGGCGCCGGTCGCGAAGCCGGTTCCACCCCGGTGGATGTCGACAGTTTGGGGCACGGCGGGCGTGGCGGCGGCGCTGCTGGCAGCGTTTTGTCTCTGGAACGTCGGCGACCTGTTGGCTCCGTCGAGCGGGCTAGTGCGCCCCGACATGGCGCACGGCGAGTTGCCGGCCGGGCCGGGCTTGCTGGCGGCCGTGTGGGCCACTTCAGAACTTGGCCAAGATCAACTGGCCGACGACGCGGGTACCGCTCTGGCCGACCCGTCTGACCCTGACGAAGTCACGATCCCTGACTGGCTTGTCGCTGCCGTATCGCGCAAGTCGTCTGAAGACGGCGCAAGCCAACCGCCCCCCCTGCCACAAACGCCGCGGCGTCCGTCTGCCGGCTTACAGGAGAATTGATTCATGCCCCGCCTGCCGGTTTATAGCCGCTGGTTTCTGTTGCTGCTCGTCCTGGCGGTCGTGCCGGCCGGCAGCACGCCGGGCGAGGAGCCAGCGGCGAAGCCGCAGCCCGACAACGCAGCGGCCGGGCTCGATAAGCCCCAACCTGCCGATCGGGCCGCGCCCCCCGTCGGCAGTAAAATCCTTGACGGCAAAATCACTGACGGCAAGACGAAGAACAGCGCGACTCGTCCGGGTTTGCAACGCGGCCAGAACGTGCCACAAGGCGTTCCGGCGGCTAAGGGTTTTCCGGCCAGGCCGGGCGAGAAAAAGGTGGCCGTCACTGCCGAACAAGAGGCGGCGGCGCTCGCGTTTGCCGACGAATATCACCCCGAACTGGCCAGCCTGGTTCGCGAGTTGAAGTCGGGCAGCCCGCACGAATACGCCCAGGCGATTCGCGAGTTGCATCGCGCGAATGAACGGCTGGCGCAAACGCACGCCCGCAACCCCGAGCGATTCGCGCTCGAACTGGAATTCTGGAAGCTCGACTCCAAAATCCGCCTGCTGGGTGCACGGTTAACTGTCGCCCAGGATTCGGCGCTCGAACAGGAACTGCACGACGCGTACATCCGCCGAGTTGTGGTACGCACCGACCTGCTGGCACTGGAAAAGCGGCAATTGCAAAGCCGGCTCGAAAAGCTCGATTCGCTGCTCGAAACGGCTCGCAATTCGCAGGCCGACACAGCCGACAAACAATTTGAAAATGCGCTGCGGGCGATTGGCAAAGCCCGCAGCAGGCCGCAACCCGGCCAAGCGGCAAAATCGCCCGCACGCAAGGCCGCCGCCTCGGCCGATGGTCAACCCAAGCCCCAGCCGGCCAGCCCGCGTTAGCCATCCACACGATGACCCGTCGCACCGGTTGCCGGTCGCGCCTCTTCAGGAACCATTCTTCGAAACCGCATTTGAGGTGCTCATTCATGCGTCGAACTGCACTTTCGCACTGCCTGTTTGCGCTGTTTCCCGTTGTGCTGTTGCCGGGGCTGGTTCGTGGCAGCGAGGTCGTGCCACCGATCAGCGCGCGGTTCAGCGCCGCGACGGTCGAGGAAACACCCAGCTTTCAGGGGCATATTCTGCCGCTGATGGGCAAGCTCGGCTGCAATGGCCGGGCGTGCCACGGTTCATTTCAGGGCCAGGGCGGTTTTCGGCTGTCGCTGTTTGGCTACGATTTCAAGATGGACCATGACGCGCTGCTCAAAAGCGAAACGCCCCGCGTCGACCTGGAAACCCCCGATGCGAGCCTGATCCTTGAAAAGCCCACGTTGACGCTCCCGCACAAGGGCGGCAAACGCATGGACTTGGCCAGTTGGGAATACCGCGTGTTTCTGCGGTGGATTGAGGCCGGTGCCCGCGGCGTCGATGAGAACGACCGGCGGTTCGAGCGGCTGGAAATTGTGCCGTCGCGCATCGTGTTTGCCCGTGTCGGCGAAAAAGCCCCACTGCGGGCCCTGGCGCACTGGTCCGACGGCACGTGCGAAGACGTCACCCCCCTGTGCCGGTTTCGCACGAATAACGACGCCTTGGCCGAAGTAACGGAATCGGGCGTTGTCGAAGCCAAAACCGCCGGCGATACGCACATCGTCGCCTTTTACGACAACGGGGTCGCCCCCGTCGAAGTCGTGCTGCCGGTTTCTGAATTTGTGGGGGTGAGGTACCCCGAAGTGCCCGCCCCCACCCGCATCGATGCCTTGGTCGTCGACAAATTGCGTACGCTGGGCGTGATTCCGTCGGATCTGGCCGACGACGCCGAGTTCCTGCGTCGCGTCAGCCTCGACATGACCGGGACGTTGCCCGAGCCCGCCGAAATCGAAGCGTTTCTGGCCGACTCATCCGGCGAAAAGCGGGCCCGAAAAATCGACGAATTGCTCGATCGCCCGACGTATGCCGCGTGGTGGGCCACGCGGCTGTGCGACATCACCGGCGATAGCCCCCGCAACTTTGACGAACAGAACGTCCAGTTCCAGCAGGCCCGCCAATGGTATCTCTGGATCTATCGGCGGCTGCGCGAAAATGTCGCGTATGACAAACTGGCGGCGGGCATCGTCCTGGCGGTCAGCCGCAAGCCGGGACAGACCTACGACGAATACATGGCCGACATGGCCACCTATTACCGGCAGGACAACCCCGCCGATTTCACCGAACGCGAGCAGTTGCCACTGTACTGGTCGCGGAAAACCTTTCGCGACCCGCCTGAGCGGGCGCTGGGGTTTGCACATACGTTCCTGGGGTTGCGGCTGCAATGCGCCCAATGCCACAAGCACCCGTTCGACCAGTGGACCCAGGACGACTTCA
>JAJXXL010000358.1 GCA_021781115.1 Planctomycetota bacterium
CCTGCTTCAGCCGGCAAATTCCGCGACGACGGCAAACCGATTGTGTTGCTTGCATCGATTTGGCCGATAATACGCATACACGATGGTTGGCTTGAGCAAATTCCGGGGCGCTCTCCCGCCAGTCACCGCAGATTGCGGTGGTGAATCGTAGCTTGCGCAGGGCCGTGCGTCGGAGGAAACCGATCCGCCGAACTTGGCCGGTTGTGGTAGGAACTCGAAATGTCGTTGCTGTCTTCGAGCGTCGGTCTCGTCAGCGGCTTGAACATTTCAAGCATCGTGCAGGCGATGGTGTCGGCGCAGCAGACCGTCATCACGCAGTTGCAAAACCAGGAAACCGGCATCAAGACGCACGAGACGGCGCTCAATACGCTGTCGGCCAATTTGCTTACGCTGAGTTCTCCGGTTGCCCAGCTCGCCGACCCCACGGCCTTTCAGCAATTCACCGCGACGAGCAGCGCCCCGACGCAACTTTCGGCGACGGCGACGACCGGCGCGGCCCCCGGCAACTACCAGTTTCAAACGCTGCGCGTTGCCAGTACAGAACAACTGATTTCCCAGGGGTTCGCTAACACCAATCAGCAAACGCTTGGTGCCGGAACAGTCACGCTGGCTTCGGGCGGCTGGCTGGCGACTGATACTCCGCTCGATACGCTCAACGGCGGCGCCGGAGTTCAGCGGGGCGTGATTCATATCACCGACCGCACCGGCGCGTCGGCAAATGTCGATCTGAGCAACGCTACCACGGTGACGGACGTCATCAACGCAATCAACCAGAGCGGGCTGGCCGTCAATGCGCGGGCTGACGGCAACCACTTCGTTGTGAGTGACACCTCCGGCCAGACGACCGCAAATTTGACAATCAGCGACATCAACGGGGGGCAAACGGCCAAAGATTTGGGAATCAATCAATCGGTTGCCTCGGGCACCTTGACCGGCAGTTCAGTTTACCAGGCGACCGGGGCATTTACTCTGGCGTCGATCAATGATGGCAATCAGGTGCATTTCAATGGCAACCTGCCCGATATCGCCATTCAACTGACCGACCCGGCCGCGACGAAGATCGACGTGCAACTGAGCGGGTCAGCCACCTTGAACGACGTGGTCAACAAGATCAATAGCGCCACCGGAAATGCAGGAAAAGTCACCGCGTCGATTGCTAATGGGCGGCTGGTGTTGACCGACAACACTGGCGGCGGCGGTTCGAACCCGCTGGCCGTGACCGACATCAATGGCAGTTCGGTCGTGCATCAACTCGGCCTCGATACGACCGCCAGCGGCAATACGCTGACCGGGGCGCCGCTCGTCGCGGGAATGAACACTGTCCTGCTCCGCAATCTGCGCGGCGGGCAGGGAATCACGCAACCTGGGCAGGTCACACTCACTGATCGCACCGGTGCCAGCGCTACGATCGACCTCAGTAACGCCACCTCGGTGAACGACGTGATCGATGCCATCAACTCGGCGACCACGACCGGCGGAGTCAAATTGCAACTCACGGCCGCACTCAATTCCGCCGGCGATGGCTTGCAAATCACCGATACGTCAGGCTCAACCAGCAGCCCGCTGGTCATTGCCGACGTGGGGTCGGGAACAACCGCCGCCAATCTGGGAATTGCCGTCAACGCCGCACAATCTTCGGTGAGTTCCGGCAACCTCGACCTGCAATTCGTCAATGAAGCCACAAGCTTGGCGACCTATGCTCCGGGGGGGCAGGCCGTCCAGCCCGGTTCGTTTACGATCACGGATTCGAAGGGGGGCAAATACACCGTCACGCTCGCGAACAACGCCCAAACGATCGGCGACGTGCTCAGCGAAATCAACGCCGTGACGGGCAGCAACGTCACCGCGCAGCTCAACTCCACGGGCGACGGGTTCCAACTTGTCGACAACGCTGGCGGTACGGGTACATTGCAAGTTACCGCCGTCAATGGCGGCGCGACCGCCGCCGATCTGCGACTGACCGGTGCACCAATCACGGTCGGCGGGAAGTCGGTCATCGACAGTCGCAATGCCACAATCGTCTCCGTCGCGGCGACCGACACGCTGAGCAGCCTGGTGACGAAGCTCAATGCCACCGGCGCCGGCTTTTCGGCATCGATTGTGAACGACGGTTCGACATTTGCACCGAACCGCCTGCTGATTTCGGCGAATAAATCGGGGTCTGCCGGGCGAATCCTCGTGGACGACGGCGGTCTGGGGTTGGGGGTCGCCGAACAGTCTCAGGGGCAAGACGCATTGCTGCGCGTTGGCGGCAGCACGTCGAATCCGTTCCTGCTTACGTCAAGCACCAATCATTTTTCGTCTGTCATGCCCGGCCTGAGCGTCGACGTCTCAAATATCGGCACGACGCCCGCTCAGGTGCAGGTTGCCCAGAATACCAGTAACATCGCCACGTATTTGCAATCGTTTGTTACAAGTTACAACAGCTTTGTCACCCAGACCGCCGCGCAGACGAGCTATAACACGACGACGCAAGTCCATGGCGTTCTCGAAAACGATCCCGTCACAACACAGGCACAATCGACGCTGACAAACGCGATCGTTTCGAACACCTACGGTCCCGCTGGTAATGCCGTCAATTCGTTGCAGCAATTGGGGGTCACACTGAACAATGACGGCACGCTGGCGTTCGACCCCACGTCACTAAACGCACTCCTGCAAAGCAACCCTACGGCGGTCCAGAATTTCTTCCAGGATTCAAAAACGGGGTTTGCGACGCAACTCAAGACGACACTGACTTCGTTCACCGACCCCAACACCGGGCACGTCAATACCGAAACAAATTCGCTGCAAAGCTCGATCACCAGCATTACTTCGCAGATCGCCACACTCAACTCGGTGCTCACCGCGCGCACCCAGCAGTTGACAACCCAGTTTTATAATACCGAAACCGTGCTCGCGAACCTGCAATCGCAGCAACTCGCGCTGCAACAGTTGCAAAGCATTGCGCTCGGGTATTTGAGCAACCCGTCGACCGCTCCCGCGGCGTCGCGACCGGCCAGCAGTTCGGCCGCTTCAACGCCGACCAGTACGTCGTCTGGCACGCCCGGAGGCTGATGCGGCCAATCGACCTCGGTCTGTGCGACTGATTGGCTCTGATCTGGCCCGCAGGACCGATTGCCGACGAATTCCGCCCCTAATGCCCTGCCGCTCGCCCCCCCTGAGGAGTTCTCCCCATGCGTTCAATTGCCGACGAGTACCTGGAAAACCGCGTGCTGACCGCTTCGCGCGAGCAGTTGCACCTGATGGTCGTCGATGCGGCCATTTTGTTTGCTCGCCGTGCCATTCAGGGGCTGGAAAACCGCGACTTTGAAACGTCCTTCAACAATTTCACGAGCTGCCGGGCGTGCGTCAGCGAGCTATTATCGGCCTTGAACCCCGAACCCAACCCCGAGCTGATCGATCGGCTCAAGGCCCTGTTTTTGTTCGTCCATGAACGGCTCGTCAACGCCGATCTGTACCACGACTCTCAGTTGGCCCGCGACGCGCTGAAAATTCTGGAAATGCATCGCGAAACCTGGATTGAAGTCATGGGCCGCGTCCAGCAAGAGCGTCAGCCGGTGCAATCGGCGGCGACAAACGTCACGCCGGCCCGCGCGATCGCTGTCGGGGAAATGCCAGAACGTTCGTGGGTCACGTGAGGGGTCCAGAGATTGGCACGCGGGTTTGCCCGACTGCACCGGCCGACATCGTGCCCTCAGAAAGCGGCTCCGTTGCCGCTTGCGGGCGTCATACGTGGCGACAGAACGCGTTCGCACCACGCTGCCGCGCGAAACAATCGCACTTCGTCACCTCGGCGAGCGACGAGTTGTAACCCGAGCGGCAGCGCGTCGCCCGTGGCGAAAGGCGATTCGACCGGTCGATCGTGGGGCGTATGGGGCGCCGCGCTTTCGACGGCCAGCCCCAGCGGAATCGTCACGACCGGCACCCCGGTGTAGCTCCAAGGCGAATTGAATGCCGGGTCGCCTGTGGACGAATGGTCGGGGGCCGGGCCAAGCGTCGCCGGGCACGCCAGAACGTCGCAGCCGTGGAAGCTGCCGTCGATCTCGACTGACAACTGCGCCTGGTGGTCACGGCAGCGAACGTACTCTGCCGCAGACAGCGCCAGCCCCTCTTCAATCAACGCCCGAATGTGCGGCCGATACTCCTCGCGAGCCACGGCATAGTGCGACCGGTGTTGTGCCGCAGCTTCGGCCGCCATCACGTTGCGGTGACGCGGGATCACATCGTCAAATTCCCGTGGCAACGTCGCCGCCCTGATTGTCGCGCCGCTGGCGGCGAACAGCCGTAACGCGGCTTCGAATTTGAGCCGGGACACCGATTCGGCCCGTTCGATAAACATGCCCGCCAAGGTGCCGATTCGCGGCGCCGCGCCCTGGTTGCCCTGCAGTGCGGCCCAAACCGACGGAGGCGGGGCGGTCAGACACAAACGATCCTGCGCGTCGGGGCCGGCAATCACGTCGAGCAGCAGGGCCAGGTCGGCTACACAACGGGCGATCGGGCCGGCGTGGTCGAGGTGCTTTGCCAACGGCAGTACGCCCGCCAGGCTGACCCGACCGAATGTCGGTTTGCATCCCGCAATGCCGCAAAACGACGCCGGGCGAATGATCGACCCCCCGGTTTGCGAGCCGATGGCTCCCAGGCACATGCCCGCGGCGACCGCGGCAGCCGACCCGCTTGACGAACCGCCCGGCGTGCGGTTCAGGTTCCACGGGTTACGCGTGGGGGGCGGGTCGAAACCCGCGAATTGCGTGGTGACCGTTTTGCCCAGAATGATCGCCCCCGCAGCGCGCAGCCGTGCCACCAGGAATGCGTCGCGTGCGGCGATCTGCCCGGCCCGCGGGGCAGAACCGGCGGCCGTGGCGAATCCGGCCACGTCGATAATGTCTTTAATGCCCAGCGGAATGCCGTGCAGCGGGCCGTGCCAGCGACCTGCGGCGAAATCGCGATCGAGTTCGGCAGCGCGATCGAGCGCCCCCGACCGATCGACCTCGACCCAGGCGTTGATTTGCGGTTCGCAGGCGTCGATTTTCGCGAGGCACTCGGACGTCAATTGCCGGGCGGTCAACCGCCCGGCCCGCAGCGCGAACGCGGCGGCAACAATCGTTTCAGATGGTTCAGGGTGCAGGTGTGGCATGGGTAAGCAACCCGCGTGGTCCATCGCGTTGAGGGGAAATCAGCCAGTCGCGGTCAGCGCCGCAGCGCATGTCGCACTATGATCGCAGGCAACGCGTCGCGGTTCGTGCGTCAGCTCGCAAAAACCGCAACCGCCGTGAGCATGAGTATGACCACGCCCGCGGCCAGCTTGCCAATTGTACCGCAGACACGACCAACAAGCGCGGCCCAACTGATGTTCAGCGATGCCTGGGCCGAACGCCCTTTCCAGGTTTCGCCGAGAAACGCCCCCGCGAACGCGCCGCACATGCCACCGCCCACAATGCCGATTATCGGCCCGGCCAGCGGAATGGGAACCCCTGCGAACGCCCCCGCCAGGCTGCCCGCCATCGCCCCCAGTACGGCCAGCATCATGCCCCGTTGGCTGCCACCCTGTCGGGCAACCCCGGCGGCCCCGGCTATGATTTCAATGAGTTCGCCCAACGCGGCCAGCCCGGCTGTCGCACCCACGACCAGCCAGCTCAGGCCGCCCCCCTGTGGCCGCACGATGTACGCCGCGAACAGGGCGTTCAGGGCCACCATGACCCAGTTGCCCGGCAGCGCCAGCAGCGTCGTTGTCCAAGCGGCGGCGTTGGCCATGACCAGCAGCACCGCCCAGAAATAATACCACCACAGGTCAGCAGTCATGGGGGCCGGTTCACGACTCACGAAGCGGCGCAAACACCCTCGTACCAGATCGGGCGGGGCCGAGGCGGGTTAGAGAATCGAGCGGACCTTCGCCAGAAACTCCTTATTTGTTGGAAATCGATGGAGCGTTTTGGTGAGCTGCTCCATGGCCTCGACCTGGCTCAGTGAAACCAGGCTCCGCCGGAGCAAGGTGACGCCTTCCAGAACGTCGTCGGGCAGAATTTTTTCCTCGCGCCGCGTCCCCGATAGCGAAATGTCGATCGACGGCCAGATGCGGCGGTCGGCCAATTGGCGACTGAGTACCATTTCCATGTTGCCGGTGCCCTTGAACTCCTGGAAGATTACTTCATCCATCCGGCTACCGGTGTCGATCAGGGCGGTGGCGACAACGGTGAGCGAACCGCCTTCATCGAAGCGGCGGGCGGTGCCAAACATCTTTTTCGGTATGTCGAGCGCCTTGACGTCGAGGCCGCCACTCATAGTCCGCCCCGTGTTGCCCACCCATTTGTTGAACGCACGAGCCGTGCGGGTGATGCTGTCGAGCAGGATAAAGGCGTCGCCGCCCGCTTCAGCGATGCGCTTGCCGCGCTCAATGATGAGCTGGCTCGTGCGTACGTGGCTTTCGACGTCGCGGTCCATCGACGAGGCGATGACTTCGCCGTGTACCCGCCGCCGCATTTCCGTCACTTCTTCGGGGCGTTCGTCGATCAGCAGTACAATCAGGTGCACTTCGGGGTGGTTGGTGCTGACGGAATTCGCGATTTCCTGCAGCAACATCGTCTTGCCGGTACGGGGCGGGGCGACGATGAGTGCTCGCTGGCCCTTGCCGATGGGCGTCAGCAGGTCCATCACGCGCATCGTAATCGGGGTTGGCCCAGTCTCGAGCTTGATCTGTTCGAACGGGTTAATCGCCGTCAATTCGTCGAACGGCTTGACCTTCTGATACTCTTCGAGCGTGCGGCCGTCGATCGTTTCCAGGGTTTTGAGGCGCGGCCCCTGCCCCTTGGTGCCAGCGACGATTTCGCCGCGAATCAAAACGCCTTCGCGCAGCCGCGCTTTCTCAATGAGCGAACCGGGCACGAACGGGTCGCTTTTACCGGCGGCATAGTTGTTGTTCGGGTCGCGCAGAAAACCATAACCTTTGGGGTGCATTTCGAGCACACCCTCGACGACCCCCGCCACGGGTGCGTTGTCGCGCGCTGGGTCGCGGTCGTAATCGCGAGGATCGCGAGGGTCACGCGTCGGTTGTTCGCGATGCCGCCCGTTGCGGTGCGGCAGGTTGCGTTGCCCGCCCCGCCCGCCGGTGCCGCGCCCAGGAGGCGGGCTGGCAGCGCCCCGGCGCGGCCGTGGGGCGGCGACAACCTCGCGCGGCGTTGCGACCGCCGCGGGCGCCGCTTCGCTGGCAGCAGCCTTTTTCGATCTCCGCCGCCGTCGTCGCCGACGTTTCTTCGGGCCTTCGCCTTCGCCGCCTTCGCCGGTTCCTTCACCCGCCGTTGTCGAGGGTTCGCCTTCAGAGGCTTTTTCTTCTTCGCCCTCGTCCATCGCGCCGAAATCGTCTTCCGGCCAATCCTGATCGTCCTTGGGCGAGCTTTGTTTCTTTGCACACATACAGAGTTCCAGCAGGTCTTGAGAAAAAAATTTCATGCGCCGCAACTTCGCCCGGGCCAAGGCGAATTCGCAGCCGCAATCGACGGCGGCCCATGCGACAAACCGCACCGAGGGCCACTTACCACCTGGCAAATCGTCGCCAGATTGTGCGCGGAATTTCTCCGCGAAAAGTCTGCACGCGACAACACTGCACAGAAGAGGCGGCAACCTCTTCTGGGTTTGTCGATTTGCGCCCGATCAGTATTCCGCACAAATCCCGGCGGAAAGCCAACCTTTAGCGCCCGATACAAGGTCGAACGACGACTCCTGCGTCAACTCAACAACCGCGCCGGCAGGCAGACCCCAAGCCCACACCGACCCGGTTTCGGAGTTCTCCGGCAAAACTGTGGCCCACCCGGACCGACAAGCCGACAGCACTTGCCGAATGCTGCAAAAATGCCAGACAATCAACCCCTGGGGTGGTTACGGAAGTCGCCCGTGACGATCGTTTGCGACTCCAACAACCGTTAACCCCGTGCATCATGCCGAGACCGTTGTTCTTCGTAGCGTCACTTCACATTCAAGCAGAGCTTACACAGCCCGCTCGCCGCTCGGCACCGCCCTGATTACCACTCAGCCAATTTCAAGTCGTACAAGGCCAAATGCAGGTACTGCAAGAGCGATTGCAGGGTTCCAGCCAAGCCGGTGAAAGAGGAGCCACTTCCCTCATGACCCTGAGCGCACGTTCCAGCGCGGGCAGAGTCGATGCAATTTGAAGAACACAGGCTCAACACCTTCCCCAATCTTATCTTTCCTGACGTTTCTGTCAATTCATGATTTGAAAGATTCATAAAAAAACTTGAGACAATCCAGGAATCCCGCCATCCGCCGCCCACCTCATGACGAGGTCGCCCTCAATCCCGTCGGCCATGCCGACCGCCTGGCTGACGCCGCAACGTTCGTCTCGAGCTTGGAACGCCCGTGCTACGCCGCGTTTCCACGCTCGGCTGTTGCCATTCCATCCTCTATTGGCGAATGGCCGAGTTAAGACCCTCCGATCAAAGGCCCGGGCACTATGCGCCCGTCGTGTCGTGCTCTCTAGGAAACCGGTGGTCCCATCCCCGTGTCGGCTCGCAACAGGCGGCACGGCAGAGCCAGTTCTGGAATCGGTGGCACAGATTTGGTAGTTTGGAGAGATTGTATCGCGTGTTCACCACCTCGCACGGCGCGTATCGCAGTTGGCGAGAAGCCGAACCCATTTGGCATTGAATGTACCTTGTACCACAGTCCTCGCGCTGTCGTCTGTTCGTTCGCGTCGCTCCGACGCATAATTGTGGCGTTTGCCATTTGCTGTCGGATTCTCGCAGCTTCTTCCCAGGCACTCGGGCAGACCGAGCGCGCGGCCGGGTTTGAATCGCGGGTGACGGCCATTCATCACGCACGCCTCGTGCTTTCGCCGGGCAATGAGCTCGACGCGGCCACGTTGGTCATTCGCGACGGGCTCATTATTTCGGCAGGCAAGGACGCGCCGATTCCTGCCGACGCCGAGGTCATCGACGCAACCGGGCTGTTCGTGTATGCGGGGTTCATCGACGCCGGAACGTCGACCCTGATTGACCCCGGCAAGGCCCCCACGCCGGTTGCAGGGCGCGCGATCGATTTTTCGCGGTTTGCCCTGGCAGCCACCTCACCCGACAATCGCAAGAGCCTTACGCCCGAGTTTCAGGCCCAGACGGCGCTCAAGCCCGAGCCCGCGCTGTTGGAATCACGCCGCAAGCAGGGCGTGACTGCGGTGCACGTTCTTCCCGCCGGCCGCATTGCCAGTGGGCAATCGGTGTTGCTCGGCGTTGCCGGCGGCCCCCTGCGTGAAGCGGCGATTCCAGGAACGGCTTGGTTGGAGTTTCAATTGTTCGGTCCCCGGCAATCGGGGTATCCGGCGACATTGATGGGGGCGACTGCTCACTTGCGGCAGGCGTTTCTCGATGCTCGGCGGCACAACTTGCATCGGCGATTGTATGAACGCGCTGCGGCGGGGGTTGCCCGTCCGCCCGTCGATCCGGCCCTCGAAGCCTTGGGGCAACTGATCGAACAACGTCGCCCGCTGGCATTCGCGGCAACCACGCGTGACGAGATCCATCGGGCAATCGACTTTGCCCAGGAGCAGGAGTTGCCGGTGATACTCTGGGGCGCGCGCGACGCGGCGGAATGCGCGGCCCGAATTCGCGAAGCGGGCGCAGGCGTTGTCGTCCAGGTGAATTGGGGTGAAGAACCCAAAGTCGAGCCGGCAAAGCCAGCCGAATCGCTCACGCCAGCGCTGCCCGACCCGACGCGAGTGCAGGTCGATCATCGCGATTTGTGGCGCGCGCACGTTGCCGTGCTGAAATCGCTGGCCGCTGAAAAAATCAGGTTTGCCCTGTGCACGGAAGGGCTGCCAGAACCTGCGGATCTGCTCAAGGCGGTCCGTCAGGCGATCAAGGCCGGCGTGCCGCGCGACGCCGCACTCGCCGCCCTCACCCGCGATGCCGCCGCCCTGCTGGGCCGCGAAACCCGGCTGGGAACGCTGACCGCGGGCAGCCTGGCGCATGTGGTCGTGATGACCGCCCCGTTCGACGATGAGCAGTCCAAGGTGCGATATGTGTTCGCCGATGGAGCAAGGTTTGAATACAACAAGCCGCCTGATGCGCCCGCAACCGCCGCACCCGTTGCCGAACTTGCCGGCACCTGGACCATCGCAATTGACTCGGCCGACGGCAAAACGGCGGCCACGTGGGAACTCGTCCATTCGGGCAATTCTCTGAACGGGCGGTTCCACAGTGCACAGGGCGACGGGAAAGTCGTCTCGGCGACGATCGCCGGCGGGCAGTTGAATCTTGTTGTTGCGATTGGCGCGGGGGCGCAGGTCGTCGAGCTCCGATTTACCGGTGCCACCGCCGACGCCCGGAATGGCAAACTCAACGGTACGCTGAAGTCGGCGTTCGGGGCTGCGACCAAATGGACAGCGCAGCGGGTTCCGCCGCTTGAACTCGCCCGGCCCGCTCCGAAAAATCCGGTCGAAATTCAGCTCGATGCCGCAACCGACGAGAAACCTCCTCCGATTCCGGTTGCCGAAGGCCCGCCCCCGGTTGTCGCCGGGGCCGGCGAATTGCCGACCGAGCTTGAGTCCAACCGACGAAACCGGCCAATGACGCCGGGCGGCAATCTGTGTGTCCGAAATGGAACCGTGTTCACGGGCCAGGGCGAGCCGCTGGCGAATTGTTCCATTCTCATTCGGCAGGGCAAGATTGCCGCCATTGGCCCGGATCTCGCACCCGACGAAGGCATGCCCGTGATTGACGCCGCCGGCCGGTTCGTAATGCCCGGAATCATCGACACGCACAGCCACATCATGTTCGCCGACGGTATGCCGGGCGTCAACGAAGCCACCTTATCGATCGTTCCCGAAGTGCGCGTCATCGACGTGCTGAAAACCGACGATCCCGCCGAATACCGCGCCCTCGCGGGCGGCGTGACGGCGGTGCGGCTGCTGCACGGCTCCGCAAATGTGATTGGTGGGCAGGATGTCGTCGTCAAACTGAAATACGGCGAGCTGGCTCGCAAGCATGTCGTTTCCGCCCGCCGCCAGGGGGTCAAGTTCGCACTGGGTGAAAATGTTAAATTTCAGACCGAACGGTTTCCCAACACGCGGCTGGGGGTCGAGGCGACGTTGAACCGCGCGTTTATGGAAGCGCTCGACTATCGCCGCCAGTGGGCCGATTACCGCCGCGCCAGCGCCCCCCCCGGCGCCGCCGAACAATTGCTGCCGCCCCGCCGCGATTTGCGGCTGGAGGCGCTGGCCGCACTTGTCGACCAGCAGATGTTCATTCACTGCCATTGTTACCGGGCCGATGAAATTCTGATGTTGCTGCGCACCGCCGAACACCTCGGCATGCGGGTGCGGTCGTTGCAGCACGTACTCGAGGGGTACAAGGTGGCCCACGAAATCGCTGCGCATCAGGCGAGTTGCAGCACGTTTTCCGACTGGCAGGGTTACAAGGTCGAAGCTTATGACGCCACGCCCCTGAACGCGGCGCTGTTGCAGGCTGCCGGAGCCAACGTGGTACTGAAAAGCGACGACGCCGAACTGATGCGGCATCTGTACCAGGAGGCCGCCAAGATGGGGCGCTATGGCGATATCGCCCCCGATGCGGCATTGCGAATGATCACGCTCAACGCGGCCCGCGAACTCGATCTCGACGCACAATTGGGCTCGATCGAGGTGGGCAAGGATGCCGACCTGGCCCTGTTCAACGGCCACCCGCTTAACGCCTTTTCGCGCTGCGAAATGACGATCATTGACGGCGAAGTGGTGTTTCTTCGCGAGCAGCAGCCGTCGGCCATGTCGCCGGCCGCGGCGGTAAATTCGGCCCACCCCGGTCCATTCACTGTTCCCTCGCGCGCGGTCCGCGACAAGCGGCTCGACCTGACCCTGTCCGCCGCGCGACGGTACGCCATTGTCAACGTCGCGATTCACCCGGTGGAAGGCGCCGAGGTCGAACGCGGTACCATCGTCATTGAAGGCGATCGCATTACCGCCGTCGGGGCGAATGTCGAAATCCCGCGTGAGGCCCGTGTCATCGATGCCGATGGACTGCACGCTTACCCTGGCCTGATCGACTCGGGAACTGTGCTGGGTCTGACTGAAATCGGCAAAGTCCAGGAAACCCACGACTTTCAGGAAACCGGGCTATTCCAGCCCGACCTGCGGGCCGGCGTGGCCTTAAACCCCGATTCGGAACTGATTCCCGTGGCGCGGGCCGGTGGAATCACCACCGCCCTGATCCGCCCGACAGGTGGCGTCATCGCCGGGCAGTGCTCGCTGATCAAACTCGACGGCTGGATTGCGCCCGACCTGGTTCTCGATTACACGACGGGTTTACAGATCAATTGGCCCGCCACAAAAGAGGCCCCCCGGGTTGAGAAGCTCCGCGAGTTTCTGGCGCAAGGCCGGCTGTACGCGAAACTTCGCAACGCGGCGGTTGAGGCAAAAACTGAGCCGCCGATCTCCGACCCCCGATTTGAAGCACTCGCTCCCTACCTCGCCGGGCAAAAGCGGGTCTTCGTCGAAGCGAATACGCGTCAGGAAATCGCCGAAGCGATATTATTCTCCGAAAAGGAAGGCCTGAAAATCGTGGTCACCGGTGGGCTCGATGCCTGGAAGGTGGCGACCGATTTGAAGGAGCGGTCGATTCCCGTGATTGTCGGCCCCGTCATGCAAAAGCCGGCGGCCGATTATGACCCGTTCGACGCCCCGTATGCCAACCCGGGCCGGCTTCATGAGGCGGGGGTAGAGTTTTGCATCCGGTCGAATAATGGCACAAACAGCCGCAATGCGCCGTTCGAAGCTGCCACCGCTGTGGCCTATGGCCTTCCTGCCGACGCCGCGCTGCGGGCGCTGACAATTTCCGCCGCCAAAATCCTGCACGTCGACGATCGACTGGGGACTTTGCAACCGGGAAAAACTGCCAGTCTTGTGATTACCGATGGCTCACCACTTCAACCCTATACCCAGTACAAAGCAGTTTTCATCGCCGGTCGTCCGCATGAACCCTCCAGCCGCCAGACGCGGCTCTATGAAAAGTATCGTGCTCGTTTAAGCGACCCCAGCACCCCCGCCCCGTGAGCGACCGGAGGTTACGACGAGAGCGCCCACTTCGAAAACACGCGCCATTCTGGAGTCGTCCGAAAAGATCGCGACCAACATTCACGGTGGTGGCCTTCATGGGGTGCTGCTGCCGGCGTTTGAGACCGGCCGTTGGGCCGAACCCGACTCAGCCCCTGTATCGTCAGCCGCGGCGCAACCTGCTTTGTTGCAATCGGTTGTGCCTGACGATGCCACTGACGCCGCCGCGGGTTCGGGCGTTGTGGGTGCCGTAGACGCGGCGTCCCGCCGCGTGCCTTGCCCCGCGTGTTGCGGCAATTCATCTTGAGCCGCGTTGGTATTCAGGGCGCCGTTGCCGTTGGCCGACGCCGTGACCGGGGCCGCCGCACGAGACGCTTTCGATTGGGGGCGCGCTGCGTCAGCCGCAGCGCAACCGCTTGTACTGCTGGCAGTTGTACATGACGCTGCCCCTGACGCTTCCGCGCCCGCCTGTGCCGTAGACGCCGCGTCCCGCCGCGTCTTCCCCGCGTCCGCCTGGGCCGCCGCGGCCTGCGCCGCCTGCTCCCGTGCCCGGTCGGCTTCGGCCCGCTTGGCGAAGTGCGCTTTGGCGGCGGCGGGAAACGCCTTGGCCTCGTACAGGATATGCAGCCGCTTCCATTCCTTGCGATCGAATTCGTACACAATTCCCATTTCGTCCAG
>JAJXXL010000007.1 GCA_021781115.1 Planctomycetota bacterium
GGCCGCAATTCTTTCAAATTGCCAGTCCACAGGGCAACCGCCGGAACGTTCAGCCTGACCAGCCGACGGGGTTTCACGCCATGTCGATTTACGAATGCAACCGGGCCGCTTGGAACCGGTTGGCCGCTGGCGGCAGCCAATTCGCCAAAGTTGCCGATGACGACGAGGTGCGGCGGCCTTTGGCCGCGCTTGACAGCCGGGGGTGGCTTCCGGCCAGTGTTGCCGGTTGGCGGGTGCTGTGCCTGGCTTCGGGCGGAGGCTGGCAGTCGATCCTGTACGCTGCGGCAGGCGCCCACGTGACGGTGGTGGACCTCAGCCCGGCAATGTTGCAACTCGATGTGCGCGAAGCGGCACGGCGTAACCTGCACGTTCAGGCCGTTGAGACGTCGATGGATGATCTTTCGCCTCTGGCTGACGAAAGTTTCGATCTGGTGCATCAACCGGTCAGTACCTGTTACGTGCCCGACATTACGGCAGTTTATCGCGAAATCGCCCGGGTGACGCGCGACGGCGGGTTGTACATCAGCCAGCACAAACAGCCCGTGAGCCTGCAAATCGTCGATCGCGACCGGGCCGACCGGTATGTGATCGGCACGCGGTATTACCACGAGGGGCCGTTGCCCGCAGGAAACGATCAGTCCTACCGCGAACCTGGCGCCGTCGAATTCCTGCATCGCTGGGAAGACCTTGTGGGCGGTTTGTGCCGGGCCGGGTTTGTCATTGAAGATCTGCGGGAACCGTACCGCGGTGACGAACAGGCACCGGTTGACCACTACCGCCGGCGGGGCCTGTTCGTACCGCCGTTCGTGCGGATGCTCGCACGCCGCAAACCCCGAGCGGCGCTCGCAACCAATCCGCCGATCTGGATTCCCGGTTGAACCGTATGCCGGCCGAATGGTCGTTGGTACGACGGTTCCTCTTGACGCCAACCGCTGGGTTTGCAGAATACACCCCCCGCGACGTCCGGGCGGCTGTACGCCGCGGAGAATTCCATCGTCTGCTGGCGTCGTCAGCCCGTTTGCCCCGGCGTCTGATGCCAGGCCCGCAGTTGCAGTGACGTTGCACGAAAGATCGCTAGTCATGCTTTGCGTTGTACGATTCGCGGTGTTGTTTGCGGCGGTGATGCTGGCCAGCGCGGGGCCGCGCCCGGCGGCTGGCCAGGAGTCGCCTTCAAACCGGGGCTCGGCGCGCGCGCGCGACCGGGTGGGCCTGCTCGATGTCGAACGCGCATTTCATGAGTACAAACGGCTCGAAGTGCTGCGCGCCGAATTTCAGGGTGACCTTGAGACTCTGGCGGCAAAGGTCAAATACCTCGCTGACAAGATTGCCGACATTGAAAAACGCCTCGAATCTGGCGAATTAGACGCCGAGAGCGACGAATTTGCCCGGCTCGAAGCCGAGGGGGAAAAGCTCGTGCTCGAATCGCGGCAGATTCAGGCGAGCGGCCAGCGCGACCTGATGCGCAAAGAAGCGAAAATCTTCCACGAGTTGCATCGCGACGTGCTCGACGCCGTGCGGCAGATTGCGGGGCGGCATGACATCACCCTGGTCGTGCAAATCGGCGGCGGAGTCGTCCTCGGCACGGCACCGCCCCATGCGCAGCGCGAAATGGACGCCGAACTGCTCTATTACCGCCGTGAGCGCGAAATTACCGGCGAAGTCGTGGCGTACCTGAATGCCCGGTTCGCCGAGTCGGTCAAGACGTCGCCGCCAGCCATCGAGCAGACCTCGGGCGCAGCCCCGGCCGACGAAAAAACCGATCGACCCCAGGATCGCCGCCAAAAACGATGACCCCCCATCTCGCCGCCAGGAACAGGCCCATGCGCCACGCCAATTGCCACGCCCTGCTGTTGCTTGCCGGCCTGATGCTCGCCGTATGCTCGTCGTTGGCTCGCGGCGACGCGCCCGGCTCAGCGACGTTTGATGCCCCCGAAAAGATCGCCGTCGTCGATCTCGAGCGCGTCTTCAACGGCTACCAGCGGTTCGAAGCGCAGCACAAGGACTGGGCCCAGGAAGTGGCTGAACTGCAGCGTAAATCACAAGCACTTGTCGACCAGATGCGGCCGATCGAGCAAGACCTGCAAAGCGGGCGAATCCGGTCTGGAACCGCGGCCTTCCGCGACCGCGAAACGGAACTCGCGCGGCTCTCAGTCGACCTGCAACGCCTGCAAAAAGCGGGCGACCGCGACCTCAAACGTAAAGAGGCCCGGCTGTATCACCAGACCTATCTGGAGGTACTCGAAGCCGTGAAAACCGTGGCGGCCCGGCACGAGTTTACGCTGGTTGTCAAGCACTCGCCGAACAACCCCGACAGCGCCGAGGTCGGGCAGGTGCGGGCTGCGCTGCAGCAGTTTCTGATTTACCACCGGCCCGATCGCAACATTACCGACGAGGTTCTGACCGAACTGAACTCGCCGGAAATGCAGGCCGTCGGGCCGATCCGGCGGCGCGCGGCCCAAACCGCCGGTCAGGCCGATAAAGAGCCGCCTGTGCGCAAATAAGACGCCGGGCAACCATGACCTGCAGCCAGACGTTAGCCGGTTCGGTTTGTCGTCCAACCAGGAACCGGCTGTCGATGCCGTGCGGCGTCAGGTTGTCGCGAATTCCGCCTGCGAATTTTGACGCGAGCACGCAGATTCTTGTCTTGACGAGATTTGGCAGGTATGCGAAATACCGTGCCTTGAATCGGAGGCGAATCGCTGAGGCCAGCCGGACCGCGTTGATTCGAATGCACTCGGCGTCGTTTGCCCAAGCCGTTCATGTTCAGAAGTCGTCAAACAAACACGTTTCGTAACGTCGAGATCCCGGTGCTCGGGATTGCCGTCTGGTCTCCCCCGGGTGAAACAGGCCCTGTGGCCCGCATCGCAACCCGCAATTCGGCACAGCAAAGGAGTGCATCGCCGTGAAGAGAATTATCGCATCCGTGGCCGGCCTGGTGTCGTGCTTCATGGGCATCGGCTGGTTTCTTGGCGCCGCGCAGGGCGAACCGGGCGCCGCAACGCCTGCCGCGGGGCCAGAGGCGGCGTTCAAGGTTGGTCTGATTGACCTGGAACGCGTGTTTCATGAATACAAAAAGTTTGAGGCGCTGCAAGAAGATCTGAAGGAGGAGCTCGGCGGGCAGGAGCAGAAAATGAAAGCCATTGCCGAAAAGCTCAAGGCGCTCGATGCCGAGTTGAAAAGTGGCACGTTCAAGGAAGACAGCCCTGAGTTTCGCGAGCGCGAAGAAGAAGGCACCCGGCTGGCCACCGAGTTTCAGCAGATGCAGCGGATTGGCGAGCGTGAACTGGGCCGGAACCAGGCCAAGATGTACCACCAGGTTTACCTCGAAGTGCTCGATGCGGTGCAGAAGTTTTCGACCCACTACAAATACTCACTGGT
>JAJXXL010000411.1 GCA_021781115.1 Planctomycetota bacterium
TTGTCGGTGAAAACCCCTCCCTGACGGTCGGGGCTCGGAGGGGACGGGCGTTTTTGCATGGGGCCAAGCACGGAAATCCGCACCTTCATGGCCGCCCTGAAAGGGCATCACATTTCCAGCCTGGGGCAACGCCCCAGGTTTTGGACGCAAGACCGGCGACAAAGCCCTGAAAGGGCGAAACAGAATGCGGGTTGTGGTCAATGGGCGTTTTCCATATCCGCCACGTTTTTGTTGCGCCCTTGCAGGGCTGGGGCGTCGGTGATGATTGAACGTTGCATGTCACGCGCTCGCCCTGAAAAACGCATTAAAACGAATTAAGACATCCAGATTTATGAACGCCATCAGGATCTGCGCGCAACGGTCGCATGAAGCGTGCGAACACCAGAAAAATGCCCGTACTCTGCCCGCATTCAGCGACAACTGACGCATCGTCCCCAATGATGCCCGTTTCACGCCCTTGGCATACCGGCCGGCACTTGAAATTGCCCAACGCCCCGCGACACACCCGCGTCAGGTAAACGCCGACTGCGCGTGCGCCAGGCCCTGAAACCACTGCCGGCCATTGCCCGCCGCCGCGTCGGCCAGCGACACCGCCCGGCCGGCGGCCCGCTTGAACCAGACGCCGAAGTTGCGTACCGTTTCGACCCAGTTGTCGCCATTGACCTGCAAGCGTTCGAGAATGGGCGCCAATTCGCTGGGAATGGCCCCCCGCTTGTCGCTGCGCACGGAACGCCCCGTCCAGTCGAGCAGCTTCCGGTATTTGTCAGTCTGCAGCGGCAGAAAGCCTTTGTTCGACGCCCGGCGGCCAATGGCCGCGGCCGTTTCACCGGGGTGCGTCGCCGACTGACTGCCAGGGTTCGATCTGTGCGGTGGCGTCGAACCGGTTCGACGCGGTGTGTTGATCTGCCGCGGCTGCGCAGGCAGCGGTTCGGCGTGCGGTGACGTACCGATGTCGTTGGCGCGAGCCGACGGCCCGTCATCGAGTGTCAATTCACACAGCCAGCCGTCAGGGGCTTCACCTGCAAGTGCTGCCGTAGGCGTCAGTTTGCCGGCCGATTTACGATTCGACGGGCGTCGATCAACCAGCCGCTTGACGCACAGAAAGGCCCGGCGGACGCACCGCGCTACGCCGTGATACACGCCCATTGGGGCTGTCGCCACAATCTCTTGCCGGGCGTAGGCAGGCATGACATCCCCTCATTAAGGACGACGCGTGACCGAAACGACAAAAAACCATTGGGGCCGCCGGCGTCAGGGGCAGCGTCATGCACAACGGACAGCAACCAAATCACGTGCACTGTGGCTGACGCAGCCTGCCCTGAATCGAAAACGTTTTGTGCAGCAGCCCTTGTCAAGACGTCAGCCAATGGCAACGGCTCTCGGCACGCCAGTGCAGCTCAAGAACAATTGCCACAAGAAAACGCGAAGGACGCAAAAAGTAAGAGGTGTCGGCGACAGCAGTTGCCGCCAGCGAAGCAAGTTCACCCTTGGCGAGAGCTGACGATGCAACCGCGCCCCAAGTCGCCGTATCCCTGCCCAAAGCCGGCTGATGTGCGTCAGGCACAACCGGCAGCGGCATAACCAAATGCGCCGCGGCTGACGCTGCTGTCCACAATAGTACCGTCGCCCAGCCGCATGCATGGGGCGTGGGCGAGACGCGAAACGGAAATCCGATTCAGATAATTCACGACTGTTCATCAATTCAGTTGTCGGCGTCTGCATTTGTCGGAATTCGAGGTACGAGCTGGTAGCGGCAGTTCCGCGCGTACGGAACTTGCGGAATGCGGTCTGTCAGGGCTCGCCGCACCGCGATTATTGTCAGGGGTGCATGCTTCTCAAGTTCTCCAGTTTTACAGTTACTGCGGAAAACCCCGATATCCCGCAGGGTTTGCCTCATTTCCATTGCTGAGCGCGGTTTTTCCCTGCCGATGAATCAGGCAACCAAAACAGTAAGTCGGCCTGAGTCGGCGCGTCGCGTGTGCACTGGCTGGCGCCTTCGGGCGTTTGAACTGGGCAGCGCGAGGTGCGGGCCTTGCGCGGTTTGAAAATCTCGCGGCTCTGCGTACCGTGGGGCGCTCGGGAAGGAACCTGTATGACCTCAATGAGTTTGCGACGGAGCGCCGGCCTGTGCACGATTCTATTGTATGCCGTGGGGCGTCTCGCGTACGGCGGGCTGCTTTCTGCCGCCGATTCCCCCGCAACGTCCACGCCTGCCACTGCGCCGGCGAAATCGCACGCGGCCACGAATGCCCTGGCCGATTTCAAATCGGTCAGCAGCCGCATTCTGGGACAGCGTGCGCGGGCCGAGGGGCATGATGTGGATCTCGGCGACGGGTCAGACAAGGGCACGTCGTCTTCGACGGCACGAAAGGCTGCGCTGGCGGCACTTCCGCTTGACCAGCTTCGTCCGGAACAACGTGTTCGCGTCGAAGAAATCACGCACTCGATCAGCTACTTTCGCCGCCTGCCCAAACTCGCGTTCGCGGTCGACCCCGATGTGTATAGTTATTTCGTTGACCATCCTGACGTGGCAGTCAGCATCTGGCGGGCCATGAACATTTCCAAGCTGCAAATGCGGCAGACCTCGGCGAACACCTACGAAGGGGTGACGGAAGACGGCACCACCGGCACTGTCGAACTGCTGTATCAGGGAATCGACAAAACACTCGTGCTGTGCGATGGACTGTACCAGACGACATTGCTTTCCAAACCGATCAAAGCCCGCTCGTTGCTGCTGCTTCAAACCAGTTTTTTCCGTGAGGCCGACGGCACAGTGTACGTCACGCATCGCGCTGATTTGTTCGTCTCGTTTCCGTCGCAAACCGTCGAGGTTGTGGCCAAGCTGTTATCGCCGCTGACAGTCAACCTGACCGATCGCACGTTCTGCGAGGTGAGCCTGTTCCTCAAAATGATGTCGCTCGCGATGTCGCGGCGGCCCGACTGGGTCGAACATATCGTCAGCCACACGGAGGGCATTTCCGATGCCCGCCGGAAGCAGTTGCTCGTACTGACGGCCCATGCATACACCGCGGCCCACCCCAAGACGATCGTTGAACCCGGCGAACCGGGTGCGGCCTCGACCGCCATTGCCGGTCAAGCTCCGGCTGCGTCGCGCTTACCTGCGCGCGAACTGCCCGACGATCCCGCCGCCGACCTTCGCGGCAAATCCTCCGCGCGCATTGCAAGCCCGGACGACAAGACGCCGACAAAGCGATAGAGTCAGCGCTCCATTCCGGGGTGGGCGGGCAGTTCGGGGCACTGACCGCATGGGCCGCAACCCGGTTGGCACGGCCGCGCCTTATCCCCGCAATCTGTGGGCTTTTCTAACCGCACTTCCCAACCATTCGCCCCATTTCCTATAATCGCGTCGCATTGACGCGACCGTGCGGGTTGCGAAGCATTGGGCGATTCGGTTGCCGCTTCGGCTTGTTCTCTGTTTGCGGAATTCGAAGAGTTCGCAACTGAATGTCGTCCAAGCACTTGCACCCAAGACTTCCGTCGCAACTTCGCGTGCGATTTTCTTGACCCCCGGTGTTTATCAAGTAGAATCACTGGTGTCGGCGGCAAGGAGAGCTGCGGTTTCTTAGCCAGCGCGGGCCGGGTTCGCCTTTTGGGTGCCCCCTTGGCAACGCGGTGCGGGTTTCAAAAACTGCTCTGATTTTCCTCGGTTGTTGAATTGCCCCACGGTCGGGAGCCGCCGGTGTCTTCACTTTTTTCCGAAGATTTCAAGGAGTTGGTTCGTTCTCGAACCGACATCGTGGCCTTGATCGGCGAAAGTGTGGCCCTGCATCGCCGGGGGCACGATTTCGTCGGCCTGTGCCCGTTTCATGACGACCACCGCCCGTCGATGTCAGTCTATGCCGATCGCCAGTCGTTTCGCTGCTGGTCGTGCAAAGAAGGGGGCGATTGCTTTTCGTACATTATGAAGCACGAGCGGTGTGAATTTCGCGAAGCGCTCGAAATTCTGGCCACCCGCGCCAATCTTTCGATACCGGCGAGCTGGAAACAGCAACAGCCTGCTCCGGGGGCTGATTCGAAGCCTCAACTGTACGAAGTGCTCGCCTGGGCTGAGGCCGAGTTTCACGAATGTCTGCTCAAATCGCCGATGGGTGAGCGGCCCCGAAATTATCTCGCTGAACGCGGCCTCACCGCCGAAACCATTGCCCGGTTTCGCCTCGGTTATCACCCTGATAACTGGCAATGGCTGCTCGACCGCGCACGCAACCGGTTTTCGCCCGAACTGTTGCACGCGGCACGGCTGGTGGGCGAACGTGAGCAGTCTGCCGGTTATTTCGATAATTTCGTCGATCGCGTGTTGTTTCCAATTCACGACGAACGGGGTCGCGCCGTCGCGTTTGGAGGACGTGTTTTGCCCGGCGGCGACACCGGCCACGGAAAATACTGGAATAGCCCCGAGAGCGTGCTGTTCAGCAAAAGCCGCTTGTTGTACGGCCTCGACGCCGCCCGCGACGCGATCATCAAAACTGAAACGGCGGTCGTCGTCGAAGGGTATACCGATTGCATTATGGCTCATCAGGCGGGCCTGACAAACTTCGTCGCCACGCTCGGCACCGCCATGACAGAAGACCACGTCGCCCGGTTGAAACGTTTCGCCCGTGTAGTGGTTCTGGTTTACGACGGCGACGCCGCCGGCCAGAAGGCCACCGAACGCTCATTGCCCAAGCTGCTCGCCCAGGAAGTCGACCTGAAAGTCCTGACGCTTCCTGGAGGGCTTGACCCCGCCGATTACCTCGCCCGGCATGGAGCGGCCAACCTGCAAGCGCTGATCGCCGCCGCTGTTGAAGCCTTTGAGTTCAAGTTTCGCGCGGTGATTGCCCGGTTTGGGATCGAAACCATCGATGCCCGCGCCCGTGTGCTGCGCGAAATGCTCGACGTGTTGAGCCAAGTGCAACCGCAGGTTGGCAAAGGCCTGGCCGGCGCGTGGCAGGAGCGCGAAAACATTATCATCGGAAAACTTTCGCATCGCCTATCGGTATCCGAACAGGTGTTGCGCAAGCGGTTATTCGAGCATCGGCTCGACAAAGCGTCGCACCTGCCCCCCGGCGGCTCGGCCGCCGTAGCCGCAAACCTCACGCAAGACGCCGACCTTTTACCCAGGATTCTCCCACCCGAAATCGCACTCGAGCGCGAATTGCTGGGAATTATCTTCACGGCGCCTGAAGTTATTAGCGTGGTGCGCGGCGAAGTGGCCGTCGCCGATTTCACCCATCCCGGGCTGAAATCGCTGCTGGAACTGTGTTACCGATTGGCCGCCGAGGGCGTGAGCCCCGGTTACGAGCGGGTGACGACCGTCCTCGAAGACCCTCGGTTAAAGAGCTTGGCGGCGCTCGTCGATCAGCACGCACGGCAAATTTGCGCCGGAAAGGAACTGCTTTCGCATACGCTTCAATCGCTGCGCCGGTTGCGGGAAATGAAAGCGCCGCCTGCCGCTGCGCTTTCCGGCCCACACCTGCCGCCCTCCGCACCCGACCTGAACGCTGAACAAAAAGAATTACTGCGGCAGGCATCTGAATTTCACCTCAAACGTAGTACCAAGATCACCCTGAAATAGACTTCCCGGAGGATCTCCCTGTGCATCGGCTGGACGACAACCTGAAGACGCTGGTTGAGAGAGGTCAGGAACAAGGATTCCTCACTTTTGCACAAGTCAACGATTATTTGCCCGACGAGGCGGTGAACCCCGAGAAGCTCGATCACCTGCTGATGACGCTCGAGGAACTCGGCCTCGAAATTCGTACCGACGCCGCCCGCCCCAACCGCCCGCCCGAAAAGAAACGGGCCCGGTCGGGCAAGGCGGCCAAGCCACGCGAACCCGAAACGGGCGAGCAATCGCGGCGGATCGAAGACCCTGTGCGGATGTACCTCACGCAAATGGGCGAGATTCCCCTGCTCACCCGCGAAGAGGAAATTTCGATCGCGAAGAAGATTGAGGTCACTCGCAAGCGGTTCCGCCGCGAGTTGCTCGAAAGCGACTACGCGATGAAGTCGGCGATCGACCTGCTCACTCGTGTGCAAAAGGGCGAACTGCCGTTCGACCGCACGATCAAGGTGTCGGTCACCGAGGGGCTGGAAAAGGAGCAGATCACCGGCCGCATGCCGTGCAACCTGGCCACGCTCGACGAGCTTCGCAAGCTGAACGTCGCCGATTTTGCAGTCGTCACCGCCAAAGACTCAACCGAGGCGCAGCGTTCGGCTGCCCGCCACGCGCTGACAGTTCGCCGCCGGAAAATGGTAACCCTGCTCGAGGAACTCAGCCTGCGAATTCAGCGGCTGCAACCCACGCTCAAGCGGCTGGAACAGATTTCCCGTCGCATGAGCGACCTGCACCACCAGATTCAGCACATCCGGCACCTCAAATCAGCCAAGGACGAGCGGGCGAATTTGCAGCGCGAATTGCACGACCTGATGCAGCTCACGATGGAGACGCCCGACAGCCTCAAAACCCGGATTGCGTCCCTGATCGACCGCTATGCCGCCTATGAACAGGCGATGCGCGAGCTTTCGGGCGGCAACCTGCGGCTGGTGGTGTCGATCGCCAAGAAGTATCGCAATCGCGGCTTGAGTTTCCTCGACCTGATTCAGGAAGGCAACACGGGCCTGATGCGTGCGGTTGACAAATATGAATACCGCCGTGGTTACAAGTTTTCGACCTACGCCACCTGGTGGATCCGCCAAGCGATCACGCGGGCCATCGCCGATCAGGCCCGCACGATTCGCATTCCCGTGCACATGATCGAAACGATGTCGAAGCTCCGCAAAGTGAGCAAACGGCTTGTCCAGGACGAAGGCCGCGAACCGACGATCGAAGAAACCGCCGAGGCGGCCGGCGTGTCGCTGGAAGAAACGCGGCGGGTGTTGAAGATTTCGCGGCACCCGATCAGCCTTGATCGGCCGGTGGGCGAAAGCGAAGACAGCTACTTCGGCGATTTTATCGAAGACAACGCCCTCGAAAACCCGGTGAATACCGCCACGCAGGAAATGCTCAAGGACAAGATCGACCACGTGCTGAAAACTCTGACTTACCGCGAACGGGAAATCATCAAGCTGCGGTACGGTTTGGGCGATGGATACACCTACACCCTCGAAGAGGTGGGCCGGATCTTTAAAGTCACCCGCGAGCGTGTTCGCCAGATCGAAGCCAAAGCGGTTCGCAAGTTGCAACACCCCGTTCGCAGTCGGCAGCTCAAGGGCTTTCTCGACGGAACAATGACGAACGCCAACAATTGACACCCACACAACCGCCGGTCGAAATCGACCGGCGGTTGTGTTTGATCGAACTCAAAACTGCGAGGCCGCTCGGAGCTGCGGGGCGGGCAAATGGGCGGCACCGCGACCGCGTGCCCCGCAGGGTTCGCACCCGAGCCACGATCAAGGTATACTGAAACCTGACGTCGTCGCAGAACCGCACGCGACGAAATTTGCCGCCGTCCACTGTCGGCGTGCAGACTTTCGCCGCTGCCGGGTTATACTGGACCGTTGCGGAAAATCGCCCGCAACGCGCGGGGCGCCACGGCGGGCAATCATGCCGGCCCAGCGATGCATCGCCGCCCCGGGGCGGCTTCGAAAAACGGAGAGTTGTAAATGGAGCGGTCGTTGACCAACAGGCTCAAACAATTGCACCACCTGCACCTGCAGCTCAAGGACGTGCAGGACCACCTGGAGCGCGGCCCCCGGCAATTGAAGGCCCGCCAACAGTTGATCCTTCAAAAGCAGGCAGACCTTGACGAACAGCGGCAAAAGCAAAAAGCCCTGAAAATGGCGGCCGATCAAAAGTCACTGCAACTGAAATCGAACGAGGCAAAGATTCACGAATTGAAGGCCAAGCTGAACGCCGCCAGTTCCAACCGCGAATTTGACATCATTAAAAAGCAAATCGAGGCCGACACCGTCGCCAACAGCGTGCTCGAAGACGAGATTCTCGAATCGCTCGAAAAGGTCGACGCTGGCCAGATCGCCGCCCGGCAGATCGAATCTGAACTCGCAACCGCCAAAGCCGAAGAAACTCGCTTCGCTGCTGACGTGGCCGCGGCCGAAATGGGTTTGCAAACCCGTGCCGCCGAACTTAAGGCCGCGCTGGCCGAGGCTGAATCACACCTGCCGAATGAGGCGTCGATTGTTTACCGGCGGCTGGTGCTGGCCCACGGGGCTGGCGCCTTGGCGGCCATCGAGGGCACGAATTGCAGTTGCTGCTACGTGAACATCCCGCCGCAAATGCTGCTCGGCTTGCGTTCGGGCCAGCTCATGTTTTGCAAAACCTGCGGCCGGCTGCTTTATCCTGGCGATGCCTGACTTCCCCCCCGGGGTGTCAAAATTTTTCCTGACCTACCCGATTCCACAGGCGCTGTCGGGTTCGTGGGCCTGCTCGCAGCACGCAATTGCGATATTGAAGTGCGCGACGATCGCCACCGCGTGCCATTACGACCAGCAATCGGTCACTGTCGGCGGGCAAGCCCAGTGAACGATCGGCCCTGATTCGCGGAGCGGTAAGAACGCACCGCACGAAAGGACAACTCACAATGCGCCTTGCGCCTTTGCGCGTTGCGCCTTTCTGCGCAGTACCGCTGAGTTGACAACCTCTGCGCCGATTGCCCACAATCCGGTTTCGGAGGATCGCGTCGGCGACATTTGGATGCCGGCGGCTTTGTTTTGTGTACCGCCTGTCAGGGCAACTTGACGGACCACTGTGCGTTCGGAAACCCGGTTCCCAATGCGAGCCGTGTTTCTCACACAATTCTGAATTTGTGAAGGAGAGTTTCATGATTAAGAAATCTGTTGGGTGCGTGGCGTGCGCAGCCGTGCTTGCCGTCCTGTTGGCGCCCTGTTTCGCCGCCGCGCCGGTCAAGATTGAAAAAGTCGCGCCCGCCGCCGACCTGGTGCTGGAGGCCGAAGCCAAGATTCAGTCGCTGGAAGCGGCGCTCGAAAGCAATGACACGTATCTTCAAGGGAAAAAGACTCAAATCCCCACTGATGCCGGCGTGCTCGCCGTGCTGGCCCAGGCGATCGCCGAATCGTCTGAAGATTCGGCATTGAAAAAATCGGCGCCCGCGCTGCGCGACGCGGCGATCAGCGTCGCCCAAAGCACGTCGTTCGATGCGGCCAAGGCGGGCTTAGCCGCGGTGAAGGAAGCGCATGGCGGCAAGGCGGGCACTGCCAAACTCGATCACGAATGGAACAAGCTCGCCCGCTTGGGCAAGGTCATGACGGAAGTTCAAAAACGGACGGGCAAAATTCGCAAGAATGTTCGCAAGGCGCCCACCGATGCCAACGCCGCCAGCCGCGACGCCAGCGTGGTCGCCGTACTGGCTCTGGCCGCGCATGACGACACGCACGAAGTGAAGGATCCGGCGCAGGTGCCGAAGTGGAAGGGGTTTGCACTCGAAATGCAAACCAGCATGTCAGCGGTTGCGGCGGGATTCAAGGCAAACGACGCGGCCGCAACGAAATCGGCGTTTGAAAAGGCCGGCAAATCGTGCAGCGAATGCCACGACGCCTTCCGCGAAAAGGAATAGGCTGCGGCGAAGTTCGCACCGCCCAATCAGTCAGCGTTCACAATCGCCCCGCAATTCTTCGGAGTTGTGGGGCGTTTTTGTCGAGCCGGCGCGAGTTCAACGGGGCCGGGTCTTGGCGGGTGTGCCCACCAGCCCGGCACAGTCTGCCGCAGCCCACTTTGACGTTGCACTGAATCGGGGTTGCACGTAACATCCTGCCGCAGTTTCGGCGTCGTCGCGACCTGGATGCGAGGCGGCGGTCGGCAACTGCGAGCATCGTTTCCGTTCGATTGCTTGTCATGAGGGTTTCGAATGAGTTCAGGCTGGTCGGGAAGCCGCAGGTTTCGATTTGACGAGGCACACGAACTGCCCGCCGAACCCGAAATCGCCGCCCCGCGCACTTCGTTGCAGGAACCGCAAACCGGCCAGTGGCCGCGATTGCAGGCAGCGATCGGCCGCACTCGCGATTATCTCCTGGAGCACCAGGCGCCCGCGGGCTATTGGGTGGGCGAACTCGAGGGAGACACGATTCTCGAATCGGAATACATCCTGCTGCTGGCCTACCTGGGCCGCGGTCAGTCAGAAATCGCCCTCCAGGCGGCGAATTATATCGCCCGGCAGCAACTGCCCGGCGGCGGTTGGGCCATTTACCCCGGCGGCGATCTCGAAATCAGTGCATCGGTCAAGGCCTACTGGGCGCTCAAAATCACGGGCCACCGTGCCGACGAACCCGGCATGATTCGCGCCCGCGAAGCCATTCTGGCGGCAGGCGGGGCCGAAGGCGTCAACAGCTTCACGCGATATTATTTCGCGCTGCTGGGTGCCATTTCCTATGCCCAGTGCCCGGCCGTGCCCCCAGAAATCATTTTGCTGCCACCGTGGTGCCCGTTCAACATTTATGAAATGTCGGCCTGGTCGCGCACGATTCTGATTCCACTCAGTTTGTTGTGGGCATTCAAGCCCCGGCACGAACTGCCTGAATCGCAGCAATTTCGCGAACTGTTTCGCAAGTCGCCCGAAGAACTGCCAACCACCATGCCCCCCTCGGCAGCGGTCGACGCCCTGAAACGCCCGTCGTGGGTTAACTGGCACGTCGTATTTGACCGGGTCGATCGTGGTTTGAAACTGCTCGACCGGTGGAAGATGACACCATTGCGAAGCGAAGCCATCCGCCGCGCCAGCGCGTGGATGCAGGCACGCTTCGCTGACAGCGACGGCCTGGGTGCGATTTTTCCGCCCATCGTCTGGAGCATCGTAGCCCTGAAGTGCCTGGGGCACGCCGACGATTCGCCCGACGTGCTCCGCGCCCTGCACGAACTGGAAAAGCTCTCGATTCGCGAAGGCGACACAATACGCCTGCAACCGTGCAAATCGCCGGTGTGGGACACGGCCATCGCGACGATTGCACTCCGCGAGGCCGGCGTGTCGTCGCAATCGCCCGCGATTCGTGGCGCGGTCGATTGGCTGCTGGCCCGAGAAGTTCGTGAAACCGGCGACTGGTCGGTCCGCCGACCCGCGGCCGAACCCTCGGGCTGGTTCTTCGAGTTCGAGAACCGGTTTTATCCCGACATTGACGACACTTCGATGGTCGTTATGGCGCTCACACGCAGCCTGCCTGAAACCGAACAGTCAAAATGGCTCGCCGAATTCAGATTTGGCGAGCCGACTGGTCTGGCAACGACGATCGAAAGCTCGACCGTTCTGGCCCGCCGCGATCCTGTCGCCGGCACGGGGGCCGTGGCCGAAATCGAGGCGATGCGGCCCCTGCTGAATTCGATCAGCCGCGGCGCGCGGTGGATCATGGCAATGCAAAACCGCGATGGCGGGTGGGGCGCGTTCGACAACAACAACGACCGCGAACTGTTCACACGCGTGCCTTTCGCCGATCACAACGCCATGATCGACCCCAGCACCGCCGACCTCACCGCCCGCAACCTCGAAATGTTTGCCGGACTAGGCATGCCGGCCGACCACCCGATTGCACTCCGCGCCTTCGACTTTCTGTGGCGTGAACAAGAACCCGATGGCTGCTGGTTTGGTCGGTGGGGCGTCAACTACATTTACGGCACCTGGCAAGCGCTGGTGGGGCTGACCGCGATCGGCACTCCCCAGTCGTCACTGCGCATCCGCCGCGCCGTCAAGTGGCTGAAAGCCGCCCAGCATGAATCCGGCGGGTGGGGCGAATCGCCCCGCAGCTACGATGAACCCGCCCTGCGCGGGCAGGGAGAACCCACAGCCTCGCAAACCGCCTGGGCCATTATGGGGTTGCTCGCGGCGGGTGAAGTGCATTCGGTCGCCGTCGAGGCCGGCGTGCAGTTTCTGCTCGATACCCAGCGCGAAGACGGAACCTGGGACGAACGCCCCTATACCGGAACCGGCTTTCCCAAGGTGTTTTATCTCAAGTACCACCTGTACCGCATTTATTTCCCACTGATGGCCCTGGCCCGCGCCGCCCGCATGCGGCATGCCGATGCGACACCGGAACTCTAGGCGCGTCAGATTTCGGGGATCAGTTTTCAGGCTTGCAGTCTGGCGATGAATGACTATCAACCAGCCGCCGACATGCGGCGAAATTGGCGGATATTTCTGGGCGTGGCACTCGCCTTGGCGGTCTGGGGGCTCGTCGACGTGCAGCGCCGGGGCGTGGTCGATCTGGCGCGACCCGACCTGCACATGACCGACTTTACTGTGTACACTGAAGCGGGGGCGGCGTTCTTCGATGGACGCGAACCGTACCGCGTGGCCAACATTCGCGGCTGGACCTACCTGTACCCGCCTCTGTTCGCGCTGTGTATGGCTCCGCTGCATGCATTGCACCCGCAACTGCAGGTCGCAGTCTGGTTTGTGATTTCCGCAGCCCTCTGTTTCGGCTGTTATTTTGAATGCCGCAAACTGGTGGCGGCTGCTACGGCAGGTGGGCTGCATGGTTTGCCTGCCTGGCTGTTGCCGCTGGCGCTGGCCGCTGTGCTGTTTCCCGCGCTGAATTGCCTGCAACGTGGGCAGATCGGCGTTGCCAAGCTGTATCCGCTGCTCGTCGGCTTTCGGCTGGTGGCGCGCGGGCAGCGCTCGCGCGACTGGTTCCTCGGTGGTGTCATGCTGGCCCTGCCGATCGTGCTCAAATTCACCCCGCTGTTGCCCGCGGCCTGCTGCCTGGCGGTGTTGTGGGTGGCGCCGCGTGGCGAAACCGACCCGCCGCCGTTGTGGCGGGCGGGCTGGGCGACACTAGGAACGGTTTCAGGTTGCGCGTTGTTTTTCCTGGCCATTCCGGCAGGGTTGCTCGGCTGGAACGCAAACCTGCGGCACCTGCACACCTGGTACCATGACGTGCTGTCGCAGGTAAACGACGTACGCAGCGCCGATTTCGGCGGCGACGTGGTCTCGATGCGTAATCAGAGCTTGAGCAATTCGGCGTACCGGTTTGGCAACTGGGCGATGCACGTCTTTGGTCGCGGACCCGACGACCTGCTGATCGACACGACGGAAACCGCCGTCGGCACGATGCCCATGGACCGTCCCGCCGTCACGCGCGTCGTGCTGGCGTTCCGGCTGGCCGCACTCGCCCTTCTGGCTGGGGCTGCCTGGCGGCTGGCTCGCCGGGCAACATTCTGCTCACAGGGGGTGGCGTTCGGCCTGGCGTGCGTGGCGACGCTCGTGGTTTCGCCCGTGGCCCGCGGCCATTATTTTGTGCTGTTTTTGCCGGGCATGATTTTCGTCCCATTGTGGCTGCAAGATCGGGGGCGACCCCGGGCGGCATTTGCCGCCGCACTCGCACCTGCTGTCTTGTCAGTTGCGCACTACGTCGCATTGCACCAGGCGGGCCGCATTGGCCTGCTGGGCTTGGGCACAACCGCCTGGCTGTTCGCGATTTGCGTGGTCGCGCTGGGGCCAACGCAGCCGGCAGACCAACCGGCGCCGGCTGGCCGCCCTGAACGCCCGGCCTTGCGGCTCGCACGAGGCGCCGGTCCTTGAACCGATGATTCGCGCCATGCGTTTCAGTCTGCCGCCTCAACAAGGGGGGCGTGATTTATTGCCTTGCGTTTGCGGCAGGTTACAATAATGACGGCCTGACTCCGGAGAAATGAGCCACTCGCGCGGTTCAGTTATGACAACTGCCCGCTGTTTGAATTCCGACTTCGGCACACACAGCAGAATTAACCATGAACGCGGCTAGAAGTGTGTGGTCGTGGGTTCTGC
>JAJXXL010000366.1 GCA_021781115.1 Planctomycetota bacterium
TCGACCGGGTCGATAATGCCCAAGCCGAAGAAATGGGCCCACACGCGGTTCGCGAAATTCGCCGCGAAATACGGATTTTTCGGCGAAGCGAGCCAATTGGCCATGACGATGCGGCGGTCTTTGCCGGCGACATCGGCCGGCCCGCCGCCCAGAAACCGGGGCGACATCACGCGATTGCCCACGGGGTGCTGCACGTCGCCGCCGCCGCTGTTGAACACGATCGTCTCACGGTAGTCTTCGCCCTGCTTGCGGCCGATTTGTGAAAAGAACGAAGCGAAACTGTAATAGTCGTCCTGGGTCCAGCGGTCGAACGGGTGATTGTGGCACTGGGCACATTGAATGCGCATGCCCATGAACACCTGGGCCACGTTTTCAGCTACTTTCAGCGTGTCACGTTCGTTCTGGTAATAGTTGGTCTGCGGAACCTTGAACGTACCGCCGTTGGCCCCCAGCAGGTCTTGCACCATTTTGTCGAGCGGCACGTTGTTACCCACCTGGGCGCTGAGCCAGGTGTAATACAGCAGCATCGACTTATAACTGATCTGGTTGTTCGATCGAATCGCCAGCCATTCGGCCCACGAAGAGACCCACAATTCGGTGAACTCTTTCCGGCCCAGCAATTCGTCAATCAGCTTGTTTCTTTTTTCGGGGTCGGAATCGATTGTGAATCGCTGGTATTCGTCAACAGTCGGCAGCAAGCCCACCAGGTCGAGATAAGCCCGCCGCAAAAATGTTTCATCCGAACAGACCGGCGCGGGGGCGATCCGCAGTTTTTTCAGCTTTTCGAGCACGAGTTCATCGACGTAGTTGGCCGCCGGAGTTGCGGGAAACGTAAACTGCAACCCCTTGGGCAGCACGATATACTGCGACCCGACGGTGAACGTCGAAAACCGGGCCATGACGAACGCCTCGCCCCGCTTGCCGGCTGTCACCACGCCGTTTTCCGTAATCGAAGCCGAGTTGTCGTTGTTCGAAAGGAACAAGGCCAGCCCCGTGACGTCGCGATCGGTGCCGTCAGAATAGGTAGCGACGACCGTGACCTGCTGCGTCGCGCCTTCACCATCAAGCACCGCCTGTTTCGGATAAATCTCAACGCCTACGACCTGCGGCACATCCGCGGGATCTGCCGGGCAGCCGGCCGAGATCCACCGCAGCAGTTCCTGGCCGCGTTCAGTATCGGGGGCGAACCGCTTGCCCCCGGTATGTGGCACAGCGCCGATTGACTTTTCGACGATGAGGCTGGTCTCGGGCGCTGCCAGGTCGACCCGTCGTCCACTCATTTCGCGGGTGATGCGAAAATGATCGCCGTCGGGGTCGTACCCGAACAGCGACAGTCGAAAACCGTCTTTGCCGCGTGCCGCACCATGGCAACTGCCGCTGTTGCAACCCGACTTCATGAAAATCGGCATGACATCGAGCTTGAAACTGATGTCGCGGGTCACCGCCGCTTTTTCAACCCGCACTGGAACCACCAGCGACTTGCCGGCAAAGTCAATCTTTAACTCGGTCTGGCCGTCAGCGGCGGGCCAAAGCGTTGTGCCTTCGCGGCGGACCAGTGCCGGGTTGCCCAATGTGAATTGAGCGTCCTTCGATACATCGCGGGTGATGCCATCGGCGTAAACCGCTTGGACGACGACCAGTTGCCGATCTTTGGCTGTGGTCAGGTTGACGGCCGCAGGAAACACACGCACCGATTCGATTGCTGCCTCTTGGGCGAAACCCGCGGGGGCAACCAGGGTGGCGATCAACAGAACCAGCGTGATCTTGCAGAATTGCGTCATCAAATCCTTCCTCGCATGAGGCAGACAACTCTGCCACCGAAGCTATTGAGCCAGGCGGCTTGAATTTGCGGTCCCGATGGCGGTTATCGGGAAAATCCTACGTGAACGACCCGCGCAACCGGCGTTACTTCGGAGCAGGCGGTTCGCCCTTTTTGGCGTTCTCACGTTCCTGTTGTTCCAGCCGCAACTGCTCGAGACGGCTGAGCCGCTTGGCCGGTGCGGGCGGCGGGGCGGCGGGCTTTTGCTCGGGGGCGGGCGCAGCGGCCGGAGCAGCCGGGGGCGGATCGGTCTTTTTCGGAGGAATTGGCACATCGATTCGCAACTTGCCCGTGCCGATATTATGCACGATGGGCTCGTCATTTTCTGTGACAATGACACGGCAAAACAGGTTGGCGTGGTTTCCTGCGGGCGAGGTCGGGTCGGTCGCCAGTTTAAAGATCAGGTCTTTTGAGTCTTTCGTGACTTCTTGGATCGCGGTCGTGACTTTGTTGGGCAGGCCGAACAATTCGACCTTGGCGGCACCTGCAAAGTCGGTCTTCTTTTCGACGTGCACCACGAGCTCGGTTTCTTTTCCCTGCTCGACTGCGGCCTGTTCAAATGTCATTGCCAGGTAAGGTTCGGCCACACGCAGGTTGATGAACGGCGTGCAAACCAGCAGATTTCCGTTGCCTGAATTCGCCTCGCCGCGCACGGCGATCTTCCAAGTGCTGATCTCGGCATTGCCAGCGGCATTGATTGGAATGACGGCCTCGGTCTGGCCCTCGGCAATCGTCGCCGAGCTTCCTGCGCCGACGCCGGGTGGCAGCCACAACATGTCGATCTTGATCGGAGCCTTGAAATCGTCTTTGCGCTGGGCAACGATCTTCAATTCCGTTGACCCGCCGCGAACCAGGGGCACTTTCGGTTCCACCGCAGTAATGGCAAACGGCGCCTCGTTCGTGACGGCCACGGGTAGCTTGGAGGTGCGTTCGGTCCAGAACGGGTTGTTATTCTGGCCGCGAACCAGCGCCACATCCTGTCGGACACCGCCTTCAACCTTCAGGTCTGGGCGTTGCGGGTCGGTCAGTGCGCCAATCACGTCGCTGAGCCGGCCGGCCAACGGTGCATCGGCCGCCGCATGGAACACAACCGGAACAATCGCGAGATTTCCCGGAATCACGGGACATTCCAGCGTGACGCCGGGAGGCAGGTTTTCGCCGCGCAAGGTGAGCGGGCCGCCGAAGTCAATTCGGCTCGCCGAAAGCACGACCGCGCTGCGGTTGCCGCGGGGTACTGAAACTGTTGGTTGCACAAATTGTTGAAATTCATTGACCGTGAACTGCAATGCCGGTTTGACCGGGGTCAACTCGACGCGATACGTGTAATAGGGCCCGCCATTGCCCAAGTGATCGCGTACGTTGATCACGAAGTCACCATCGGCCGGCGCTGTAAAGCGCAGAAAACTATCGGGGCCGCCACTGTCATCGTTCGCGGCGATGACGTTGTTGCCAGCATTGCTGATCGACAGAACCGGGTCGAGCGGCGACCGCACACTGCGTGCGTGGACGTGAACATCGTACGTCTCGCCCTTTTTGGCGGTA
>JAJXXL010000203.1 GCA_021781115.1 Planctomycetota bacterium
GTAAATGCATCCTTGCCGCACAGAAACGCCCGGCGGACGCACCGCGCCACACAGTGATACACGCCCACTTCGGCTGTCGCCACAATTTCCCGTCGGGCATAGGCAGGCATGCGACATCTCCTTGTGTAGCGATTTATGCGAGTTGCGTCCTGGTTAAATCAGCGTGGGCCTAGCGGAAACTCGATTACGTGAAATGAACGTCGGTTGCATGGCGTGATTGGTCTAGTTGAACCTGTTTCGTACGGGTGACGATTTATTGATATTCAAAGCGAAGCCACACCGAATGAAATCGGCTGAAGCCGCGACGCCAGCCGTATTGCTGACACGACGTACCCGAACTGCGGTCATGGAGGAGTAATTGCTCGACGTGCGGTGCACTATGGCATTTCGTCGCCGACCTGTCAAGTAATATGGATGTCTTATATAGAATTTAAGAGCGGAAACGTTCGACGGAAAAGTGAAGGGCTGCGGCGGGTGATGTCAGGTGGCCACACAGTGTTCGCCCGGTTCGGGCAGTGTCGCAGTGCGCGGGGCCGCACGCAGCGCATGAACCTGTTCCACGCACAATAATAGGATGCGGGCGCAGTCGGCCGCGGTCATGGTGTGCGGGTCGCAGTTTAACGTCAATTTGAGGCGGTTGGCATAACAGAACGCGGCAAAACCCGCTCGAGTTTCCGGGCGCAGGGGCGGCGCGCCCTCGAAATCTTCGAGGACATGTGCGCCCACGACCAGGCGGTGGTTTTTGTCGAGCAGGGGCGAACCAGCGAACAGCGTGCCCACATTCGAAAAAATCGCCGAAGCCAGGCAGCGCTCGGCGCCGAGTTGCGACGCTAACCCGCGGCGAAACTTGCCTAGCAGCCGCAAAATCGGCGGCAGGGCCAGCGCGCGCCGCAGTTTTTTGGCTTCTTCGATCTCATTTTCGATGCCCGCCAGAAGGTTCGGCAGGTCGCCGAGTTGTGCCGGCTCGCGGTCGATAAACGCCATACTGACGCCATTGAATGCCGGCTTCATCCGCGGCGACGAGTCGCGAACAGTTACCGGCAGGGCAATGCGAATCGGCCGGCCGCCGGGCGGCTGTTCGCGGTTCCATTGGTCGAGCGCGAGAAACACGGCCTTTAGCAGCAGCGAGTTCAGGCACACGCCGGCCTGCTTCGAAACGATTCGAATTTGGTCTGTTTCGATTTCGCTGAAGCCGTGCGATTGAAACCCGAGGTAGTCGGTGGGGGTCGGCGGCGCCTGCCGATGGCCGGCTGCCAGTGGCGTGGGCCGGTGGCGATAGAACCGGGCCACGCGAATGATGTCCTTGTACACTCGCAGCACCTGCTGGGCCAGACCCAACTTCGACTGATCGCGCTGCGCCAGTGCGCCCGATTCGAAGTTCCTGCGCAACGCCGCGATCGCATCGGGCGAATTTGCATCGCGGTACAAAGTCAGCCAGGTTTCCAGGAATTGCAATACGCCCAACCCATCAGAACAGGCGTGATGCACTTGCAGCAGCAGCCGGGTCGATTTCGGCCCCTCACGCACCCACAACCTCACCCCCGGTTCGGCGTTCAGGTCGATGTGAACGCCCTTCGGGAAATCAATCGGCGCCGATTCAGGCTCCCAACTGATTCGTGGCGGTGGGGCGTCTGCCGCAACCCAGTCCAACCCAGAGGTGCGCCCGGCAACGTCGCCTCGCACGCGGGCGTTCAGCAGCGGGTTGAGTTCAATCGCCGTGGCCAGGGCCGCTGTCAGCCGGTCTTGATCGAACCGCCCCGAGAATTGCAGGCGGAACCAGGGGCTCATCGGGTACGCGGGCCGATCGTCGACCAGCATGTAATGCTCGAACGGCGTTAGCGGCAGTGGGAACGGCGACATGGTGGCTTGGGGCAGGGGGGTGAGGTCCGCGCAATAATAAGAAAGTTACGGCAACGAACGCACGATGCGACACCTGGTTCGCCGTGTTCGACCGGCGCGGCGAATTTGTCGTCTATGACTTCGATTATTGCAGGGCCCACCAACCTCACACAATACTGGCCCGAGGGCCCAGTTAGAAGGGCAGAATGCCAAAACACGCCACTCGAATCCTTGCATTGCACATTGCCGGTTTTCCCGTCGGCTGGGCTTGAACGAATACGCCCTGCATTCAACAATTGGGCCTGCCAGGGTTATTCCCCCGCGAACTGGCGGCTGACCGCCGGCCAGGGAGCATCGAATTCGAAACCGGCCTTCAATTTGCGCACTTCGACCGGTGCGGAGTGCGGCCACTCATCATCGAAAGTGAAACCGCGATGGATTTACATGATTTGATCAGGAAATTGCGAGTCAAGAACGATTCGAAGATCGTCTTGCTGGTGGCCGACGGCTTGGGCGGTTTGCCACTGGCCCCCGGCGGACGAACTGAACTCGAAACGGCCCGCACGCCCCACCTCGATGCGTTGGCCGCCACGGGCGTGCTGGGCTTGAGTACGCCCGTCTTGCCGGGAATCACGCCGGGCAGCGGGCCGGGGCATCTGGGGTTGTTCGGTTACGACCCGCTGCAATATCAGATTGGCCGGGGCGTGCTGGAGGCATTGGGCGTCGACTTCGACCTGGGCCCCAACGATGTGGCGATTCGCGGCAATTTCTGCACGATCGACGAGGCGGGGCGAATTACCGATCGCCGCGCGGGCCGCATTGCCAGCGACGTGGGCGCCCGGTTGTGCGCCAAGCTCGGTCAGATCACGATCCCCGGTGTCGAATTGTTCGTGCGCCCGGTCAAGGAATATCGGCTCGTGGTGGTATTCAGGGGGCCGGGGCTGGGTGGCCAAGTCGAAGACACCGATCCGCAAAAGACGGGCGTTCCGCCGCTCGAACCGACGGCTCGTGAACCAGGCTCGAAAAGGACGGCCGAAGTAGCCGCCGCGTTTCTCAGGCAGGCCCGCGAAATCCTCAAAGGCGATGCGCCGGCGAACTTCTTCACGATGCGCGGCATCGACAAAAAGCCGGAAATTCCCACGTTTGAAGAGGTGTACGGTTTGAAAGCGGGGGCGATTGCCGTGTACCCCATGTATCGCGGGCTGGCCCGGCTGGTCAGCATGGATGTGCTCGACGCCGGCCAAACGCTCGACGACCAGTGTGCCCGCCTCGAACAGGCGTGGAACGACTATGATTTCTTCTTCATGCATTTCAAGTACACCGATTCCACCGGCGAAGACGGCAACTTTCCTGAAAAGGTCAAACGCATCGAACAACTCGACGCCGCCGTACCGCGAATCAGCGCGCTCAAGCCGACTGTGTTTATCGTCACCGGCGATCACAGCACGCCGAGCAAGCTTCGCGGGCATAGCTGGCACCCGGTGCCCGTGCTGCTCTCGGCCGATACGTGCCGGCCTGA
>JAJXXL010000388.1 GCA_021781115.1 Planctomycetota bacterium
CTGGCCGACCTGGGCGGGCCGGCCAGCAACGCCGTGTTCGACAAGCTTTCTTCGTCTGGCCCTTCGCCGAAGACACGCGTCGCCGCCGTGGTCGCCTGGAGCGGTCTTGACCTGCCGGCGTCGGCGCGGCGCGCCTGCGAACTGCTTGCCGAAGCTCCTGCGCATGACGAGGTCACGGCATTGTTCAGCGCGTTTCTGGAGCGAAAAGAGGGCCCGGCCGCGCTCGCTGCGGCGCTGAGCGATCGCAAGCTTCCTGAAGATGCGGCAAAGCTCGGCGTTCGCGCGACCCGCCTTTCGGGCAGGGAACTCCCCGAGTTGCTGCGCGCGTTGACCCAGGCCGGCCACATCACCACGGGCGTGCGCCTGCTCAGCCCCGACGAAATGCAACGCTGGGTCGCCCTTGCCAAGGAACAAGGCAACGCCGCCCGCGGCGAGGCGCTGTTTCGCCGCGAAGACCAAAGCTGCCTCAAATGCCACGCCATTTCAGGATCGGGCGGGCAGGTTGGTCCGGATCTGGCCAGCGTTGGGGCCAGTGCACAGATCGATTATTTGATTGACTCGCTGCTCCAGCCCAACAAGGCCGTCAAAGAGAATTACCACGCGATCGCGGTCATCACGCACGACGGCAAGATTTTCTCAGGAATCAAGGTGCGGCAGACCGATCGTGAGCTCGTCTTGCGCAACGCGGAAGACCTTGAAACGGCGATCCCGCTGAGCAGCATCGACGAACAAGCGGCCAGCGGTTCACTGATGCCCGCCGGGTTGACGGACAACCTGACCCAGGCCGAAGTCCTCGACCTGGTACGATTTCTTTCGGAATTGGGAAAAGTCGGCCCGTATGCGCCAAAACAGGCGCGGCTCGTGCGCCGCTGGCAAGTTCTGCAGGATTCCTCGCCGGCCGTGCGAGCCTTGTTGTCACGCCGCGCCGATGCCGTTGTCGCCGAGCCACAATCGGGCGACCCGCGACTGAACTGGAAAACCGTGTATGCGCATGTCGCGGGCACGCTGGCCCTGGCTGACGCGCCGGGGTTTGAAGTCAAACCCGGCGGCGACCGGCGACAATTCGTGCGCTTTCAGGTACAGGCGACGACCCCCGGGCGGGTTCGACTGGCCTTTGGTTCCGAGGGCGTGGCTGCCATCTGGGTCAATCAGGCCTCGTTGAGCGGCGGCCGCGAACAGGTCATCGACGTGCCCGCGGGCCTGAACACTGTGACACTGGCACTCGACCCCAATCGTACGGGCAATGTCTGTTCCTGTGAATTGCTCGATGCCGCGGGGTCACAGGCGCAGGTGCAAGTCGTCGGCGGAAAATGACGGTGCAGGCACGGCCTGCTGATCGACACCCGCGTTGGCAGGTCGTGCGTTTTGACAAACTGACCGGCCCGGTAGACCATGAATTAGCGACGAATGGAGCCAGGACATGCACTTCTTCGCGCGCGTGGCGCAGAAATCGTGGCGATTGTCGGTGTGGGCGGTCGTGGCAGCATTCGGGTTAGGGGGCGGCGTGGGGCCGATCGCGGCGGCCGACCCCAGCCCGGTGGCAAAACCTGATTTCAAGGCCGAATTGCCGCGAATTCCACCACAATCGCCAGCCGCCGCGCTCACCACGTTTCAGGTGCACCCCGGGTTTCGCATCGAGCAGGTTGCGGCCGAGCCGCTTGTCCATTCGCCGGTGGCCGCGGCGTTTGACGCCGACAACCGGCTGTACGTCGTCGAAATGATTGATTATTCAGAGCAGGACAAAGAGCGCCTTGGCGCGGTGCGGCTGCTGGAAGACGTCGACGGCGACGGGCGGTTTGACCGCAGCGCCGTTTTCGCCGACAACCTGTCGTGGCCTACGGCAATTGCCTGTTTTGACGGGGGCGTGTTTGTCGGGGCGGCACCCGATCTGTTGTATCTGAAGGACAGCGACGGCGACGGCCGGGCCGACGTCCGCCAGGTTGTGTTCACCGGGTTTGGCCGCGGCAACGTTCAGGGCCTGATGAACAGCTTTCAATGGGGGCTTGATAATCGAATTCATGGCGCCACGAGCAGCTCGGGCGGAATTGTCCGCCGCCCGAACGCGCCCGACGATCAGGCGGTGAACCTGAGCGGCCGCGATTTTGCAATTGACCCGAGACGGCTCGTTCTGCGGCCGACGAGCGGCGGCGCCCAGCATGGCCTGACGTTCGACGACTGGGGCAGAAAGTTTGTCTGCTCGAACAGCGACCATATTCAGATGGTCATGTTCGAAGACCGCTACGCGGCGCGCAACCTGCAGTTTGCCCCGCCCGGCCCGCGCGTCAGCATCGCCGCCGATGGCCCCCAGGCTGAAGTGTTTCGCATCAGCCCGGTCGAACCGTGGCGGATCGTGCGGACGCGACTGCGGGTTGCCGGGGCGGCGACAGGGCCGATCGAGGGGGGCGGGCGGGCCGCGGGGTATTTTACCGGCGCCACGGGAACCACGATTTACCGGGGTTCGGCGTGGCCCGCCGAATACCGCGGCCAGGCCTTCGTGGGCGACGTGGGCAGCAACATCATTCATCGCAAGCTGCTTGTTCCGCACGGCGTCGAGTTCATCGCCCGCCGTGCCGACGAACACTCCGAATTTGTGGCATCGAGCGATATCTGGTTTCGCCCGGCTCAATTCGCGAACGCCCCCGACGGCGCACTGTACGTGATTGACGTGTACCGCGAAGTTATCGAACACCCGGCCAGCCTGCCGCCCGAAATCAAGCAACACCTTGATCTGACCAGCGGCCGCGACCGCGGGCGAATCTACCGCGTTGTGCCCGCCGATTTCAGGCAGCCCCAGCTGCCAAAGTGGAGCCGCTCTTCGACGGCACAACTCGTTGCCGCACTCGATCACCGCAATGGCTGGACGCGCGACACTGCCGCGCGGCTGCTGTACGAGCGGCAAGACGCGGCCGCAGTGGAGTCGCTCAAGTCGCTTGCGGCGCACGCGGCGCTGCCCGAAGGGCGGATGCATGCGTTATATGCGTTGCACGGGTTGCGGCAGCTCGATGAAGCAGCGCTGCTGCCGCGTCTGGACGACGAAAACCCGCACGTTAAAGAACATGCGATTCGCCTTGCCGAACCGGCTGCCGCCAAGTCGCCCGCGTTGCGCGACCGGTTGTATGCCCTGGCCGCCAGCGACGACGAGCGTGTCCGCTACCAGTTGGCGTTTTCGCTGGGGGACGTCGGCGGCCCGGGAAAAGTCGGCGCGCTGGCGAAGATCATTCGTCGCAACCCGCATGACCGCTGGATCCGGCTGGCCGTCTTCAGTTCTCTGGAAGAAGGGGCCGATTCGGTGCTGGCATCGCTGGTGCATGACAAGACGTTTTGCGCTGCGCCCGAGGCGCGTGACGTGCTT
>JAJXXL010000523.1 GCA_021781115.1 Planctomycetota bacterium
TGTTCGTTGATGGTTCGGTGCACTTCCTGAGCGAGAACATCAACATGACGACCTACCAGCGGCTCGGCGGCCGCGCCGACGGCGCGGTGGTTGGCGATTATTAATTCCGTTCGCAGGTTCGTTCATTCGCCGCCCAGGTTTCGTAAGGCGTGTGCGTGGAATGGCGGCTGCCAGAAATTCGATTGTCGCTCACGCCGGTTGGCGACACTGGAATTGACCGTGGCGAAATCCTGCCGCCGCTCAGGTCATTGGCTTTCCGTTGTGGGAGATTGCATATTCATGAGTGCGTTTCACAGGGCTTTCGTGGCGTGGTGGTTCTGCCTGACCTGCGCATGGGGGTGTTCGGGTGGAGGATCGGGTGACGTTAAGCTTGCCCCTGCCGATGGCACGGTGACCTATCAGGGCAAACCCCTCGCCGGAGCCACGGTGACCTTTTCGCCCGACAAGGGCCCGCTGGCAATGGGCGTGACGGATTTGAATGGCAAGTTTACGCTGGCTTCCGGGGCCATGCTCGGCGCGGCGGTGGGGCCGGCCAAGGTGTCGGTTACGGCGTTTCCACCTGGTCAGAAAAGTACACCGGGTGCTGAAGACGTTTCGAAGATTCCGAAGAATGCCGACGAAGCCGCGGCGCAACTGGCCAAAATGGGCGAAATGCAGGAAGCCCGGCGCACCGGAAAGGACGAGGCGAATCTGCCGCCCAAATCGCTGATTCCGGAAAAATATATGAAAGTCGACACGAGCGACCTGAAGTACACCGTCAAGCCCGGTGGCGACAACCATTTTTCGATCGAACTGACCGACTGACGGTTTCGGCGCACTGGGCGCTAATCGACCTTCCGTTTGACTCCGTCGCCGCGCCGATCTGATCACGGCACATGAATCCATCTGAGGCACGCAGCGGGTTGGTCCATCGGTGGGTGCGATCCGCCCTCGGGGCGGTTCTCGCGCTGACGATTGGCATGGCGTTGTATTTTGGCGTAGCGTACCTGCGGCGCGCCGAACCTCATCCCGTCGTCAAATTGGATTTACTGCCCGCCGCGGACGAACGCGGCGAGTTGGTCGTTTCCATTCCGATGAACCCCGGCTACGTTGGGCACGAGGCGTGTGCCGCCTGCCACGCCTCGCGGGTTGCCGAGTTCAAAACGAGCCGCCACTGCCTGGCATGCCGCCCTCCGCGGCCGGAGATCATGCCCGTTGGCTTCAAACCGGGCCAAGGGGGCTTCGAGCCGCGCGACTCCGATTTGCAGTTCGAAATGGTCGAGCGCGGCGGCAAATATTACCAGACGGTCATTCGCAAAACTGCAACCGGCTCGGCGGCGGTTTCGTCGCCGATTGCGTTCATCTATGGTTCGGGCGGGGCGGCCGACGAAGTGTTCTTCACCCTGCGCGACGATCGCCTGTTTGAATTGCCAATGGTGTGGCTGCACCCTACACACGAATGGGCTGCCAGCCCGTTCGACCCGTACGGCGGCGGCGACTTTGCCCGCGAAATGACGCCACGTTGCGTCGAATGCCACAACACCTGGTTCCCACATGTCGCCGGTTCGGTCAATCAATATCAGCGCGAACACAACCTCGTAGGGATTTCGTGTGAAAAGTGCCACGGCCCGGGCCAGGCGCATGTCGATTACCACCGGCGACACTCGCGCGCCACCGCGCCCCATGACATCATCCGCCCGGCATTATTGCCGCGCGAACGTCAGATGGATCTCTGTGCCCAATGCCACAGCAATGCCATCAAGTACCGAAAGCCAGCGTTCAGTTACCGGCCTGGCGAACCGCTCGAAGCCTCGTTTCTGACATTGCACACCCGCCGCCCTGAAGACGACCACGTCGCAAACCAGACGCAATATCTCCAGCAAAGCCGGTGCTTTCAGCAAAGCGACTCGCTGACCTGCACCACCTGCCATGACCCGCACCGCGCCCCGCCGCCCGAAGGTGTTGGCAGTATGTCGTGCCTGAATTGTCATTCGGCCGACAATTGCCCCGACCAGTTGCGATTGCCGAGCGCCGTGCGGGCCAATTGCGCCGGGTGCCACATGCCGTCGCTCAATAAGATACAGGTTTACTTTTTTACTGCGGCGGATGCGTATCTTCCGCCCGTCAAGCGTTGCGAACATCGCATTGCCATCTATCCGCAGGCACGCCGGAAGTTGCTGCACGAATGGCGACGCTCGCAACCGGGTGCCGACAACGCTGAGGAAGCGGCCCGCCTCGCGCGCGATATTTCAGCGCAGGCTCTGGCCGATGCGAAACGCTACCGCAGTGAATACCGATTATTGGCAGCCATCGACGCCTGCCGCGAAACGCTGCAGTTTACCGACGATGCTGCGGTCCGGGGCGAGCTGGACGAACTGCTGGCCGTTCAAACCCGGCTGGATCGCGACTTTTTCGAAGCCATTCGTTTGAAAGACGCAGGCCATTCGAACGCCGCGATTTCTCTGCTGGAACAGATTTTGAAAATCAAGCCCGATTGGGCCAAAGCCCATGGCCGGCTGGGCTCATTGTATGCGGCGGTGGGGCGCCGCGAGTTGGCGCAACAGCATCTGCTCGAAGTCTCTCGGAATGATTCTGACGACCCCTATGGTGAAGCCATGCTCGGCTGGCTGGCGTACCTCGCCGGTCGGCCCGATGAAGCCCTGCGGCAGTACCGGCTGGCCGATGCCCGCGAGCCGTACAATGCCCGCATCCAGTGGGAAATTGGTTTGGCCGAAGTCCAGCTCAACCATTGGCACGAAGCCGAAGTCCGTTTTGAGACGGCCCTTGAAATTGCCCCTAACTTTGCCGCCGCCCTGCACGGGTTGGATCACGTATTGCGGCAACAGGGCCAGCTTGAAATGGCCCTGTCCTGTGGTCTGCGGGCCGCCGGGCTGACCGGGTGGAAAGACGCCGAAGTCGTCCTGTCGCTGGCAGAAACGTACGCCGCCCTGGGCCGATTCGACGAAGCGCAACAGGCTGCGGCCCGCGCACTCCAGGCAGCCAACCGAGACAACCTGAGCCTCATCGTCCGCATCCGCGAACGCCTGGAAGCCTTCCAAGCCCCCCCCGCCCCAAAATAAAAGTCGCCTCCCACCATATAAAAGACACCCATATTTATTGACAGCCAGTTCCCGACCTGCTATACAGGGCTTGATCAGACACCCGTCCTCCGGCACAGCGTTCGTGCACTGCGCTGGGTTTCGGTCACGCCACGCGAAGTCTTGTTTCAGGATTTGACTTATGCCTGCCTATGCCCGACGGGAAATCGTGGCGACAGCCGAAGTGGGCGTGTATCACTGCGTGGCGCGGTGCGTCCGCCGGGCGTTTCTGTGCGGCAAGGATGCGTTCACCGGCCGGTCGTT
>JAJXXL010000539.1 GCA_021781115.1 Planctomycetota bacterium
ATTCGATCGCAAGGAATGGAAGCGGCTGCATATCCTGTACGAGGCCAAAGCGTTTCCCGCCGCCGCCAAAGCGCACTTCGCCAAGCGGGCCGAAGCCGACCGGGCGCGGGAGCAGGCGGCGCAGGCCGCGGCGGCCCAGGCGGACGCGGGGGGTACGCGGCGAGACGCGGCGTCTACGGCACAGGCGGGCGCGGTATCGTCAGGAGCATCGTCAGGCACAACCAACAGTGGCAAAACAGGTTGCGCTACGGCTGACGCTACTGCGCCGGTTGTCACCAAGCCAGCGGCGACAAGGCCGGCCGGCAGTAATACGAGGGGTACTGCCTCGGGCTCAGACGGAAGCGGCGACTGAACCCCACCCCGTCCAGTTGAAATCCGGCGATCATTTGTCCAAGTCGACTAATAAATATGGGTGTCTGTTTGTGTTGGCGAATGGTATTCCTGAATTGAGAGGAATGTCATATAAACCGCGTTCCCAAGAACTGCACGACGCACTGGGCCTGCGGCAAGCAGCAGGTATTGCGGGGGATAGTGATTCTGGCTTGAGTGGGTTGGTTTGATTCAGGTTGCGGCGTGCGTGTTTGGCCTATGAATACATTCCAGCGCATGTCCTTCAGCCTGATGCAGGCCCGCCGCTGAACCGGACTGGCACGAAGCCAATCTGAGGCGCTTTCGGGCGGCGACGAGACACACATTACAGGAAGGAACCTCTCTGATGGTGAATGAGTCGCAACGCTGGGTGTTGTATGCCGGGGCGCTGGTGGGCGCCCTGTGGGCCGGCTTGCCGTGTGCCGCGGCCGAAAATGAGTCGCAGCCCCAGGCGGCGCCGGTTTCGGAGACAGCCGCATCGCCTGCAGAGGGTCCACAAAAAATTCGGCTCGTGTATCGCTTCATCCCGAATCAGGTGGTGCGGTACGACGTGTCGCACGAAATGGAAATTACGACGCAGTTCAGCGAAACGACGGAAGTGGCGCGAAACAAGTCTGAAGCCCGCAAAAATTATCGCGTGGTGGGGGTGAACGCCGATGGATCAGGCGAACTGGAACTGATGCTCGATTGGGTGCGGATGACGGCGAAGCTGGGTGACGCTGATGTTGGCGTCGAATTCATCAGCGACAATCCGCAATTTCACTCGCCAAAATTCAAGCACATTCTCGAGACGGTTGGTAAGCCGCAAGCGGTCATTCGTTTCAGCCCGACGGGCGCCCCACTTCAGGTGACGGCGAACAAGCCGCTGGAAGCGGTACAACCCGGCGCCGGAGGGGCCGACGCTTCGCCGGAAAGTTATTTGCCGCTGTTTCCGGCGGAAGCCGTGGCGGTGGGCGAGACTTGGAAGGAGCGGTATGATATCACGGCACGCACGTCCGACAAGCTGCCGATCAAGGTCGAAATGTTGCGCGTGTATCAAGTTTCGAAAATTCAAGATGGCCGCGCCGAAATCGACTTCAAGACGACAATTCTCACGCCGATCCATGACCCGACGGTCAGCGCCCAGTTAATTCAGCGTGAAACTGCGGGAAAGATGGTGTTCGACATGGCGCAAGGATTGATCGTCTCACGTGATGTTGTGGTCGATCGCACGGTCATCAATCCCTTTGGAAGCAAAAGTTCCATGCGTGCCGTCAGTAAATATCGCGAGCGGCTGATCAAGGCCGAAATCGTGGCCCAGCGCACCGCGGGAGACCGATCACCCGCGCCTGCGAATTGACCCGCGGCGCGACACGCCGAAACAACTCCGGCTGCCCGCGGCGAGGCGCCCGCAGTCGCGCGGGGCATAGTCGCCAGTCGGCGACGTGAAGCCAGGCGTTGCATGGTCGGGGGACCGACGGTCTGTTGAAAACCACTGTCACCGGCGCGACAGCGTTACGCCGCGCCGTTACGGGAATTATTGGCGCTGCATTAATTTCCTCTGTACATTTCGTGAAATCCGGGGGCCGCGGGCCATGCCGAAAGTCGATCGACCATCGCTCAAACGGATCGAACTGACAGAATCGTTGCGTGAGATTCTGATCGGCGCCGAGCGAATTCTGGGCAGCCTGTGCGCGCAGGCCATTGTCTTTCTGGCCGACAGCCCGTTCGACTTCGCCGCAATCAAGCAACTGTTGCCGCACACCCGGGTCATCGTGGCGTCGGGCCGCACCGAGGTGCAGCAGGCGGCCCGCGATGACGGCATGCTGTTCGTGCCGCTTGATCATGAGCCGGAATCGCGGCGGCTGCAGTTGACGCAGGCGCTGCTCGAGTCGATTGCCGATGAATTGCTGCAAACGGGCGACCGGGTCGTGGCGCTGTACCCTGGCTTCGAGCGGACCGAAATCGACACGATCAGCGTGATCAACCTGGGCGAGCAGTTGGCGCGACTGACGTCGCGCGATTTGCAGCGGCTGGAAACGCAGGTGCCGCTGGAAACCTTACGTTCGGTGGTCGATCTGGCGGTTGAAATCGGGCGTGAAGGCCGCGAGGGCAAGCCGGTGGGGGCGATTTTCGTGGTGGGCAACCACCGCAAGGTGCTGGCGCTGTCGCACGAACAGGTGCACGACCCGTTTCGCGGGTACAGCGCGAAAGAGCGCATGATCCGCGACCCGCGCGTTCGCGAAAGCATCAAGGAAATCGCGCAACTCGACGGGGCGTTCGTCATTTCGGCCGATGGCATTGTGCAATCGGCCGGGCGCAACCTCGACGCGCCGATGACAGGAATCAACATTTCCAAGGGTTTGGGGTCGCGGCATTGCGCGGCGGCGGCGATTTCAAAAGTCACCAACGCCGTCGCCGTGGCCGTTTCCGAATCGACCGGCACGGTTCGCGTATTTCAGCACGGCGAAGTCGTGCTCCGCATTGAACCGATGATGCGGGCCATGAAATGGCAGCACTACGAAACCGATTCGGCGACGAACCACGATTGACGCCGGGCCGGTTCAGTCGCCGTCGGCGGCAGCAACCGGTTTCGTCTTGAGGGGCGTGCTTTGCGCGCCCGGCGTGATCGCGAACACCTTATTGCGATTGGCGATGAACAGCACGTTGTTCGCCACGACGGGCGTCGTGTACACGGCGCTTTCCATGCCGATTTCAGCGACGATTTCCTTCTTTTCCGACAGCGTAAAAATCGTCAGTTCGCCATCTTCATCGCTGATGTAAACGTGGTCTTCAACAATCAGCGGCGACGCCCAGGAAGCGGCCAGCATGTCGTGGGTCCAGTGCGCCTTGCCGGTCTTGCAGTCGAGGCAATGCACCAGGCCGCTGAAATCAGCGACGTACAACAGGCCGTTCTTGATTGCCGCCGTGCCGCAGGTACGGTGCATTGTCGCTTCAAACTTCCCGCCTTTGGGGTTATCGCGAATGGAGTC
>JAJXXL010000546.1 GCA_021781115.1 Planctomycetota bacterium
GCCAAATGTGCTGAAAAAGCCGCTCGGCAGGTCGACCCCGGCGTCGGGCAGCGCCGCGGCCCGCGTGCCAGGGGCCACACCGGGAATCTTGCTGATCGCGCCCGTCACCCGATAGACCGTATCGTACAGCACTTCGGCGGGCAGCCGCCGCGGCAGGGCGTGCGAATAATTGATCTTGTCGTCGGCATTGAACGGGTTGGTTTCAAACGACAGTTGATAAGTCCGTGATTTGCAAATCAGGGCAATCATCCGTCGCACGTCGAAATTCGCGGCCAAAAACTCCTGCGTCAGGTAGTCGAGCAATTCGGGGTTCGTGGGCGGGTTGCCGGCGCGAATGTCGTCGATCGGCTCCATGATTCCCACGCCGAACAGATACCCCCACAGCCGGTTGACATAGCTGCGGGCGAAGTACGGATTGTCACGCGAGGTAATCCAGTCTGAAAACTCCTGCCGCCGCGCGGGCGGGGTTGCTGGTGTGGACGCGGCCGTTGCGCCGGGTGCGGTTGCGCCCGGTGCCGCGTTCGCTGGTGCGACTCCGGTCGGCGCCGCGCCGCCGACGTGCACAAGGTCAAACGGAAACTTGGGCGGCGAAGGCTGCTGGGTGCGCTCATGCACGACTTCGCCATTGCTGCGGTCGACGACCATTTCGTAGAGTGGCTTGGCGCCCTCGACGGCTGTACCGCCGATATTGCGATCTCCACTGGCCGGGTCGCGATCGAGGCCGACCCGGGCGAACCACGCCGCCGTCTGGTAATACTGGTCTTGAGTCCAGCGTTCAAACGGATGGTCGTGGCATTTGTTGCAATTGAATCGGATCGCCAGAAACAAATGAGTGGTGTTTTCCATCGTGGCGGCCGGGTCGCGCAGGATTTTGAAGTACGCCGCCGCCGGAACCTCGCGGTTCGAGCCGGTGGCCGTGAGGATTTTTTTCGCAAACTGGTCGTAGGGCGTATTCGCTGCGATTTCATCGCGAATCCACTTGCGAAACGCCACCGCGCCTTCCGTTGCCAGAAACTTGCGGTTGACCTGCAGCAGGTCGGCCCATTTGTTTGACCAGTACTCGACATAATCGTCTGAGCCGATCAGTCGGTCGACCAGCTCGTCGCGCTTGATGCGCGATTCACGCGGGTCGGCGATAAACGCCTTGACTTCGTCGACCTTGGGCGGCAGCCCGGTCAGATCGAGAAATACGCGGCGAATGAACTCGGCGTCGGTGCACAGCCCCGACGGCTGAATTTTCATTCGCTGCCATTTCGCGGCAACGAGTTCATCAATGCGGTTGTTAGCCGGCGGGTTTTGCCAGACGAAGCCGCTGCGGTCGCCCATGACGGTCAGCGTCGTGGCGGCGTACGCGCCTTCGTAACGAACGAGCATGGGGGCTTCGCCGCGGCGCAGCGCCTTGAGCAGCCCGCCCCGCTCGGCCGAGGCCGTTTCGGTGTTGCCGCTTTCGACGAAGGCTTCGCGGGTCACGTCGCGCGTGCGGCCGTCGGCGTAGGTTGCAATCACGCGCAGTTGCTGCCGCGCTCCGATCAGTTGCACCACGGGGTTTTGCGGCAATACGTCGATTTTGGTGACGCGGGGCGTGGTCAGGTCGAGCCGCGCTCCGTCGACGACCCAGCGACGAATGACTTCGTAATACGGTTCGCCCGCCTGCACGACCATGCCGCCCATGTGGGGCACGGCGCCCGTCGATTTGAGCAGCATCAGGCTGTCTTCAGGCGAAGCCACGGTCACGCGACGCGACGACAGGTCGTCGGTCAGGGCCCGCACGTCGAGAATCGGGTCGTACCCGCGCAGCGACAGCTTAAACCCGTTTTTGCCCTTCACGGCCCCGTGGCACGTGCCCTGGTTGCACCCCACGCGCGACAGAATCGGTGTGACATCGCGAATGAAGTCAGGGCTGAATTTCGCCGCCGTGCCCGCCACCTCGACGGAAACATTCGCCGTCTGATCGCCCAGCCTGACCGCCAGTGTCGTGGCGCCATCGGCCAGAGGCCGCACCACGCCGGCGACGGTTACCGCCACGTTGGCCGCGGCCGGTTGAAATTGCACCAGCCGGGTCGCGTCGAGTGCGGTGCCATTTTCGAGTGTGGCCGTGACCAGCAATTGCACGTAATCAAAGGGGCTGGCGAGCTGAATCTTTTCGGGCGAAACGGTCAGCCCGGTGACCTTCGCGACTGGCGAAGGTTCGGGTTCGGTTTTTTCATCGGTCCGCGATTTTGCGGCGAATACGCTGTTCGCCTCGGCGGTTGGCTGCTTGACGGGGGCCGGTGCGTACTCGCGCACCACTTGACCGGTCGTCGCGTCAATCAGCCGCACGACACCGTCGGAACCGGCCGCGGCCACGACTTGCCCATCGGGGCGGAAAGCGACGGTGTAGACGTTGGCCTTGATTTCAATTTTGGCTTCGGCGAGCGGCGCGGCCTTGAAATAGTTTTCGATCGCGTCTTTTTCGCCCGAGTTTCTCTCAGTGAACGGCTTGGCCAACAGGGCTTTGATATTTTCTGGAACCTGCGCCGGGTCAAATCGAAACACGAAGACCTGCCCGGTTCCATCGAGTGCGCTGGAGGCGGCCAGCCGGTAGCCGTCGCGGCTGGTGGCCACGCCGAACACGCGGCCCCGCATGCCCGAAAGCTGCCGCAGCATGTTGTCGTCATCGCCGATCCGCCGGGCCGTCTTGCGATGAATGCGATAAATCTTGGGCACCCCGTCGGAACCGCCCGCCAGGATTTCGTCGCGATTGGGCAGTGAGGCCACGGCCTGCATGCCCCCCTTCAGGGCGCCCGGTGTAATCGAAGTAATGTTGTCGACAAACCGTTGCGTGGCGACTTCGGTCAACTTGGCGGTCATGTCGCGGCTGACCGACACGAGGTATGCGTTGTCGGGCGAAAACCCGGTGTCGAGCACCCAATCGGTATGCGCGCTGTTTTGCAGCACCTGCTGGCCGCTGGTCGTATCAATCGCCCGCACCAGGTTGTCGGCCCCGCCAAACGCAATCAATTTGCCATCGGACGACCAACTCCCGCCATAAATCGTGTCGAAGGTCGAGGCTACCGACAGCACCAGTTTACGCGCGGCCACATCCCAGATTTGAATTTCGCCCATGCGACCGGGCAACCCGCCCGTGGCCGCGAGCCGTTTGCCATCGGGTGAAAACCGCACCGATTCAATGCGCTCGGAAAGGCCCACCAGCCGTCCCACGAGTTCGCCTGTTTCCGGGTTCGTCAACAGGATTTCATGAAACCCGGCCACGGCCAGCAGTTGACCGTCGGGTGAATAATCGACCGATGTGATCGTGGGCGGGCGGGTGTATTCGGGCGGGTGTTCGGGGTCGTAA
>JAJXXL010000154.1 GCA_021781115.1 Planctomycetota bacterium
ACTTGGTCATTTTGCGGCGGAGTTTGGCGACGATGCGTTCGGCGAGCGCCGCCCCAATGCCGGGCAGCGTGCTGAGCTGTTTCAGGTCTTGCTCTTCGATGGCGACGGCCACCTCGCGGACGGGCCGCACCATCGACCGCAACGCCTTTTTCACGCCCACCCCGTCGACCGAACAGATCGCGTCAAAGAACTCGCGTTCGGCGTCGCTCATGAACCCGATCATGCGCGGGGTCAGCTTTCCCTGGGCCGGGTTGCCTTCGAGGTATTCAATTGTCCGCAGGCTGACCTCCTGCCCGATCATGCCCTGCAACTGCCGGCGAACAAATTCGGGAATGAACAGTTCGTATTCGAACGGGCCTGCCGCGAGTGTGACTGCGGCGGCGTCGAGGTGCACGAGCCTGCCGGTGATGCGCGTAATCAATTCGAGAGATCTCCGAAAGTGGGGGAAGCCGCCTTGGCATCGCCGCGGCGTGCCACCGCGCGGCGGAGCAGTTCAGTGTTGATTGCGACCGCCCCGGCAAGGCTTTGCAGCGACGGCAGCCGCGCCTGATGGTAGTGGCACAGCGCGGCGGCGCAGGCGTCGGCGACATCGTTCGGCTCAAGGATGCAGCCCAACCCGAGTTCATGGCGAATCGCCTGCTGCACCTGGTCTTTCGAAGCCTTTCCGCTGCCGGTCAGCAGCCGTTTGATTTGCCGCGGCGTGTAGTGCACCACGGGCACGCCCCGCGAGGCGGCCACGTACAAGATGACGCCGCGGGCGTGCGACATCATCAGCGCCGGCTTCGGGTACTTGCCTGTCGAAAAAATCTGTTCGATCGCCATCACCTGCGGCTGAAACTGGTCGAAGACTTCGCACAGCCCCGCGCCGATTTCGCAAACCCGTTCGGCAAGCGACAGCTTGGGCGTCGAGCGAATCACGCCGCCTTCGAGCAGAGCCGGCGCCACCGCGCCGCGTTCGAGCAAGGCATACCCCGTGCGCAGCAGGCCGGGGTCGATTCCCAGGTACCGGGTGGGAAGCGGTTCGCTGCGCCGGTTCGAATCAGCCGCTGCGTCGATGTTCTGTTCTCCCGTCTCTCGCGGTCGCCAGCCAGATCGGCGTTGGCTGACGGCATCTCCATCCAACCGCCGCCCGCCCGATTCTTCGGGCGGCACGGTTTCAGCACGCAGCAAAGTCTGTCGCCCGGCGTGCGCGGCAGTCAGGCATCGCGGCGCCACGCGGCACCGCTGGGGCGGTCTTCGACCACGACCTTGAGCCGGGCCAGCCGATCGCGAATTTTGTCGCTCAGGGGCCAGTTCTTTGCCGCCCGCAGTTCGGCGCGCAGTTCCAGGACGAGGTTCATCAGTTCGCCGGTAAACTGATCGTCGCCCGCGGCCGGGCCGGGCAGCGGGTTGACGAATACGCCGAGCAAACCGGTCAGTTCGCGCAACAGGGTCATGGCCGCGGTCAGGCCGGCGACAAGCCGCGGCTGCGCGGCGCCCGCCGCTTCGAGGTTGTGTTCCTGGATGAAATTGTTGATCGCCCGCCGAATTTCAAACAGGGTGCCAATCGCCGCGCCGGTGTTGAAATCATCGTCCATCGCATCGAGATACCGGTCGCGTAGCAGCCGCAGTTCGCCGAAGAACCCGGGGGGCTCATCGGGTAGCGGCGGCGCCGTGGCGCGGCGGGCGGCGGCGGGCAACTGGTAAAAACTGTGCCCCGACACGCGCTGATAGCTTTCGAACAGGCGATAAAAGCCTTCGAGGCTCTTGGCCGCTTCGATCAACCCCTCGTCGGAAAACTCAATCGGGCTGCGGTAGTGCGTGGCGAGGAGAAAAAATCGCACCGTTTCCGGCCGATGCCGGGCGAACAGCTCCTTGACCGACGCGGCCCCCTTCGAACCGGCGAGCTTGCCGGCTTCCTGCGATTCCTTGTCGAGCAGGGCATCGCCATGCCGGTCGTGCCCGCCGCCCACCTTGCCAGCGGCCTTGCCGCCCTGCATCAGGCCGTTGTGCAGCCAGTAGCGGGTGAACTTTTTGCCGGTGCACGATTCGGACTGAGCGAGTTCATTTTCATGATGCGGAAACATCAGATCGAGCCCGCCCCCATGAATGTCCAGCGTTTCGCCGAGGTATTTCATGCTCATGGCCGAACATTCAATGTGCCAGCCGGGGCGGCCCGCGCCCCAGGGGCTGTCCCACGCCGGCTCGCCCGGCTTCGAACGCTTCCACAGCGCAAAGTCGGCGGGGTGCCGCTTGCGGTCGTTCGCTTCAATGCGGGCGCCGGCGAGCATTTCAGAAATGTTGCGGTGGCTCAGGGCGCCGTAGTCGGCGTCTTTTGTCACGTCGAAATAGACGTCGCCGTCGAGCGGGTAAGCCTGACCCGCGTCGACCAGCTTGCCAATGATGGCGAGCATTTCAGGAATGTGCGCCGTCGCGTAGGGAAACAGATCGACCGAATCGACGCTCATGATTTTGAGGTTGTCGAAATAGTCTTGCGTCATTTCGGCGGCCAGCTTTTCGACCGTGGTGCCCCGCTCCTGGGCCCGCACAATCAGCTTGTCGTCGACATCGGTGATGTTGATCACGAACTTCACCTGGAAACCGCTGTACGTGAGGTAGCGCTTGATCGTGTCGAAAATGACCGGCCCCACCATGTGGCCGATGTGCGCCGGCTTGTACACCGTCGGCCCGCACAAGTACATGCCCACGTGGCCCGGTACGACCGTTTGAAACTCTTCCTTCTGGCGGGACAAGGTGTTGTAAACGCGAATCGGCATAGCGGGTGCTCGGCCAGTGGCTGGAGGGTAAAGTCGCAAATGTCGGCGGCAGGTTTCCGTCGAAACTGTTCAAACCGGGGGGGCCGCAGGTTGGCCGGCAGGCACCGTTCGGCGCGTGTTCGGCGGCGGATCGCGGCCACGTGATCGCTCGTCTCCTAGTCGTCAGGGCGGCGCGTTGCGCATGAGCAGCACGACGGCGTCGGCCGACATTGCTTCTTCACGGCCGATCGGCCCGACTTTTTCGCCGGTTTTCGCTTTGATGTTCACGGCGTCGGCGGCAAGGCCGAGCAATTCGGCCAGCCGCGCCCGAATTGTCGCCTTGTGGGGGCTTAGTTTAGGACGTTCGGCAAAGATTGTGCAATCGACATTCAGCAACCGCCATCCGCCTCCGCGCACCCGTTCGAGTGCCTGGGCCAGCAGCAGGGCCGAGTCGATACCGGCGTAGGCGGGGTCGGTGTCAGGAAAGGCATCGCCGATATCTCCTAAACCCGCGGCCCCCAGCAGGGCGTCGGTAATGGCGTGCAGCAGCACGTCGGCGTCGCTATGGCCGAGCAGCCCGCGGTCGTGGGCGATTGGCACG
>JAJXXL010000324.1 GCA_021781115.1 Planctomycetota bacterium
TGGTCGAACAGGGGGCCGGAGGCGGGGCCGCAGTGACGACGTGGAGTGGTCGTTCAGACCTGGGCCTGGTGCGCCCGGTCGTGGTCGAGCGGCACCCCATGGAGCGTGTGCAGCCTTGGCTGGCGTCGGAAATCGCGCTGGCGACGACGACCGCCGCTGCCGCCGATTTCCAGGTGGAATGGCGAAACCTGCCCTCGGACGTCGCGATTATTCCCGGTGGAAAACTGGTATTGCCCGTCAAATTGACGCGGCCCGCTGATGCATCGCTCGTGCGGCTGACGGTGTTGACCAGCCAACCGCCGCTGCTGGTCAACAATCAGCCCGATCCGAACCGTGCGCTGCGACAGGAAATGCCGATCGAACTCGCGGCCAATCAGCCTGAGGGCGAAGTCGTCTTGCTGGTGCCGGGCGAGTTGCCGGCAGCGCTGTACGACGTGGCCGTTCAGGCCGAACTGCTGGCGGCCGATAAGCGCGTCTTACGGGTGGCCTGCACGACGGCGCAGCGCCTGACGGTTCGCGTGCCGCTGGTCATTGCGCTGGCCGGCCCCGCGCGCGTCGAGACAACGCTGGATGCTAAACAGGGTGCGATGGTCAAACTTGTCGGCCAGATTGATCGACGGGACGGTTTGACCGGTGACGTTGTCCTGACGCTTTCCGGCCTGCCCCCAGGCGCTCGAGCCGATACTGTGACCGTCAAGGCCGACGGCCGCGACTTTATGCTGAATGTGACGCTGCCGGCCAATTTCCCTACGGGAGAAAGCACGGGTCTCAAGTTGTTTGGACTGGGTGCGCCCGACCCGAAGCTAAATAACGTGCGGGTGCGCAGCCGTGATGTCGACCTGGTGCTCGTGGTGCAACCCCCCAAGGCCAACTGAACTGCAGACATGACGGAATCGCACAACGCGAGCGCCGACCGTACATTGACTCCTGGGTTGGTTCGGCCGATTGCTGAACATATCGACAAACGACCGGAGATGCGCCAATGACCCGATGGCTATGGACTGTGCGAAATCTGCAGGCGGCGTGCCTGGTGCTGGCCGCAATGGCAATCGTTGGCAGCGGTGCCGGGCCGGAGTGCCGTGCCGAGGAGGCACAACTTTCGCCGGTCGGGCCGATTGCCGTATTTCCGGCGGCGATGGAGTTGCGGCATCATCGGCGACCGCAATCGTTGCAGGTGTTGGGCACATCGGCCGACGGGTATTCGCTCGATCTTCGCGAACAAGCGCAGATCCGCGTTAACGACCCGAAGGTGGCGGCGCTTGACGAGCGGGGCTGGATCCGCCCGGTGGCCAACGGTCAGACACAACTGACCATTTCGGTGGCAGGCCAGACGCACACCGTACCGGTGACGGTGCAATTGCCGGCCAGCGAACCGCCGTACAGCTTTCGCCACGAAGTGATGGCCGTGCTGTCGAAGGCTGGCTGTAATATGGGGGCCTGCCATGGCTATTCACTGGGTAAAAACGGGTTCAAATTGTCGCTGCGCGGCAGCGACCCCGAACTCGATTTTCTGGCGATTACGAAAGAGGCGTATGGCAGGCGGCTGAACTTTCAGTCGCCTGTCGAGAGCCTGCTGGTTGCGAAGCCAGAGGGCGGCGCGCCGCATGAGGGCGGCGTGCGGTTTCGCCGCGCCAGCCTGTCGAGCGAAATCCTGCTCTCCTGGATCCGGCAGGGCGCGCCGGGCGACCTGGCCGATGCGGCACGCGTCGTCAGCGTGCGGCTCGTGCCTGAACAACTCGTGCTGCAACCAGGTCAAAAACACCGCGTACAGTTGCTGGCCGACTACAGCGACGGAACCACGCGCGATGCGACGCGGTTGGGCATCTTCGCTGCAAACAACGTGCAGTTTGCCGGCGTCGATGACGAAGGCGTTGTGACTGCCGGCGACGCGGGCGAAACGGCGGTCGTTGCCCGGTTTGAGCGCACGTTTGCGGCGGTGGGGGTGATCGTGCTCGCGCAGTCGCCCGGTTTCACCCCGGCACCGGTTCCGGTCGATTCGCCGATTGATCGGGCGGTCGTCGAAAAGCTGAACCGGCTGAAAATATCGCCCTCGCCGCTGGCGGGCGACGAAGAATTTTTGCGGCGGGTTTATCTCGATCTGATCGGCGTGCCGCCCAAACCCGAGGATGTGCTGGCGTTTTTGGCAAGTACCGATCCGGAAAAGCGGGGTAAAGCGGTCGATGCCCTGTTCGACCGCCCCGAGTTCGTCGACCACTGGTCGCTGAAATGGGGCGACCTGCTGCAAAATTCGCGAAATGCCGTCAGCGCGCCGGCAGTATTTCTATTTCGCGAGTTCTTGCGGAGCGCCGTGGCCGAAAACCTGCCAATTGATGAGTTCGTGCGGCGGATCCTGACGTCGAGGGGCGGGGCGATCGACGACCCGGCCAGCGTGTACTTTGCGATCAGCAAGGACACGAACGACACCGTTGAGCGGTCGACGCAGGTCTTTTGCGGCGTCAGAATGCTGTGCGCCCGGTGTCATACACATCCGCTGGAAAACTGGACCCAGGCCGATTATTACGGCCTGGCCAGTTTTTTCAGCCAGGTGGGGGTGCGGCCCGACGTGCGTTTCCCGCAGGCGCCGAATTCAAAACTCGTGCAGGTCACGCTGGCGGCGGGAAACGCAGTCAACCCCCGCAGCGGCCGGCAGCAGCCGCCCAAGTTTCTGGGTGGGCCTGAGCCGGCCTTGACCGAAGCGACCGATCGCCGTGAGGTGTATGCCCGCTGGCTGACTGCGACTGACAACCCGTTCTTCGCCCGGAGCCTCGTTAATCGGGTGTGGAGCTATTTCTTTCACCGCGGCATTATCGAACCTGTCGACGACATGCGCAGCACGAACCCGCCGATCAACCCGGCGCTGCTGACCGCCTTGACCAGCGACTTCGTCGCGCACCATTTCGACGCCCGCCGCCTGATGCGGCAAATTGTGATGTCGGCCACGTATCAGCGGAGCAGTACACCCACCGATTCGAACCGGCACGACGTGCAGAATTTTTCGCACGCCATTCCTCGCCGCATTCCTGCCGAGGCGCTGCTTGACGCGCTGGTTCAGGCCACAGGGGTCGCCGAGAACATCGGCGGCGCGCCGGGCGGCTTTCGGGCGGCGCAATTGCCGGATGCGAATGTGCAGAGCCCCTTTTTGAGCCTGTTTGGCAAACCCCAGCGAATGGACGCGTGCGAATGCGAGCGCGACAACAGTTCAAACATGCTGCAAGCGCTGCATTTCATCAACGGCAACAGCATTCTGGGCCGCGTGCAAAACCCGGCGGCCCGGCCCGCGCAGTTGATCCAGCAGAAGCTGACCGACGAACAGTTGGCGAGCCAGCTGTTTTT
>JAJXXL010000390.1 GCA_021781115.1 Planctomycetota bacterium
GCGCTGCCGGCTCTCTACGTGGGTTGCGTGGGCGAGGACGCCGATTTAAGTTCGACTGACCCCATTGAGCGCACATCGACGAAGGTCGTTGGCGTCGGGGCGTGGCGCAGCCAACCCAGTATCGACCCCCGACGCATGCAGGAATGGGTTCCTGGCGTGGCGTGGGGCGCGCCGGCGTTGGGTTGCAGCTTTGTCGAGTCGTTGCGCCGGCGTGACGAGTTGCTGCCACTGATTAAAAAATGGTCGCCTGATGCCCTGTTGCACAAGGGGGCGGCGCCGATTTTTTTCGAGAACAATTGGGGGCTGGCCAGGCCTGATGCGGTCGAGGAAAACGACTATAAGGTACATGCTCCGCAGTGGGCCTTGGGCTTTCAGAAACTGGCGCAGGCAGAAGGTGTCGAATGTTATGTCAAATTCCCCGATCATCCGTCGGAAAAATATGACGACATGTGGGATTTTCTCGTGAAAAAACTTCAGGCGCCGGCGCACTGACACCGTTCGTACCGGGCGGTGCCAGCCACCCGATCGGCCCGCAATTTCTGCGAAATTGACGACAACGCGTCAAGGCAGCCCCCGTTCGCATTCACGCCCCGCAATTTTTTTCAAAAAGATGAAAAATTGGCTGAAGGTCGTGTAAGGTTTTGCGACACGGCGCGTACTCTGTAATAGGCGGGGTTCACAGTTCACTTGCGCCAGATTATTGTCGCATGGGGAAGGCGAACCGACGTCAAATCGCCCGGCCCGGCTGCAGTTGCCAGTTTTATGCAGCTCGTTGTCGGGTCTGAGGCGTAATTCCTCTTTCAAGCAGCGCTGGCGTGCGGCGATGTTGTTGGCGTCGCGCCTGCCGATCAGTCATGGGTGCTTGGCTTTGCAGGGACCGCAAGACTCTCGACTCTTTCTTTTGCGAGCCCCCTCGCAAAGGAAAGGGCGAGAGTTGCGGTCGAGCCCGGGCACCCGCAAATCGGCGGTGTTCGATCAAACGCCCCAAATCATCGGTGACACGCCACACCCGCACGCCTGAAGGCAATGCCGGCCGCCGCTGCGTCTCGCCCGTCGAATGCCGTGGCACCGCGTGCGGCTCTGACGCCGCAAAATCCCGCGCGGCTTCCGCGGGCGTCGTCTAGTTTTTTGACGACACCACATCGGCCGAATTGGCAATCGGCAACCACGGCGGTTATCATGCACTGAGGATGCAGGGGCACGGGGGTGGTTCAGGACTTCTGCCCAGTGATTTTCGCGGTGATGGCTGCAATAAGCGGTCAGCTTCGAGGAGATGCCGGTGTCAAGCGATGAATATGCATTGAAGCACGACGACGGACCTCCGGGTTCGCCGCCCCCCGCCGCGACGTCCATTGCCAATTTGAGCGATTTCGCACAACCGGCCAGCGAGGCGCGAGCCGAGCAGGCCAAACGCAAAAAACCGGTCAGCGATTTCTGGGTACTGGTCGGTTGCAACGCGGTCGTGTTTGGCGCCAGCGTGTGCATCATGGTGCTTGAACTGACAGCGTCACGCCTGATTGCCAAACATATCGGACAGTCGCTGTACACTTGGACCTCGGTGATCGGCGTTGTGCTCGCCGGCATCAGCCTGGGCAACTATTTTGGCGGCTGGCTGGCCGACCGGTTCAAGCCCCAAAAGGTGCTGGCTTGGCTGTTCCTGATATCGGGCCTGGCAACGTTCAGCGTGCTCTGGCTGAACCAGTGGGCCGGGCACGTGACGCGGCCCGAGACGTTCGCCTGGGAAACCTGGGTCGTACTGGTCGTGGCCTGGATATTCCTGTTTCCGGCGTTGGCGTTGGGAACGATATCGCCCGTGACGGCCAGCCTGGCGCTCAGCCGCAGCAAAAAAACTGGAATCACCGTGGGGAACGTCTACGCTTGGGGGGCGGTGGGGTCGATTGTCGGGACGTTTCTCACCGGGTTCTTTCTGATTGACGTGCTGGGCACGAAAATGATCGTCGTCACCACCGCCTTGGCCTTGATGACGATGGGCCTGCTGGTCGCTGGCGGCCAATGGGTGTTTCGTTCGTTCGTCTTCTTCGGTGCGATGCAGTTCGTGGCGCTGGTTGGGCTGTGTGCCGTGGCTGACACCGACCGCGGCGCCTGGCTGGGCGAAAAACTCGGGACATTGACCGCGGGCCGGGCACCCGACGCAACCGGAAGGGAACCATTTGCTGGGTCAGACTACGACCGCAAAGTCGAGCCTTGGCGGCAATGGGGGCGCCGATTGGGAACCGGCCTGCATGACTTGGGCTTGGCGCTCGCGCTGCGCGACGACGATGCTGACGAATACACCGACGAAAGCAACTATTATACGATCAATGTGAGCGACGCCATGGAAGACGGCGATCAGGTCAAGGAACTCAAGCTCGACCACCTGATCCATAGTTATTTCAATCCCGACAACCCGACAAAGCTGTATTACGACTACGAGCGCGTTTACGCCGCGGTCACCGAACGGGCCGCCGCATCGTGGAAACGCCGAACTTCGACACGGCTCGACAGCCTGCCTGTACCGGCCAGCGGCGCCGTGTCACTACCGTCGGGCATCGAGTACGATCAGGCTGACCGGCTGTTATCGGTCGAAGGCGCTTTTGATCTGGCGCAGCTCCGGCGCATGACGCGCATCGGGCCGTACGCCGAGTATTGGCAGGCAATTCTCAAACTTTACGATCAATCGCGGCATGATTCGGGAGAATTCCTGACCACCGAGCTTGGGGAGTTGCCCGCAGGAGTCGATTTCCTCAAGCCGACGCCTGAAAACCGCAACCGTTTGTTCGCCGCCGAACCACAAAGGAGCGCTTCCGGGCGTGGCGTGCACCGGCTGTATTACGACCCCGAACTGAAGATGATTATCTGCCATGGAAAACTCGATCTGAACAGCGCCTTGCAGGTCATGGCGCAGGGTGAACATGCCGCGTACATTCGCGCGCTCGAAGATCTCTTGCGCCGCTCGCGACAAATTCGCACGCTGTTCATCGGCGGCGGAGGGTTCGTATTCCCCCGCTGGGTCGAAGACCGCTTTCCCGACAACCCGCTGATCGACGTGGCCGAAATTGACCCGGCGGTCAAACTGGCGGTCCAGCGCCGTATGGGGCTGCCCGAAGATGACGCCACATTTGTCAAAACGCATATCGGCGACGCACGTAAATTCATCGACGACCAGCGGCGGAAAAACGCCGCACTCAGCGCGCAAAACCAGTCGCCCGTCGTATACGATTTCATTTACGGCGATGCATTCAACGACTATAGCGTGCCGTGGCACCTGACAACCCGCGAATTCAGCGAAAAGGTCAAAGACCTGCTCACGCCGGGCGAGGGTGTGTACCTG
>JAJXXL010000210.1 GCA_021781115.1 Planctomycetota bacterium
GCGCCCCTCGGAACGGCGGGCTTCAGGACCGCGACCGGGGCGGTCTTCGGGACCACGTGGGCCGGGGCGACGGGCATCACCTGGCGGCCCACCAGGGCCACGATCTTCAGGCGGGCGACGACCTTCAGGGCCGCGCCCCTCGGAACGGCGGGCTTCAGGACCGCGACCGGGGCGGTCTTCGGGACCACGTGGGCCGGGGCGACGGGCATCACCTGGCGGTCCACCGGGGCCGCGATCGCGGGCTTCGGGCGGCGGCAACCGGCGACCGGGACCACGCGAGCCTTCCCAGGGAAAATCTTCACTGCGAGGACCATCGCGACGGGCCTCAGGTGGGCGACCGCGACGAGGGCCCCCGCGATCTGGGCGTGCATCGCCTGGGCGTTCGCGGTCGGCTTCCGGGCCACCGCGCGGCTTGTCGCGCGGTTGTTCCAGCGCGGCAGTCGCCGCATCGGATTCAAGGTCGGCATCATCGGCGGGCGCTGCCCTTGCGGCGAGCACCGACAAACCGGCGGCCAGCAACGCCAGCCATCTCCTGCGTAAACACGGCATGAAAAAACTCCTTTTTTAATCGAAACCTGAACAAGTCGAACGGCAACTGGACCCATTACAGGGGGCCGAATGCCAAATCTTCTTCCAGTTCGTCAAGCTGCGCACCGACCCAGTTAAGGGACGTCAAGGGATCCCTCCAGTCCTGGCGGACCGAATCCAGCCGCGACCAGGCCACTTCAATTTCGGCGTCGAGGTCTTCCCACGATTCGGGCAACTGCCCCACGGCAAGCTCAGCCGTCGTTTGGGCCGCCGACGGGCGGGCGGGATCGATCGGGCTGCCCACAATGCCCGCAGCGCCCTCTACGGTGGCGACCGCCGCCGAGTTTTCCGGCAAATGGGTTGCAGATGGCCGGGCAAGATTCGTGTCTGGATTGGGTGCGGGCGATAAACCGCCCCAGCGCCACAGGGCCCCGCCCAGGCAAACCGCCGAAACCATTGCCGCCACGGCCATACGCCGCACCATTTGCCGGCGCGCCACGCGCCGCCGCACCTGGCGTACCAGCGAAGCCTCATCGACGGCGGCGGCGTTGCTGACTTCGAGCAGTTGGCTCAGCAATTGCCAGCCTTCGTGCAGCGCATCGGTTTGCAGGTCGCTCTGCAGGCACTCGGGCAGAGAACGGCTGGTGGCCCGTTCCAGTGAGCGCAAATCGTCGGGGGGAATGAATTTCATAACGATTCTTCCTTCAGCAACTGGCGGAGGGCCAACAGGCCCCGGCGGCAATGACTGAGCGCCGTATTTAAGGGAATCGCAGTCATTTCGGCAATTTCCTGAAAGGACAAGTCTCCGTAGTAACGCAACAGCAGAATCCGCCGCTGAACGGGCGAAAGTGACTCGATTGCCAGGGCTAATTGCCGGTCGGTTTCATTGCGGGCCGCCAGTTCGCCCGGGCCGGCGGCAACTTCTGCATCGACAACGCCAAACCCCCGGGCGCGCTTTTGGATGTATTCTGTTTCCGTTCGATGTCGGCGGTAGTGGTCGCATACCAGCCGGTCGGCGATGCGGAGCAGGTAGGCCCGGGCGTTTCCGGTATCGACATACGCCGCCCGCGCCGACCAGGCCCGGCAGAAAACCTCTTGTAGCAGGTCATCGGCCAAGTCGGCATTGCGAACTGCCCCCCTGAGAAAGCCGCGCAATGCCGCACCATGCTCGCTCACCCAGCGGGCAAGCACGTCGCCGGTGCAGTTATTCGTGCACAAGTTCAGGGGTAGGTTGTCAGTGCGATTCACAACACCCATGTTAAACGCCTTCAGCCCCGCAATTATTGCAGGAAATCAGATGCGATTCGTTCAGGCTGTACAATCAATCGTGGTGGCAGTACGCTGAAGGGAGGGGCATATTTTACGCCCGTTTCGCAGCAAGGCCATTCCATGCAGCTTTTTCGCAACGTATTGGTGCACGTCGATTTGAAGCGCGACCGCGGGCAGCCGCGCGGCGCGTTCGTTCCGCAGGAGCAGGTCGCGATCCAGCGGTCGATCTGGCTGGCGCGGCACACCGGCGCCGAATTGACGTTCGTGTGCGTACTCGATTTTTCAGAGCATATCCGGCATCTCGAAGAATCAGACCACGCGCGCGTCACCCAAACGGTCGAAAGCGCTGCGCACCAGGTGCTCACCGAGGTGACGGACTGGGCAAAACGCAAAGGGGTGGTTGCGCAAAGCAAGCTCCTGATTGGCAAGGAATCGGTCGAAATCATTCGCGAGGTGCTCCGCGCAAGACACGACCTGGTGATATCCGGCTCGGGCAACATGGGTGCGGTCGATCGCCTCTTTCTGGGCAGCACGGCCATGAAGCTGCTCAGGCGGTGCCCCTGCCCGGTGTGGCTCACCAAGCTCAGCACGCCGCCCGAAACGATCAATATCCTTGTCGCCAGCGATCTGAGCGATGTTTCAGGCGACGCCCTGTCGCTGGCCGTCGGATTGGGCCGACTCATCGATGCCCATATCCACCTGCTGCACGCGGTTGATTTTCCGCTCGACCGCTGGAATTCGACCGGGCTTTCCGACGAAACGACCGAAAGGTATCACCGCGCCGTTCGGGCCGAAGCCGAAAAATCATTGTACCAGCAGCTTCAGCAAACTGATTATCGCACCCTGCCGCACGGAGTGCAGGTGCATATCGTCGATGAACTGCTGCCGGAAGTTGCCATTCTGGATTTCATCGAAAAGAACAACATTCACATGCTGATCATGGGCACAGTCGCCCGGGCGGGCATTCCGGGCATGGTCATGGGCAACCATGCCGAGCGCTTGTTGCCGCTGGTTCCCTGTTCAATTCTTGCCATCAAGCCGGCCGATTTCCTGATTTCGTACCTGCGCTGACCGCACGGCGCGTCTTCGTTTTCATACGTTGCCCCCTGGCGCCGCTATGCGCCCTTCAAACGCTGCGCCAGCCGGTTGATCAGCGCCGCACATTCCTTGCGAGCCTCACTCAAGCCGGCGGGGGTCGGGTTTCCGCCGCGAACGTAATCGAGCACCACTTTTTCGGCCTGGGCAAGCTCTTCGCAGGCGTCGGGAATCTCGTCGGCAATTTCGTGCGGAATCGTCGTCACCCCATTCAGGTCGCCGTGCAGCAAATCGCCGGGGTAAATGCAGATTCCGCCGACTGTCACGGGCACATTCACCGCGAGCGTGTGGCAATAGCCATGCGCGCAGATCGCCCCCGAAGTGAACGCCGGAAAACCGAGCTTGCCCACCTGCTCTAGATCGCGGCCCGCGCCCGACGTGATCAGCCCCTTGGCCCCGAACCCCTGGTATACCGAGCACATCACCTCACCAAACGT
>JAJXXL010000508.1 GCA_021781115.1 Planctomycetota bacterium
GACATCGTCGGCAGTTCGGGCCAGCCCGAAATCGGTGATCTTCACCCGCTCGACACCGTTTTCCAGCAGAATGTTGGCCGGTTTGACATCGCGGTGAATCAGCCCCTGCTTATGCGCGGCCGCCAGACCTTCGGCGATTTGCATGCCGATCCGCAACACTTCAGGCAATTTGAGCGGCCCCGTGCGGTCGAGCTTGTCCTGCAGTGAAATGCCCGAAATGCACTCCATGACGAGGTACGGCCAATCGGCGTCGTCGACGGCATGAATCGTCACGACGTGCGGGTGGGCCACCGCCGCGGCCGCCTGCGCCTCGCGCAAAAATCGCCGCCGCGCCATGGGCTGCGCCGCCAATTCGGGCGTCAACGCCTTGACGGCCACAATCCGGTTCAGTTTGCCGTCGTAGGCCCGAAAGACAACCCCCATGCCCCCCCGTCCCATCAGTTCGCGAACCTGATACGGCCCAATGGTGCCCAAAACACCCGGCTGGTCGCTGGCATGCAGTAAACCCCGGGGAATGCCGTGCTCGTCCACATCATCGAAGGCTGCGCCAGCCGCCGTCACCGGCGGGGTGTTCCAACTGCCGGCCGGCTGTTGCAGAAAGCTGCCGGCGTCGTCATACGCCCGCAACAAGGCCGCGACCCGCATCTGCAATTCGGCGTTGTCGCGGCAGGCCGCGCCGAGAAATTCCTGGCGGGGCGGGCCGGCTTCCTTCGTCAACGCCTCGATAAAGACGCCCTCGACCGACAGCGGGTCGATCCGCTGGGCTGCGGCCACGTCTGAGGGCAATTCGTTGGGATTCTGATCGATTGACATCGCCGGGCTTTCTAATCGCATGGTCTCTGTGAATTGCGGGCCGGGCGCCTGCGCGCCGAATTTACCCACCCACCCATGCGACATTTTCGACTGCCGCGCCTCATCGGCGACCGATCAATTTGCGCCATCCGCGCCCGAATCTCTTAAAAGATCGAAGAGCCAGGCGCGGGCAAACGCCCAGTCGCGGGCAGCGGTTGCGCGCGAGATTCCTAGAACTTCGGCCGCTTCTTGCTCGCTCAGGCCGATAAAGTACCGCAATTTCACCAGTTCGGCCGGGCGAGGGTGTTCGGCCATCAGGCGGTCGAGCGCATCGTCGAGCGCCAGCAGGTCGACTTTTGGGTCGGCGATCGGCAAATCTTCAATGGGTAATTCGACGCGGCGCCGTCCGCCGCCATGACGCTGACGTTTTCGGCGACGCGCGCGTTCGACCAGAATTCGCCGCATCGATTCCGCGGCAGCGGCAAAAAAGTGCCGCCGGTTCTCCCACGTGTCGGCGCTGCCGCCCACGATCCGCAGGTACGCTTCGTGAACCAGGGCCGTCGCTTGCAACGTCTGGCCGGGGCGTTCCTGGGCCAACTGATCGGCTGCAATGCGGCGCAACTCGTCATAAACCATGGGCAGCAAGTCGGCGGCGGCCTGCGGCTCGCCCGCGGCGGCCGCAGTCAGCACCTGCGTGATTTCGGACCGGGGCTTTGGCCGTTCGACCATAATACGAATGCACTCCGCGCTCGCCTGGACCTGGGGAAATCGAAGCCCGCTGGCGAATCGCCCCCGTCGCCCACAACCCAAGCGACGGGGCCAAAGTGAGAACTGGCATTCTACCGAGTTGAACCCGTATTATATGCCTCAGGCACTGCCAATCAAGTGGCGATCGTTGTTACCGTTTTTGGCCAAATCTGTGCCCGGCCAAAGCGTCGCCTTGACCATCTCACACGGGGAACCGCATGCAGCCCGCCTCGCGCCGCGCATTTATCCAACAGGCAACCGCTTTCGTCGCCGGGGCGCTGGTTGCCAGCACTGAAGCGGCCGAGCGAGGGGCAATCGTCGATTGCCACACGCATTTTTACGATCCTTCGCGGCCCGAGGGGGTTCCCTGGCCGGCCAAAGATGATGCCGTGCTGTACCGCACGGTGCTGCCCAGGAATTTTCTCGAACAGGCCGCCCCGTTGGGCGTGACGCAAACCGTGGTCGTCGAAGCCAGCCCCCGGGTCGAAGACAACGCCTGGCTGCTCGAACTGGCGGCGGCCAACCCGGCCGTCGTGGGCGTCGTGGGCAACTTGGCGCCCGGCACGCCGCAGTTCGCCGGGCTGCTCAAACGCTTCGCTGCCAACCGCCGGTTTCGCGGGATCCGCATTAACCATGACGTGTTGCGGACCGGCCTCGAGCGACCGCCATTTGTCGCCGACATCGGCCTGATCGCCGACCTGGGCCTCGAACTCGACGTGAACGGCGGCCCCGAGACGCCGGCCGATGCAGCGCGGCTGGCCAAAAAACTGCCGGCGCTCACGATCGTCATCAACCATCTGGCCAACGTCGATATCGCTGGCGGCCCGCCGCCGGAAAACTGGCTGGCGAACATGCGTGCGGCGGCAGAGCACGCCAACATGTATTGCAAGGTTTCGGCGCTGGTCGAACATGCGCGGCCGAACGCGGCGGGGCGAATTCCAGCGGAGGTTGATTATTACCGGCCCACGCTCGACGCGATCTGGCAGGCGTTTGGCGATGATCGGCTGATCTACGGCAGCAACTGGCCGGTAAGCGACCGGTTCGCGCCGTACCGCACGGTATTTGCCATTGTCAGCGACTACGTGCGCGGGCGGGGCGGCGCGGCGGCCGAAAAGTTTTTTCGCAGCAATGCCAGGGCGGCCTATCGCTGGCCGAATTAACGCCCCGGCGGGCCCGCATCAGAATTCCAGCACGGCCCAATACAGTTCTTCGCGGTCGCCGTGGCGGCGAAGCTCTTCGAGCATGGCGCCCAGATCGGGCTTGACGAAGTCGTTCCAGCGCAGGTTGCCTTTGACCTTGACGCTCACACGCTTGTCGAAGTCAATGACTTCGGGCGACAGCCACAACGTGACATGGTCGGCCTGGCAGGCAATGTGCACTGTATTGCCCGGCGTGGCTTCGGCAGTGACCGTCATCGGTTTGATCTTCTTCGCCTTGTCGGCCCAATCAATATCCGTCACTGTCTTGGGCAGGCCGCTGATTTGCAGCCAATGGCAACGGTTGTCGGTTTCGCGGAGCGTGGTGAACTTGATTTCCTTGGGGTGCCTGGCCCGCTTCAGCCGATCCATCCAAGTGAACAGCTTATGGATTTCGGCGTAAAAACTGTCTTGCCCATACCCCAGGAACTCGGTGTAAATGACATCGTATCCGTACAGCATAATGCGGTTCAGGTCGCGGGCGTTGCCCGCCAGCGACTTGCCGTCGAGTTCACCCGACACGATGTAATACGGCAGGCTTTTACTGTTCGACCAGTAGAATTTGCAGAACTTTTCGCTGATGCCGCCGAACGGAATCACCCCCGCGAACAGGTCGGGGTGCGAAAAGCCGATGTCGAACGCCGCATCGCCCCCCATGTCATGGCCCGACAGAAACACGCGGTCAGAATCGACGTTGAACCGCCGCCGGGCGTCGTACAGCGATTCGAGTACGATTTGATGGGCGTTCACGCCGTAGTCATAGCTCTTTTGCGTTGCGTCGGCGTATTCGGGGGCAATCACGATGTAGCCGTGCCGCATTGACTGGCCCGGCGAACCGGGCACGCCGCCCCAGAAGTCAATTTCCTGGCGCACCGTGCGGCCCTGGCCGCGCAGGGCGACGATCAGCGGGTAGTGGTGGTCGGGGTTGTACTCGGTGGGCAGCAGTACCGAGTAGGCGATTTCGAGTTTGGCCTTCGGCGAACTGACACACACGGGGGCCATCACGCCCGGTTCGTAATCGCCCGCATCGAGCGCCGGAGGCAGGTTCGGCAGCATCTGCACGACCTGGCTGACGCCCACGCCTTCAATTTCCAGCAACCGGCTCAGAAACTCCTGGCGGTCGGCATAGCCGTCGGCCCTCGTACGCAGATAGTCGCGCAAGATGCCCCGGGCCTTCCACAAGCGCAGCGACTGTTCGAGATCGGTGATGGCGTTGGCCGAACCCAACAGCCAACCCGACAGCGCCAGGGCCAGCTTTTCAGACGCCGCCAGTTTGGGCGCGTCGGCCAGTTTCAGGAACGCTTCCAGGCGAGTGAAATTTTCGAAGTTCAATTTCTCGGCGATTTCGCGGCGAATCGGGGCGACTTCGGCGGCCAGCGTCGTGGGTTTGAGGGCGGCTTGCAGCTCGCCCATGAACACCAGGGCGTAATCGGCCCGTTCTTTTTGCGCCTGGTAGCTGGTAATGAACTCACGATAACTGCGGGCCAGCGCCGCGCTGACTTTTCCCAAGCGAAACTGGCGGGCCTGTTCATAAACCAGGATGTGCTGCCCGGCGCGCTGGCGGAGCTTGAGTTCGTCGAGAAACTGCTGCGCCTGCAACTGCGCCAGGTTCACCTGGGCTTCGTCGACCGTATCGACCAGTTCGGTGAACCGCTCGCGAATCCGCCCCAATTCTTTCTGGGCCTGGTCGAACAACCCTGCCTGCAGGTAAAACCGGGCAATCGCCAGTTGATGATCGGGGTTGTCAGCCTTCGTGGCCTGGCGCAGCATGGCGTCGAGCACTTCGGGTTTGACGGCCGTCGTGGGAATTCCGGTTTCCCAAGTGTGCGAAATGCCCACAATCTTCAGGAACTGCGGGGTGATCTTGACCACGCCCTGAATGACCTTTTCTTCGCCGCCGGGGGTTTGCAATAACACGGTGCGGCGGCCGAACTGGTCGAACGGTTCGGGCGCGGTGTAACTGCCCACAAGTTGAATCGTCTTGGTCGCCCGCCCCTTCGGCTGGGTAAGGGTGAAGGTTTCGAACTTGCCCAGGTCGACGTCCTTGTCGACACCGGCCACCTGTTTGGCGGGCACGAAAAACCGCTGGATGTCGCTCATCACCAGCAACATCGGGTATACGGTAATCGGCCCCGGCGGCGCGTGCTTTTGCGGCCCCACCGTAAACCCCTGCACGGGTGTCGCCGACCCCTGCAACACGGTGCCGTTCTTGAGCAAGACTTCCTTCGCGTACGCTCGGCCGACCAGCAGCAGGCACGCCACGGCGACAAACCCGCCCCAACGCCAAGCCGCGAGACCCGATCGAGCGTCGAACATGCCACACATCTCCGCAGAACGAACGGCGGATGAAAACCGCCTGAACTGCTGAATTATATCAGATTTCAGCGGGTGACGCGACAGGGAATGCAACAGCGCCGAGTTCAGCTTTCAGGGTTCAGTTTTCAGGGGCCTGGCCGACACCGGCCACTTGATCTTGGTACAGCATTCCGGCGGCGACTTGCCGGTGTTTACCGGTCGTACCAAGCGATCAGCCGCTCGATATCGCCCATTTTGCCGAGGCTGCAGACGCGTGAACGGAAGCTGGCCTGGCCAAATGCCGGCGAGTAGCCGTGGTGATGATCGGCAATCGCCAGCGCCTGGGCCACATCTTCGACCGCAAGCGCGGTGCGACCAGTGCCGGCGGCCAGCCAGCGGGCGATCCACAGCACGACCGGAAATATGAGCGCCAGGCTTTGAAACCCCTCGACCAGCGGCACGTCGTAAAAGGCGCGGCCGCAAAAGTGCAATCCCTGAACCTTGACGCGCAAATACCGGGCCAGCATTTCGTCGGCCTCGGCCGAGCGCGGGCCGAACGGCTGTTCGAGCGCGGCAAAGGGAACCGGCACGAACCCCGGCTGAAGCGGCGGCACATTGCCCCGACCCTTGGCGAATTGAACCGCCGCCCGAAACAGGGACCAGCGGCGGCGCCACCCCGCGTCGCATTCGGCAAACGTGTCTTTGCGTGCGTACTGGGCCGCCAGCAAACGAAACTGCACACGACCGGCGGGGCCGGCTTCGTGAATCGTCAGCAGATCGGCGGGAACTTCGGTCGCAGTCGCCAACGTGATGATTTCGAGAAATTCACGCAGCCGCGGCCCGCGAATCTTCTCAAACTTCGATTGGCCCAACAGATCGACCACCGCCAGGGCGCGCAGCAACCGGGCGGCAACCGGCAGGTCGCCCAGTGCCAAAATCGCCTCGAGGTGCTGCACGATGACCAGCAGGTCGGGCCAATCGAGTTGCTGCCCCGGGCAGACCGGCGGCGCCCGCATCTTTTCGGCGCCGGCGGGAACCACGAGTTCTTCGAGTTCGCGCAGATCGGGCTTTTGCGTAATGACGGGCCGCCCCTGATTGTGCACCACCGAAGGGCAACTGAACCGCAGGCTGAGGGTGATCTTGCGGCCCGCCGGGTGAAATGCGTATGGGTAAACCCGGCAGGCCAGCGGTTTGGCCGCCTCGCCGAATTTCGCATGAATGCGGCACAGCCCCTGCTCGTCGAGAAACACGCAGGCCCCATCGCTCTGGTGGGCCAGTCGGCAGCCCCTGTTCCAAGGCGGGCCGCTCGAAACGAACAGCGGGCGGTGGCCGATGGCGGGGTCGGCCGTCCACCCCTGCATTTCGATTCGCCGGCGTTCTTCGGGAGTGACCGCAATCGCGTGCTGGCGGCAACAGCCCCCGCAATTGTGACAACTCCAGTTCTGAATCGTGGGGAGTTCAAGCGGCAGCATGTCAGAAAGCCGGCGGGCGGGCGGTTGGAATGCAACGTTCGTCGTTGGGTGACGCTGCGTGGCGACTGCCCCGCAGCGCCATCGTAGCCGGTTTCAATTCGCGGCGGAAGCGGGACCGCTGGGCACATCGCCGTACTCGGGCGACGGTTCGTCAAGAAGTTGCACGAGCAGGTGATCGGTCAGGCGGTGCGGCAGGTCGATCGTGCGCCCGTCGGCGAGTTCGACAGACCACGATTCATCGCCGGCGTTGCGGTCGACGACGGTCAAGAGTTGGCCCAGGGGAATCTTCAGGGCGGCGATCATGGCAGTGGCGCGAGCCGCGGCGCCGGTTACGCCGGCTTCGTTTGTCGCCGCCAGGGCACCCGATTCGGCGATCGAGACACCGCCGTCAATCAGCCCGACAACGCGCCCGCGGTCGCCAATGCGCATTTTTGAGAGAATGAACACCCCCGGCCCCTGGTCGCCGATGACGCTGCGCGGGATGGGTGCCCCATGCGGGTCGGTGACGGGGTGCCCGAGCAAATCATCGAGCCGTTCGACGAGTTGTTCGCTGAGCAGGTGCTCGATTGTTTCGGCCGTGGGGTGCACATGATCGCGGGCCACGCCCACCTGATCGACCAGGAACGCCTCCCACAGGCGGTGGGCCCGGTCGAGTCGGCGGGCCGCGTGTTCGCCGGCTGCCGTCAACTGCAATTCGTTCGACGTTCCCCCGGGTATGGCCAGCATATTCCGGCCCGCCAGGCGCCACACGGCCCAGCCGAGCGTCCACCACGGCATGTTCAACTCGCGGCGCAGCAGGCGGCGGTCGACGGGCGTGGGCGGCAACCGCGATTTCAGCTTGAACATGTGGCGGATGACGTTTTCCTGACTCATCCGCGATTGCAGCCGCACATGCCGAACCGCCGAGGTCGCCAGCCCCTGCGATGGCCCGAACAGAAACGTGACGGCAAACAAACCGCAGGCCGCCGTGACCATCGCGCCGCCCGTCGAAACCTCGAGCCAATAGGCCAGGTGAAACCCGATCAGCGATGACGCGGCGCCAACCAGGCCCGCCAGCAGCAGCATGCCAGGCAACCGCTGCGTCAGCAGCCGGGCCGTGGCCGCCGGAACGATCAGCAACGCCACCACTAACACCGCGCCAACAGAGTTGAACGCCCCCACCACCGTCAACGCCAGCACGGCCAGCATGCCATACCGAAAGGCCTGCGGTCGCAACCCCTGCACGGCGGCGAATTCGCGATCGAACGCCATTGCCAGCAGTTCCTTGTAGAACAGCCGCACCAGCAGACCCACCGCGGCCACGAGGCCGGCCATTTGCAACAAGTCGGTGGGCACTTCGTGGCCCAGGAAATTCGACTTCACGGCCAGCGCCCAGGTGATGTCGCCAAACAGGGCGTGCTGCGCATCGAGATGCGCCCGCCCGGCGAACAGGCTCAGCAAGACCACGGCCAGGGCGAACATCGACGTAAACACAATGCCCATCGCCGCGTCTTCCTTGACGCGTGCTCCCGTGTGCAGGCGTTCGATCGCCAGGACGGCGATCAGGCCAACCGCGGTCGCGCCGATGAATACCGGGCCGCCCGACACTTCGCCCGTTAGCAGTGCCGCCAGCACGATGCCCAGCAGCATCGTGTGGCTTAACGCGTCGCCCAGCAACGCCAAACCCTGCAACAGCAGGTAACTGCCCACCCAGCCGCACGCCACCCCCACCAGCGCGCCCAGCAGCACGGTGCCGGCCGTATCAGCGAAATTCAAAGTCCAGGGCACAACACAATGCTGGTAGAAGTCGAACGCAGGAATGAATGAGGGGTCGGGCATGAGCGGTAGGGCGACAAGTCGCGGCGTTTCAATAGACACGGGTCAGGTATTCATGATTTCCCGTCGGACAAACGGGCTTCAAGTTCGCGGGCGAGGTCAGGGCTGAGGATATGTTCCAACTGTTCGGCGCCGGCCTGGGTATGGTCGACCGGCAAGCTGGCTTCTTCGGTCAAAAAACGCTCCCACAGCCGAAAGTTTCTGATAATTTCGATGGCACGCTCGGCCCCCAGCGGGGTCAGCACGACCTGTTCGGCCGCAACGTCGATCAGCCCGCGGCGAACAAGCGGCCGCAGCGCCGCACGCAGTTTCGGCGGCGATTCGTCGCGGTACCCGGCCAAACGCGCCAGCGAAACCGCGATGGGCGCCGGGGGGGTGCCGCCGGCCGCTTGCGACGCTTCGGCGGCAAGGTAAATGCTCTTGAGCACGTTTTCACGCTGGGCCCGCAGGCGGTGCCGACGGCGCCGCAGCCAGCGCTGCAGCAACCCATGCTGCGGCGCCAGGCACCAGGCCCCGGCAAAGATGCCCGACAGCGTGACGACGATGAATGGCCCTGTCGGCAAATTGCGGCCCATGAAACTCGCATTCAGGCCCAGCACGCCGCCGGCCGTGGCGAACAGCACCGACAGCAGCAACATCACGGGCAGGCGATCGGTCAGCAGCCAGGCTGCCGCCGCCGGGGTGATCAGCATGGCCGACAACAACACCACGCCCACCGCCTGAATGGAAATCACGATCGACAGGGCCACAAGGGTCATCAACAGGTAATGCACCGTGCGCGTGGGCACCCCGATCGTGGCAGCGAACTGTTCGTCGAAACTCGTCAAAGTCAATTCCTTGTAGGCCAACCCTACCCCCAGCACGATCACCAGCGTGGCCACGCCCATGAACCACAGGTCGCGATCGCTGATCGCACTGGCTTGGCCGAACAGCACCTGGTTCAGGCCGCTTTGCCGGCTGCCGAACGGCAACTGCTGGATCCGCGTGAGCAGCATGTAGCCGATGCCGAAGAAGCCCGACATGACCAGGCCCATGCATGCATCAGGTTTCAGCACGCTCCGCCGCCCAATAAGCGTAATCAGCCAACTGGCGACGAGCGCCGCAGCCAGCGCACCGCCAAAGATCCAGCGCGGGTCTTTCGCTTGCGCCACTAGAAACCCCAGGCAAACGCCGGGCAGGACGGCGTGCCCGAGGCTGTCGCCCAGCAGCGACAAACGCCGCAGGACGATGAAGGCCCCCAACAACCCCGAGCTGACCCCGAGAAACAGCACCCCGGCCAATGCGGCCCGTACGGCGGGGTCGCGCAGCGACCAGAACCGCACGAATTGCGGCCAGTCTCCGTCAGCCAGAAGCAGCACCAGTGAATAATTCATGCCGCCTCCCGTCGCGGCCCGCGGCGCCGCAAATGGAGCGGCCCGACGCGGGCCGCAGGGCGGGTGGGGGTGCGCGCAATCATCGGCGCGTTCCTGCAACCTGTTCGGCGGCTTCCGACAGAATCGTCAGTCGCCCGCCGTAGGTTTTGTGCAGCACCTGTGTGGTGAACACGTCGCGGGTGGGCCCAAATGCCACCAGCCGCATGTTCAGCATGAGCATGCTGTCGAAATACTCCGGGGCGGTTTGCAGGTCGTGATGCACCACGAGCAAGGTACGCCCCTGCCGCTTCATGGCGCGTAGCAGTTCGATGATGGCGGCTTCGGTGGCGGCATCGACCCCGGCGAAGGGCTCATCCATGAGGTAAATGCGGCTGTCTTGCGCCAAGGCGCGCGCCAAGAAGACCCGCTGCCGCTGCCCGCCCGAAAGCTGCGAAATCTGCCGGTCGGCATAAGTGGCCATGCCCACCTGTTCGAGACAGTTGGCGCAAAACTCGCGGTCGGCCCGACCGGGGCGACGAAACAGCCCCAGGCGGCCGTAAACGCCCATCAGCACGACATCGGCCACCGTTACGGGAAAATCCCAATCGACCGATTCGCGCTGGGGAACGTACCCGACCGCCCGCCGCTCGCGGGCCAACGGCCGTCCGTTGATTTTGACCCACCCGCTTTCAATCGGCAGCAGCCCCATGATGGCCTTAATGAGCGTGCTCTTGCCGGCGCCGTTCGGCCCCAGCACGCCAATGATCTGCCCCTCAGGAAAGGCGACATCAATGTTCCACAGCACCGGCTTTTTGTCGTAGCTCACCGTCAGGTCGTGAACTTCGATCGGCGGCGGATGGACGGCCGGTTCGCGCGGCGGGTCGTCTGCCGGCCGGGTCATGGCTGCCGCCTCAGCGCGTCGACAATCTGGTCGATGTTCGTCTTGATCATGCCAACATAATTGCCGGCTGAAGAATCGGGCGAGCCGAGTGCGTCGGAGTACAGTTCGGGGCCAAGCACCGCACCGCTGTCGAGCGCCACGCGCTCGATCGCCGCCCGCGAGACGCTGCTTTCTGGAAAAATCGCCCGCACGCGGCGGGCCTGGATCAGGTCGACCGCGTCGGTCACGGCCTTCAAACCCGCTTCGCTGTCGGTGCTGATCCCCTGAATGCCGACGACCTCGAACCCGTAGGCTCGCCCGAAATAGTGAAAGGCGTCATGGCTTGTAATCAGTACACGCTGTGCCGGTTCGAGTTCGCCCGCCCGTTTGTGGCAATAGGCGTCGAGCCGATCGAGTTCGGCCAGGTAATCGCGCGCGCGTTTCTCGTAGGCCACGACGTGGGTGGGGTCGAGTTCGGCCAGTGCCCCGGTAATGGTCCGTACGACTTCCTGCCACAGTTTCACGTCAAACCAGATATGCGGGTCATGCATGCCCGCGGAATCAGCCCATTTCAGCAGTCGGTCTTGGGAAATATCGCGCGACACGGCGACAACCCGCCGGGACTTGGCCAGCGATTCGAACAGGTCGCCCATTTTGCCTTCCAGATGCAGCCCGTTGTACAGCACGAGTTGGGCCGCACTGAGCCGCGCCTGGTCGCGGGCGACCGGCTGATACAGGTGCGGGTCGACGCCCGGCCCCATCAACGCAACGACCTCAACATCCTCGCCGCCCACAATGCGGGCGACATCGGCGATCATACCGGTCGTCGCCAGCACGCGCACCCGGCCGCCAGCAGCCGGCTTGCCCGCCAAGGCGTTCTGCTCGACCGTCGGCTGGCAACCCACCAAAACTGCCACAAGGCACCCGGCCAGACAAAGCCCGGCGCCGGGTGCAAACCGCCCCGCGCGTGGCGGCAACTTGTGCCGATTTCCCGCCCCGGCGGGGCCGCGCCGGGCGGGTACATGATTGGCCGCAGTTTCATCCATCACGGAAAGTCCCTGGCGATTATCGGGCGTCGCGCCTTGGGGAAGGAGGTGCCCGGCCGGTTCGGCTGGCGTTCAGCCCCCGCCGCGCCTAAAATCGCTTCAGGGTCGTCAAACCCACGGTTCACGGCGCGTCATCAAACCTATTGTGACGCCCGTGGCTGCGGGAGTCAACTCTATTCGAATTTTCAATTTTGATTACCCAAAACATGCCTTTCGCGCCCGACGCCAACAATGCCCAGCCTGACCGTCGAAAACTATCTGAAGCTGATCCTGCAACTGTGCATTGCGACAAACGCCGAATGGGTTTCTCCGGGGCAGATTGCGGCGGCGCTCAAGGTGTCGCCGGGCACCGTCACGAGTATGTTGAAAACGCTTTCTGAAAGTGGCCTGGCCAAGTACAAGCCCTATGCGGGGGTCAGCCTGACCAAAGCGGGCCGGTCGCTGGCCCTGCGCATGCTCCGCCGGCACCGCTTGCTGGAACTGTTTCTGGTCCGTACGCTCGACCTGACTTGGGACCAGGTTCACGAAGAGGCCGAAAACATGGAACACGCCGTCAGCGACATGCTGATCGACCGCATTGACGAGTTTCTCGGCCGGCCCGAAACCGACCCGCACGGCGACCCGATTCCCGCTGCCGACGGCCTGATGCGCGGCCGTGGGGACGCGGCGATTCCCCTGGCAACCTGCAAGCCGGCCGACCGCGTGCGGGTGGTGCGCGTCGTGAACCAGCAGCCGGAGTTTCTGCGATACCTGACCGAATGCGGCCTGGAAATCGGGGCGGTTGCCGTCGTCGAACAGAACTCGCCCGAAGCGGGAATCGTCACCGCCCGCGTGGGCAAAAAACCGGTGGCCCTGGGCCATACCGTGGCCGAGCAACTCCTGGTCGAAGCGGCTCCCTGAAGCCGCGACGGCTTATAGTACGCACGGGAGAAGATGACCCATTGGCAATTGGGGACTTGCCAGGGATTGGCTGCCAGCCGCTCCGCAGCACACGGGGCAAGTTTTGAAATGTCCCGAATGGGGTAACATAGCGCTAGCCCAGGGTCGCGTAGCGCACCCTGGGTGTCGGAAATTGATCTCAGATTCTACCCGGAACGGGTTATATCCCTGTGCCAGCCGGCATGACAGCCGTCCGCCGGATGTAACCCCGTTGGGGTAAAATGAGGTGCACTTGCGGTCATCCCCAGGGATTTCACCCCCGTTGGGGTAGGTAGACCGCGAGTTTTGGCGATCCATCGATGTGTCAATCCCAATAACGCGGTATATCATGTTGCCATTACTGCTTTGACGACACTTCACCGTAACCTTTACGCCTCTGGTTTCACTGCGCCGAAATAGCCGGTGCTTACGATGCCGGAGCTGCCGACGGCGGACACAATCCCTTGTCACGTTCGCCTGCGCCCGAAACCGGGCGTTGCTCCACGAACATTTCAGCAGCAACGTCGTCAGCCGCAGCGCAACCAATTTGACTGTTGGCAATTGTACCTGACGCAGGCCCTCCCGCCTTGGGCGTGGAACGCGCGCCGTTTTCGGCAATCGCCGAGGCGGGGAACGTTTCGCCCGTGCCGGTCAGAGCCGCCGGCGTCGAAAAAACGTTGCCGGCCGTAACCACAGTCGCCGAAACCGCGATCTGTTCGTTCTTTTCTCCACCCATGTTTTCATCATTTGTGCTCGTTGGCGGCCGTGCAGTTCGTGCCCCTTCGACGCTCGATCGGCGCTTGTCGTGGGCGGCAATCGGTGCCGTTGTGCCGGGGCTGCTGGCAACGTGCCATTGCGGGCGCGCTGCGTCAGCCGCTGCGCAACCGCTTGTACTGCTGGCAGTTGTACATGACGCTGCCCCGCCCGCTTGTGTCGTAGAC
>JAJXXL010000547.1 GCA_021781115.1 Planctomycetota bacterium
GCGTCCGCGAGGTGGTCGCGACTGAGGCGGGTACATTTTTCGTGGGTGCACTCTTCGCGGCCGCCGTGCCGCGCCTGGCCGCGGCGCCGGGCGTCGCCACCGACGCGGCAACCTGCTTGACGCCTCCGGCCGACTTTTGAGCGGTTTGCCTTTTCTCGGCTGGGGGTCGGGTGGCAAGTGACGGGCTGGGGTGAACCGGTCGCCGGCCGACCTTGGCCTCTAGCTGATCAAGGAACGGATCGTCGAACGCTCCGTCACCACTCGTTGGCTTCGTTTGCGGGGTGGACCAGAATACGGCCTTGGGAGAATTGCCGCCCCCGCCATTAGTCCCCGCGACATGAACGACCTGCTGTGCTGCCGGGTCAGTCGCGCCAGAATCGTCGCCCGAATCTGGCGACTTGGGTACAACTTGCGGGCGGCGCGTCGCGAGATTGTCGGCGATGTGAACCTGGCCTGCCGCCTCGGTTCGCCCCGGCGAACGACGCACTTCAAACACTTGTCGAGGGCTTCGCGCACAGCCATCAACACACAAAATCCCAGCGCACAGCAGTGCAATCTGCACCCCTGAAAGCCCCGAGCATCTCCAATGATTGGCCGCGTGTCGCATGGGCGCACTGTTCCTGAATGCCGGCGCAATTTCCCAACCTGGCACCGACGTCATCGATTTTATCGACGAGTGCGATCGAGCGGCGTTAAACGATTCGCCTCAAAAGGCGACAAATTCGGCCGGTTTCACTGCCGGGCACGGGCCGTACAGCGGCGGTGTCCATCGGCAACTTGTTTGAACGACCTTGCCCGCGCCAGGAAAAATCCGCCAGAGCAGAGATGCCCCTATTTACACGCATCTTCCGATCAGGAATCGTTTTGCGGAAGATTGACCACGTTTTTTGGGCGGTGCCCACAGAGGACATCCGCGACCTGTTGGGCGACCCGCGTGCGCAGGTCGGCAATTGACTCGACCGAAACGAATGCCGCATGTGGGGTTATGATCACACGTTCATCGCAATAGAGCGGCAGTGTCAAATCGGGCGGCTCAGGGCTGAACACGTCGAGAGCTGCGCCGGCGATCTGCCGGGCCTGCAGGGCCTGCCACAGCGCATCGGAGGCGACCAGCCCCCCGCGTGAGGTGTTGATCAGATACGCCGTTGGCTTCATCCGTTCAAATTCGTGCGGTCCGAAGAGGTGCTGCGTTTCAGGAGTCAAGGGCAGGTGCAGTGAAACGAAATCGCTGATGGCCAACAGTTCTCCAAAATCGACCATGCGGCAGTCGATGCCGCCGGAATTCATAGATCGTGTCTGCGCGACGACATTTAAGCCCAAAGCCCGGGCTTTGGGGACCAGGTTGCGGGCGATGCGCCCCAGCCCCACCAGGCCCAGCGTCTGCCGGTCGAGTCGGTGCATCGGCGGCCCTTCGGCCAGGCGGTATTCACCACGTTTGGTTCGGGCGTGGTAGAACGCGATTTTTCGGGCGCATGCCAGGATCAGCGCCAGCGTGTGGTCTGCTACTTCGGCCACGCAATAATCAGGGACGTTGGTGACGAGCACCTTCAATCGCGTGGCCGTCTCGACCGCAATATTGTCGAGCCCGATCCCGCTGCGCGAAATGACACGGCACCGCGTCGCCGATTCAATCACCCGAGAGGTGACAGGAGCCCAATTGGTAATCAGCGCGTCGGCGTCAGCACACAGTGCAATCAGCGTCGATTCCTGCGTATTCGGCGCCTCGACGAGCTCCGCCCCCACACCTGCGAGAATTTCGCGTTCGATGTTTGCATCGGGCCAAGCCCGATCGGTCAGCACGACTCGATATCGCAGCGGCATGGCAGGACAGTCGTTGCATCAATGCCAACGCAACTGAAAACGGATCTATCGCCCGCTCGATGCGGCGAGTTCGGCCATGTGAATGGCGGGAACCACCAGCCGCTCCCAGTTGTCGTGAATATAGTCGGGCGGGCCCCCCTTGGTCGCCACGGCGTGGCCCACTTTAACCGTCGGAATCATTTCAATCGCATCCCACGGGCAAACCGTGAGAGTGTAGGGGTCAGTCTTTTTCGACGGCAACTTGACGCAAACCTCGCAGCCGACGCAGCGCTCGACATCGATTTCGCACCACGATTGCAGGGAACTGATCGTTCCTCCGGGGACTTTTCGAATGCAATCGACCGGGCAGACTTCCAAGCACGCTTCGCACCCCGTGCAGTTGTCGGCGTTGATAACCGCAACTTCCTTGGGCAGTTTCTTACGCGATCCACTTTTGGCCATTCTACGTCATCCTCAAGGCATACACGCTCGTTCGGCAGGATGCCGCTCAAATTGCGACTGCGGCCTCATCATTCTACAACCTCTGTATCGGAAGGCAATTGCCATTCCTGTAAGAACTACCACCCGGCAATCCGATTCTCAATGTTGAGAATCGCCCGGGCCGTCCCATTCCCCACGAATTCTCATCTGCCCGGCGCGCCGCCCCGCCGTGGCGTAAAACGCTGCGGCAATGGCCCAAATCAGTTCCCGAAATTGATTTCGACGACCGGCGGCTGACAAATCGCATTGAATCGGTCGAGGACAGGGAACGACCGTTGAAACGGAGGCCAGAGTGACGCCGGGCCTTGCCCCCGAGCCCGCGAAGCCAGTTCCTACGCGAACGTTTTCGCCGCCGCCACGGCGAGTTCGTCGCACCGTTCATTTTCGCTGTGCCCCGTGTGGCCGCGAACGACCGTGAACCGTACACAATGTGCGGCAAGCAATTCGTCCAGTCGCCGCCAGAGGGGCTCGTTCTTGAGCGGCTTGAGTTTTCCACCTTCGCGGCGTTGCCAACCGTTGGCCTTCCAGTTGGGCAGCCATTGCGAACAGCCAAGAGCGACGTACTGACTGTCGGTCACGACCTCGACATCGGTTTTGCGCTTCAAAATTGCCAGCCCCTCGATTACGGCTTGCAACTCCATTTGATTGTTCGTGCTGATCGGCTCGCCACCAGAACCTTCGAGGCATTTACCTGTGGCGGGGTGCTTAAGAATGTACGCCCAGCCGCCGGGGCCGGGGTTGCCCGAGCATGCGCCGTCTGTAAAGAGCTGTACGAAGGGCAACGACTCGCGGCCCACAGAAGAAGGCATGGAGGGGGTGGTCATAATAAGCCTGTCGCGGCGGTCGCCAGCGTGCGAGCAACGGCTCTTCTGTGCATTACTGGCGGCGGAGAAATTCAGCCGAAGGATGCGATATCATCGCTGTTATCGTTCGCGGAACACGATCCGCCCGCGTTTGGGGTCGTAGGGAGAAACTTCGACCGTTACGCGATCGCCCGGCACGATGCGGATGAAATTCTT
>JAJXXL010000480.1 GCA_021781115.1 Planctomycetota bacterium
CCCCAGCCAGCCACCCAGAATTCCCAGGATCGGCCCCAGCACCGACCCGACGATGCCGCCAGTGACGCTGGTCGCGGTGGCCCCCTGGAACGCCGTTCCCGCGGCGCCGGCCAGGCCAGTTGCCCCTCCCGACGCGGCCGCGCCGGCTAAAGCTGTCGTGCCACCCACCGATAGTGCCGTGACGCCTGACATCACGCCCAGGGTGAAGGTGCCTGTGAGGCGGCTACGGCTGAGCGTGGCTTCGACGCGTTGGGCCACCTGTTCGCGAAGCATTGCCCGCCCGCGCGACAACCGTTGCCTGACCGCATCTTCGCCAAGTTCAAGCGCCTGCGCCACTTCGACGACTGATTGTTGTTCGCGATAGTAGAGCACGAGCGGTTCGCGGTACAACTCGGGAATCTGTTCGAGCGCCTGCCAGACGAGTGTTTCCTCCTCGTATGCCGCCGCCTGATCGACTGGCCCCGGTTCGCGTGCAGCCAGATCGGTGGCCGTATCGAGCACAGTCGCGGCATTGGCGCCGCGAGTTGCCCGGCGGCGGGCGTTCTGCCCCAGATTGCGGGCAATTCCGCATAACCAGGCTTTCAACCGCCCCGGTTCCCTGAGCGCGCCGCGAGTTCGCCATGCCGTCCAGAATGTTTCCTGGGCCACGTCTTCGCTTTGGGCCAGGTTGCCGCAGGCATTGTATGCCACGGCGCAGACCAGCGACTGGTGCCGCCGCACGAGCAATTCAAACGCGGGAATGCTGCCATTGACAACGAATTGCCAGAGGTCGCCATCGGGAGTGGTCTCGTTCATCTGAGGAATCCTGTCTGCGATTTCCCAGGGAGTCGGCGACGCATGCCGCCGCACGCCCATTATACACACCTGAACACGCTGTCGTGCAAAGCCCGGCGTGGTGTCATGCCCTGCCTGTTATGTGGCGGTTCGCAGCCCGTGTGTGACACAGCGTTGCGAAAAACCTTCAAAATTCGCTACCCTTGATGGATCACCCTGGTACGCTTCGGGCCCCCGTCGACCCCAGAACACCCCCGCAGTGCAAACGGTGCTTTGCCCCGGCGAATCGCAAATCGGAAGGACCACCCATGAGCCTGAAAATTGATTGGTATTATCACCGCCCCGGTTGCGTGAGCTGCAAGCGGGCGCAAAGTTACCTGGCCAACGCGGGGGCTGAAATCGTCGAAGAAGTCAATTCGCGCAAGGTGAAATACGGCCCCGACGAAGCGGTGGCCATGGCGCGCCAGGCTCGGCGGCTGTTTGTCGCCAAGGGCAAAACCGTGCGGCGGGTCGATCTGAACCGCGACACGCCGACCGATGCGGAATTGATCGCGCTCATCGTCGGCCCGACCGGCACGCTCCGCGCACCGGCGATTCGTCGCGGCGCCGACCTGTTCGTGGGGTACCATCTTGAAGAGTACCAGACCCAGTTAACCGGGTAAGTCGGCAGATCGCCGCGGCGGTCGGTAGCGGCCTCCCCGTTGGCATTCGTGCGGCCCCAGTGCGAAACCGGCTGGCTATGGGACGTCGAAAAGGCTGCGGGTGAACATTCCGTCGGGAACGCCCCCCGGTGGCGAGGGTTTCAAAACGTCGCGACCAAACCCGGCGTCGTCGCTGTGAACGCACGTGCGCTATGAGGGGCCATACTCAATGGGTACCTGATTTCGTGGATTCTGTGCCCATGACAACGCGATTGGGCACCCGCGACTCGGGATTCCCCCGCGCAAATGGCCATTTCCGATTCAAGATCTGAAGGATTTCACGATTTGCACGACGTCTCATTGGCCCCAACATACCGCCCTGAAACGTCAACGGCCCCCTTAAAGTCACTCCCTCAAAGCTCTCGAATTATTAAATAATCACATCGCGAGTCGAACTTGATCCGCCTGGCAATGTCTGAGAAAATGGGCTTCGCGCTTGAGCGTCGATTTACGTCGGTTTGCACGGCAAGTTTATGAACATTTCGGAATTCACGCATGAGAGTGGCGATTTTTCTGTGTTGCGTCGGGGGCATGTTTTTTGGAAGTGGTCGGGTTCACGCGCAAGACCGCGATTTCACGAATTCGCTCAAAATGAAATTCAGCCTGATTCCGGCGGGCGAGTTTCAAATGGGGGTCGAAGGCGATCTCACCGACACGCTGAACGCCTTTCACTACGTTTCCCGCATCGAGATCGAAGACGAGGCTGCGCAGCACAAGGTGCGCATAACGGCCCCATTTTACATGGGGGTGTGCGAAGTTCGGTTGCGCGAGTTCCTCATGTTTTACCACGCGGCGAAATATCGGCTTGAAGCCGAACGCGATGGCAAGCCGAGTTGGGGCCGCAATGCATCGGGCGTGCTCGTCGAATCGACGACCTATCGGCCGTGGAACACCGGCTGGGAGATGACCCAAGAACACCCCGCCGTTTACGTCAGTTGGAACGACGCCGTCGCTTTTTGCGAATGGTTGAGTCAAAAAGAAGGCCGGAAATACCGTTTGCCCACTGAGGCCGAGTGGGAATACGCCTGCCGGGCTGGTGCCTCGACCCGGTACTGGTGCGGCGACGACCCCGAAACCCTGACACGGTACGCCAATGTGGCCGATCAGGATCTGAAGCAAAAATTCCCGAATTCGGTGTTTGCGCAAGCAAGCGAGTTTCCAAAGGTCGCCGGCGAGATTCCGTTTCCGTATATCAACCGCCGCGATGGCTATGTCTACTCGGCCCCCGTCGGCCGGTTTGCGCCGAATCCGTTTGGTTTGCATGACATGCACGGCAACGTCTGGGAATGGTGTTCTGACTGGTACGGCGAGCACTATTACGACCAATCGCCGGGCAACGACCCGCAAGGGCCGGCCACCGGCACCCAGCGTGTGATTCGCGGGGGCGGCTGGCACAGTGTGCCGTCCGAAGTCCGCTGTGCCAGTCGCAGCAGCGACCAACCCGATGGCCGCGACTACCTGGTCGGTTTTCGCGTCGTCTGCGAACCCGCCGCGACGACCGCCCGCATCACGATGCAGGGCAAGCCGCAACGATCTGCCAACCCCTGACCAGTCGCGTGCCCCTGACCCGATTTCCCAGGTGCTGCCATTCCGGGCAGGCGGGCCAAACCCCAACGCCGCCCGGGGGCACATTGTGTGCGCCCACCCCGACTTTTGATCGGTTGTGTTTGGCGGCCGGGCTGAGTAATCTGCTTGAGGGCCGAGGCGCGGCGTGCGCTGCGGCGGCCACGGGCGAACGCACATCGAATACGGCTTGGGAGAGACCTCATGGCGACGAACGGTAAACTGAACCGGAAACTGCGAATGGCCCTCGTGGGGGGCGGCCAGGGGGCATT
>JAJXXL010000487.1 GCA_021781115.1 Planctomycetota bacterium
CTTCGAGGCTGGCGATGCCTGCGGCGTAGTTCTTCTGCTCGACGAGCGCAATGCCGCGGTGGCAGAACGCGATGGAATTCGTCGAATCAAGGTTCAGCGCCGCGTTGAAGTCTGCGAGCGCCTTGTCGAGTTCGCCGCTCATCAGCCAGGCGTCGCCCCGCCGGGTCAAAACCTCGGCTGACATGCCGCCCGCCTCGAGCGCCGCGTTCAGATCCTGCACGGCCGGGCCGTAGTCGCCGTGCGAGGTGTAGGCCCGCCCCCGGTTGCTGAGATACTCGGCATTCTTTGGCTGCCGCGCGATCGCCTGCGAAAAATCGCCGATCGCCAGTTTGTCGTCGCCCTTGGCAAACCAGACGTTGCCGCGGGCATTGTAGCCCTCAGCGTTTTGCGGCGCCCGGCGAATCACTTCGGTGAAGTGTGGAATCGCCGCATCGACCGAAACGCAGTACAGCGCGTCGACCCAGCCTTCGACTCCGTTGGCGAACGAATTGGCGCCGACGAGATACCAGCCGGTTTTTCCGTCGTCGCGCACGGTCAACACCGTGCCAGCCGACACGGGCATCGCCGCGACAATGTGGTGCTCTTGCTGCAGCTCGGTGTACAGCGTCGTGGCTTTCGTGATGACGACCTTGTCGCCGATTGGCTGGGCGGAGACGGTGTCAGCCCCCACCGCGCCCAGAGTGATGACCAGGAATGGAATCAAGCGACGCATGGCAGTTCCTCCTCAAGGGTGTGAATCGAAGCGACATCCCGTAGGCGGGATGCGATTGCCGCGGAAGCCGCAAACGTGCATCGAACGGCTTCCACCGCGTCAGGCGCTGCGGTTCACCGAATCGGGCATTTTTCAGCACGCGCCTGGAATCCATTTCGCGCTAATCATAGTTCGCCCACTTCATTTTGCCAACCCTTTGGGCGATCTGAGTAAAGTTTGCCGCTCCGCCGGTCTGGGCTGTCAGAAGCCGCTTTGGTAGTCGACGTCGATTTCCGCGTTTGCCAGACACGAAAGTTCCAGGCAGATTGCGTGGTTGCCGTTGATCACAGTGCCTGCGAGTTCAACGCATTGCCGGGCAGCGGTTCCTTCGTAGCCACAATCGCCCAGACCGCGGGTGCCGATGCAGGCCGAGAGACGTGCCGCCCAATCATTGGGCGCGATTGGCGACAGGGCACGTGGCGACCCTGGTTTTGAGCATAGCCGATACGACGGAAAGCGGTTATTATGACGTTGCCAGCTCATGCATTTAACTGGCGCGGGGCCGGTGCCGCGCTGCTGCTGGAGTCGCAAATGCGCAGCGTTGCGCCCAACGGTTGAAGCGGCCAGGTGTTGGGGCTCGATTTGTGCGGAGCACATTCATTCACGACGCATTCGTTTGGCATCTCTCATGTTCCTGACCGTCGCACAGCATCACGAAGAGCATCTTCCGTCTGCGGCGGCCAACCTGGAAAATCCGCAGACTGATATTCCACGCATCGCCAGAGACAAGAAAATCCTGCGTGAGATCGAGGCGGCAGTGCAGAGGATTCCGACCGAACACCGGCTGGTTCACGGCGATGCCCGTGATTTGTCGTTTATCGCCGATGCATCGGTGCATCTTGTCGTCACGTCGCCGCCTTATTGGAACCTCAAAAAGTACGGCGACCACGACTCCCAATTAGGCAACATTGAGAATTACGAAGCGTTTCTCCACGAGCTGAATAAAGTCTGGCAGAATTGCTTTCGCGTTCTGGCGCCGGGTGGCCGCCTGATCTGCGTTGTAGGCGACGTGTGCCTGTCGCGACGGCAGAACGGCGGTCGGCATACCGTCGTGCCCCTGCATGCGTCCATTCAGGAGCTTTGCCGAAAAATCGGTTACGACAACCTGGCGCCGATTATCTGGTACAAAATTGCAAATGCGGCTTTCGAGGCCTCAGGCAACGGCGCCGGTTTCTTGGGAAAGCCCTACGAACCGAACGCAGTCATCAAAAACGACATTGAATTCATCCTGATGGAACGCAAATCAGGTGGGTATCGTCAGCCCGCTATCGCAACGCGGGTGCTGTCGGTGATTTCCGACGAGAACCACAAGCGCTGGTTTCAGTCAATCTGGTCGGGTGTCGGTGGGGCATCGACTCGCAATCACCCGGCGCCTTTTCCTGAAGAGCTCGCCCAGCGGCTCGTGCGCATGTTTTCGTTTGTCGGCGATACCGTGCTCGACCCCTTCATGGGCACCGGCACCACAACGGTTGCTGCGGCCAAGTGGGGCCGAAATTCGATTGGCGTCGAAATCGACCCGCGCTATCTCGAAATGTCAGAGAAACGCATCCGGCAGGCGACGGAGTCGTTGTTCTCTCATGCCGAAATCAAGGCGGAGTCGCGCAGGATTTAACTGATGAACCTCGAAGATCGCGTTGCAAAGGCTGTCAAGTTCTTCTGGAAAACAAGAACGCAACAGCACGACCGGCAAGGAGCGGCAACGGGAAGGAAGGACGCGGGCAACCGCGGGGCTGTAACCGGAGGCATGCATCTTGGCGGATTCATCAGGTTGCTGACCGAGATTCTCACCGATGCCGGGTTACCCGACACGACGTTACATACGAGCACGACAACACTGCCAGGCTATTTCAGACCGACAAAGAATTGGGATCTCGTAGTCGTTGTCGACGGCATGTTGTTGGCGTCCATTGAGTTTAAAGCTCATGTCGGACCGTCGTTCGGCAATAACTTCAACAATCGCGTCGAGGAAGCCATTGGCAATGCGTTGGACCTGTTAACCGCTTACCGCCATGGCAGATTCAAGCCGTCGCAGCGCCCCTGGCTCGGGTGGTTCATGCTTCTGGAAGACGATCCTAAGTCCACTGCGCCGATTCGCGTCGATGAGCCGCATTTCAGCGTTTTCCAGGAATTCAGGGAATCGTCCTATGCCGGGCGGTATGAACTGTTTTGCGAGCGACTGTTGAGAGAGCGCTTATATGACGGCGCCTGCCTGATTCTTTCGGACAAGGCGCGTGGATTGAAGGGGCGGTTCATTGAACCTAATCCTGAATTCAGCTTTTTGACTTTTGCGACGTCTCTCAGCGCACACGCTATGGCCTATGCACAACTACGGAGAAAATGATCCCCCGCCGCCGGCCGTCCCATCTGGGGTGAAAGATGGCAATAGTCGACACCGACTTGACGTGTGGTTGGTTGAGTACGGGCGGACATATCTGCCGACGGGGTGGAATTCGGTGGTCGGCTGGAATTGTGCCGCCCCGTCGGGGCTTGTATTTGATCTATTCGGCGATCAGGGGGGGTGGCTCAGGGCCAGCGCGCACTCTGGGGTATTTGCAAA
>JAJXXL010000329.1 GCA_021781115.1 Planctomycetota bacterium
TGTGCAACTGCACGCCGCAAAGTGACCACATGCGAGCCCCCTCGGGGCGACACAAGCCTGGGCGGCAACGCCCGACTGGCAACCGATCGGAAAGGTGTCAGGTTACAGGTGCCAGTTGTCAGGTAGAAACCGAAAACTGAACACGGATTCACGGAGGTTCTGATGCGCGAATGGGTACTGGCTGAGGTCAATTACGGGTTCGTCAAAGAGCACCATTACGAAGTGGCGGTATTGCCGATGGGCGCCACGGAGCCGCATAACCTGCACCTGCCCTACGGAACCGACACGTTTCAGGTCGATGAACTGGCGGCCCGCGCGGGCGCAGCGGCGTTTCAGCAAGGCGCCCCAGTGATCGTCCTGCCGACGATTCCCTACGGCACCGATACCAATCTCATGGCGTTTCCGTTGACGATGAACCTGAACCCCACTACGCTTGCGCTCGTGCTGACCGATCTGGTCAAATCGCTCGAACACCATGGAATTCGCAAGCTCGTCATTTTGAATGGTCACGGTGGCAACGATTTCAAGCCGGTGCTGCGTGAACTTTACGGGCGCACCAGTGTCTATCTGTTTCTGTGCGACTGGTTTCGAGGACTGACGTCCGACGCACAAGCGCAACTTTTCGAAGAGCCGGGCGACCACGCGGGCGAAGTTGAAACCTCGTTGGGCTTGGCGTTTTTCCCGGACTTGGTGCGCCATAACCCCCAGACAGGCCTGCTTGCCGCCGACGACGGCGAAGCCCGCCCATCACGGCTGAATGCGATCAACGTGGGGTGGGCGTCGATTACCCGCCCCTGGCATCTTCTGACGACCAACACCGGCTGCGGCAACCCGCATGCTGCCAGCGCCGAAAAGGGGCAACAGCTGATGAACGTTGCCGTGACCCGGTTGGCCGCGATGATTTTCGAAATCGCGGCGGCGGAAATTGACGCCACTTTTCCGTTCTGATCGGTGAACGCCGATCGGTCTGCTTCGCAGTATTGCGTTTGGCGCCCGCGCCGCACCTGGCAAATGCCGCCGCCAGCGGTCTAACATGCCCCGCCCGGCGATTCATTCGCTGAACCCCGGGGAAGCATTGAAAATCGCCGCCGGTCGGCATAAACTTCAATCGTGCTTTGACTGCACGAAAATGGTGGATATAGCTCAGTTGGTTAGAGCACCAGATTGTGGATCTGGGGGTCGCCGGTTCAAGTCCGGTTATCCACCCCTTGCCGGCTGACAGGCCGGCCTTGGCAGCTTATTGCGCGAAACGTGCAGTGAATCTCATGCGCAGTCGCGCCGTCAAAAATTGCCGGCATCGGGAAAAACAGACGATTATCATTGGCAGGAAAAGCAATGCGCCGGCCAAATAACTCTGGAATTGGTCGGCCCGTGGGCGGGTATTGATCGTTGCCGGCATCCTTGGGCAAAATGGTGCCATGTTGGCGAACGCCAACCCTCCGGCCACTGCCAGGCTGCCCAAAACGCAGCATAACAGAGCCGGCAATTTTGCGGATTTACCGGCGGGTTCCGTCAAATGGGGCGAAGGCGGCGCGCTCGACTTAGCGGGCGATTGGCAGTTCGCCACCCATGCAGGAGGCATCGGGATCGTCTTCCTGCAATGACCCGGCGCGCCAGACAACCCGGCCGCGCAACCGGGCCTCGGTGTACCAGCCCGTTCGCCGCGCAAACGCGTACAGCCATCGCGTTTCATCGCCGGTTTTAACTGCCTCACAGAGCAGCAGCGCCTCAGGATCGGTGTCGAGCACGAACGCAAAGACGGCGCCGTCGACAAGTTCAGGAATCTCAGATTGGTACCGATAAATTGGATTGGCCCGCAGAGTCAGTTTCAACGGCGGGTCTGGCGCGTTGTGAGAGTGCAACAGGACGAGATTGAACGCGCTGGCCAGACCTTGCATTTGCAGCAGCCGGGCGTCGGGTGTTTGGGCGGGGGGCGGGAGGTCGGCCGCATCATGAAACGTTAATGCGGGCCTCAGCGTTTTTTGAGTTGCCTGGCCCTGGAATTTTACTTGCACGTTTGTTTGCGAGAGCGACCCGGCCATGATAAACAATCGGCCGTCGCCGATGTTATTGTAAAAACACAACACCGCCTCGGGACGGCCCTTGTGCGTGTATAAAAACGTGGCCCCATCGGTTGTCGATCGTGGCAGATTTGACCAGCGCAATGCGGCGGCAGGCAATGGCTTGAGTGGGGTGGGCGGCGGGCCGGCGAGCAGGAACTCAAAATCGGCGGCCGATTTGTCGATAATTGCGCGCCAATTTCTGCCGTCATTGACTAGGTTGGCGCCCCCCGTGGCCGCCTCGTCTGCCTGCCCTTTGGCGTTCGTACACCCAACTTGCAACAGCAGCAGCGCCAAGATTGCCAGTTCTGGCCGAATCAGGGAACCGCCGTGAACCAAACAAGGCATCGAATCACGCTCCTGACTCGAGATTTCCAAGCGGTGTTAGCGGCGTATGCAACGCGGATGTAATTCTCGGCGCAATTTCGCGGAATGTCAAGCGGGCCCTGAATTTATGGGTGGCCGCAACCGGTACGGAGTGAGCTGATTTCTACGTTACGGCGTTCACACTATCGAATCGTCACGCCGTTCGGCCGCGTGCTGCGGCCATTTCGCTTCGAAGGAACTTTGCGTTTCGCAGAAAAAGACGCAATTGGTAATCACCGCCAGATCGCCGATCGTCGTCAATTGTCATATTGTTATTTTATTAGTTGTTTTTAGGTATTGATATTTCACGAGCCCGATCCAAAATTGACGGGGCCAACTGCCGGAGTCGCCGCGGGCATCTTCGGCCGCATTGCTGCGCGTTCTTTGGCAATTCGATTTGACAACTCTGCCATGCGGTGCGGCCTGACGCCGTACGTCAGGCCGCTGTCAGGCGTAAATTACCTGTCCAGCAATCGGTTGCGATGGCGGCTGACGATGTGTTGGCTGAGTGCCCACGCCCTCAGGTGCCCGCCAGTGTGCGCAACTCGGGTTCGAGGCGGCGCATTCCCTCGTCAAGACTGATTTGCGGGCAATAGCTCAAATCACGCTCGGCGCGGGCCACGGAATAATAGTGCGAACTGCTTAACTGGCTGGCGAGAAAGCGGGTCATGGGCGGTTCGCCGGGCAGGCACAACACGCGGTAGAGCCGTTCCAGCGCGCCGCCCACGCGCCATGCCGCCTGCGCGGAAATCGCCTTCGATACGGGGGGCAGCCCGGCGCGGGCCAGCAGTTCGCCAATCCAGTTCCACAAGTTGACCGGCTGCGGTTCGTTAATGAAATACACCTGACCGGCAACGTTTGAACCGGGGCTGAGGCGGTCGGCGGCCAGGAGGTGGGCGGCGGCGGCGTTTTCGACGTAAGACATCGAAATCAGATTGTCTCCCGCGCCCACCTGCCGCAGTCGGCCTGACCGGGCCCGGGCTACAAGTCGCGGAATCAGGTGGTTGTCACGCGGGCCCCAGATCAAGTGCGGGCGCAGGGCGACGGTCGCCAGGCCGTTGCCATTGGCTGCCAGCACCGCCTGCTCAGCCAGCGCTTTCGAGTGCGGGTAATGACACAGGTAATGTGCCGGGTATGGCAGACTTTCGTCGGCTCCGCAGTGCGGCTGGCCATCGTACACCACGCTTGGCGAACTCGTGTAAATCAGCCTCGACACATTCTGGCTGCGGCAGGCTTCCAGGAGATGCAGCGTGCCGAGAGTGTTTACGTCGTAATACCGCCGCCACGGCCCCCACACGCCGGAAATGGCCGCGGCATGAAACACGGCATCGACGCCGCGGCATGCCGTGGCGACGGCCGTCTTGTCGCGCAGGTCGCCCGCGATACATTCGACCCCCAGGTCAAAGAGGCGGCGGTACTGGCCGCGGCAAAGGACGCGCACCATATCGCCCCGGGCGCGAAGCTGTTCAACGATGTACAACCCCAGGAAGCCGCCGCCCCCGGTCACCAGTGCTTTCATGCGCGATGGTTCAGAGAGCAAACAATTCGGGAGGGAACGGGCGCGGCTTTATTGCAAGTCAGGTAGTTCGCTGCGGGCGTCACCGCCCTTTTCGACGGCAGACAGATCGACCTGAATCACGGCCGACTGCCGGAACTGTTCGGGCGGTTCGACGGCGTCTTTCATCTCGCGGAGCACCTTGACCTGCAATTTGGCGAGGCCAAAGGGAACTTCGTCGGTCTTACAGCGCCACAAACTGCCCTCATTGTTCGACCGGCAGGTTTCGGTTTCGAGCACTCGCGTGCCCTTGTACAACTGCACGGGCACCGTTCCCAGCGGCAGTTGCAGCTCTTCAGTTTGATCGCCTTCAGCGTGAAAATCAGGGTAGTAGCAGGCAAACGACAACATCGGGTGAATGGCGAGAACTTTTTCTTTGAGCGGGGCCGGCTCGCGGTCGGCGATCTTCCGGTAGCCCCGGACGAGCTTGAAAAACATAACCGGTATGCCGTCGCTGTCGGTCGGCCGGTCATACACCAAATCCTCTTCGACGAGCACCTTGTAGATTCGCGTGCCATACGGGTCGGCCTTGATCCCTTCGGCACTTTCTTTGCCCATGACGGTTTTGAACTCAAGCCAGCGGCACGCGGCATCCTTTCCGCCGATCGCTTCGGTCACTGCCCCGACCGAACTGATTTTCAATTCCGTTCGCCATTCGAGGTCTTGTTCGGCCTCGCCCGGCGCGGTGCCGTATTGGGTGTTTTTGTATGTGCCCTCAAACCGCACCCAGGTGCCGTCCTGCTTCGGCAGGTTCCAGAACAGAACCTGGGCCGATGCAGGCGTCGCCCCGCAAACCAGGCAAACCAAGGCGGTTATCAGGGCGCCACGCAGCGATCGGAACATTCCGCAATTCTCCCGAAAAACGGACAGGCCGCATTTCTGAATCCACGCAGGGCAGGCGGCGTACAGACAGGCGAAAACTCGCGCTGAAAATCAGCAGACCGTGCGCCAATTCAATTTTCACATGCCTTTCGGGCGGGGGCAAGAGATTTCCGGTGTCGCTTGAGATTTCGTTTGGCATTTGAGGTCAATTTTCAATTTCTGCCCAAGAGACCGGGCCCGCCGCCGATTTTCGTTGCTCCGAAAGGTTCTCGCGTTGGCGAACCTGCTGCGTTCGGAGAATAAACCCCGCCGCGAATCGCTATTTCTGCTCCAATCGTTCGATCCAGCGCTGCAACAGGCGCACGCCCTGTTCATCAACAACCGACGACGCGAGCGGCGGCATGCGCCCGCGCTCACGCCGTTGCATGCGATGCAACAGGATCGAGCGTTCGGGGTGACCGGGTTCCACCAGCTTTGCGTTTTCGATGCCAAAGGCGTCGTGCAGCGGGCGGACACCGACCAGCCGCATCTGGCTGACAGGCGTCGCGTACCCCAGTTCCATCGCCGAATTGCCGCCGCCCGCCGTAACATGGCATTGGGCGCAATTGGCATGCAAATAAGACCGCACGCGCCATTCGAGCGGCGCTGAGTCGTCTGCCGGGTCGGGCAGCCGTGGAAACAGGGCGGCCGCCGGACCCAGGTCGGCAGCGGGCCGCCGTGCTTTGGCCGTGCGGTCGCGCAGCCGGTTGTAATGGCGTTGCCAGCATTCGGCAGCCCATTTTGATGCCGGGCGGGCGGCCTGCAAAGCCACCTGCTGAACGCCTTTGGAAATCGCGCGGTCGAACAGCGCGTTCTGCTGGGCCTGAACACCGGCCCAAGGCGCACGCAGGTTGTCGAACAGCGTTTGCAACGCCTTCGCGTTTTGCTTCCACTGTGCTGTCGCGGCGGCCAACAGGTCGGGCTGCGAAACTGTCAGTACCCCCAGGTGCGCCAGCGTGCGCAACTGGTTGTCGCGGGCCGCACCGTAGTCGTGGGGCCTGTTCATTTGCAACGTGTTCAGCCCCAGCACGAATCCGGCGGCCCGACTGTGGCACACCATGCATTCGGCCCGGCTGGGAAAATGCCAGGTCTGGCGGCGTGTTCCGGCGGCCGTTGCGTCATCGCGCACGATTAGCGGCAAGTCGGCGCCTGGAGCAGCAACAAGTTCGGCTTCGGTTTCACTGTCGTTCCAGCGGTATGAGTAGCCGACCCATTCCTTTTGCTGAAACACCAGCAGCCGAGTCTCAACTCGTCGCCGCCGGGTGTCGCCGCCAGCCACGACATCGAGTGCAAACGTCTTGACGAGCACCGTCCCTTCAGGAAAGCCCCAGACGCCCTGTTCGCGAAATTCGATTTGCGTGTCGCCAGGCAATGCCACGAACCGCTGCTTGGCCGCCCCGTCAGACCAGAGGGGCGAATTGACACTATACGGAATGAGGGCCGGATCGGGACGATGGTCTGCGACCGATTGAAACAACCCGGTATCACTCAGCCGGCGGGGGAATTCGCCGCGCGGCGCCGCGGGTGGCGCGGCTTCGATCTGGTAGATTTCGCCAGCGTAATCGACAAAGTACAGTTCCCCGGCGTGATCAATGCCAAAGCCCAGAATCTGATAGGGTGTATCGGAAATTTCATGATGATTGACGACGCGGCCGTCTTCGTAACGGCAGGCCCAGATTTTGCCCGTTCCATAATCGCCATAGATGTAGTGGTCGGCGAGCGCGGGCCATTTGCGGCCGCGATATGTCACGCCACCGGTAATCGAACGCGCTTCCGAATGCGGGTGTTCGATGACCGCGGGCGTAAAGGGGTGCGGGCCGCGTGTGCGTTCGAGATAGAAGGGGTGCGTCCCTTCGTGTACGCTCCAGCCGAAATTGTCACCCCGGTGCACGATTTCGATCATCTCCCACTGGTCTTGACCGATGTCGCCGACCCACAGATTACCATGCGGGTCGAAATGCATCCGCCAGGGATTGCGGAACCCATAGGCCCACAATTCGGGGCGGGTGTTGGTCAGGTGCACGAAGGGGTTGTCGCCGGGAATGCCGTAGGTTTTGCCGGGCGGTACGTGATCGACGTCGATGCGCAACACGCCAGAAGTCAGATCGCTGAGGTCCTGCCCGGTCAGGTTCACGTCAGAATCCGAGGTCCCGTCGCCCGATGTCAGGTACAGATTTCCGTCGGGACCAAAACCCAGGTCACCCCCGTTATGACCGTTCGATTCCCATTCGAGCAGAATAAGTTCTGACGCGGGGTCGCAACGCGGAGGTGTTTCGCGAGTAACGACAAACCGCGCGATGCGATTTTTGCGCCGTGGTTCAGAGTTCGGGCCGTTGCTGAACACAAAGACCTGCCGGTTTTCGGCGTATTTCGGATGAAAAGTCAGGCCGTAAATGTCGCGGTCGGCAAGTGTCAGAAACGGCTCGGATGCGGCAACATCGGGGGTGTTTGGAAATGCCAGAATCCGGCCATTCTGTTCGACAACCAGCAACCTGTCGGAATCAGGCTCGGCCAGAATGTACAAGGGGTGGTTGAATTTCAAATGTTGAAATGCGCGAACCGCGCGAAACGGCAACGGCGGATCGGGCGACCCGACAACGTGCGACGTCGTCCACAAGCTGCGTGTAGCGATGCCAAACGGCGGCGGTTGCGTCGCGTGTGGCTCGGCGGCGGCCACACCCGAGCCGTGTGCAATCTCGATTCCCACGGCAATGATGAGCAGCGCGGTTCGATGGGTCATGTTCAGAGCCAATGGGTCAAGCCAAAACTCGGCAAGCGCGGGAAGAACTCATTTAACGTGTAACGCGAGAATTCGACCGTCAGCCAGAGCGGCGACCAACTGGTCGCCAAACCAGGTCAGTGCGGCAATGTCCTGCGGCAATTGCAGCGCGACCTTCGGCGATTGTCCGCCCGCAAAAATCTGCAACCCGCCACCCCAGTGGGCCACCGCCATCCGGCCTGGCCCCGTAACGACTTTCTTGACGATTCGGTCCGCGGGAGCCGCATCTTTGGCCATCCTGAGCGCGACCAGTTCATAGGTCACGCCGGCGGCCTCCCGAACGGCCGTTGCGACCTGTTCGGCGGTGAGCGGTACGGGGGCGCCAACGTTTCCCCCGGCGTCGATGGCGTGCGACGACTGATCTTGCGTGACGACGATCAGGCGGCGGCCGTCGATCTTGAGGCTGACTGCCCGGTCGGGCAACGTGACCTGCCAGGCAATCACGGGTTGGGGGTAAACATCGGCGGTACGGGCCGGTGTGATGGAAGTCGCCGCAGGCAGGTCGAACGGCGTGAGCGGGTCAAGCCCCGCGACCGCTTCATACATCGAACCAATCGCCTCATTCAGGCCCGCTTCATCCCAGGCAATGAGCGCGATCGAATCCTGACCAGGGCCAATCGCATCGCGTTGCCAGGCGAACATGCCCCGGCCGCGTCCGGGAAACAGCTTCGGGTCGCAGGCATACGGCAGAAATCGGGATTCCTGCACATACTTGATGAGCGGGTTGTCCTGCGGATTCCCCAACAAGACCACCGGGCCGGAAATGTCAAACCCGGCGACCGCAACCGGGTTGTCTTGACCAGTCCGCGCGCGGCTCGGTTCGAGGCCGACCCAGGTCGGCGCCTCAGCATCAGAAAGCGGCCGCGGGCGATTGACGTCGGCCGCTTTGGCGACCTTGCAACGAACGCCCCAGGGTTCCAGTGCGTCGGCAATGCGGCGGGCCGCAGCGGCGTGAAAGTCGCTTGAACCAACGACGAGCGTGACATCGTGGTGTACGCGGAAAAAGCGGAACAGATTGTCGCGATCATTGCCAAACGATACGGCGCGGCGCGTGGCGCCAGCGACCGCCCCACACCGGGCCGCCGGGGCGTAGTTGAATTCGACGGTGTCGCGTGTGCCGGCCAGCAGATCCTGAGCCACGATGCGCCACCGCCCCGGCGGGTCGTTGGCCGCCAGTGGTAGGCTGACCCGGCACGTTCCCATTTCGGTCGCCCGAAACAGATGCTGCCGCGTTTGCCCCAGCGGGTCAGTCACCCACAGTTCGAGCGGCGCCGAACCGGCAAGCACGCGCCCCTTATGGTCAACTAGCGTTGCGGCAAATTCCAATCGCACGGGTTCCTGGTCCTGCGTGTAATCGCGTTTCAAAACCGGGGTGAGAACCTGGACTCCACCGATCGGGCGGGTCGTGCACGCGATCACGCGCATCTGGCCGGGGCCAAATCGAAACTCTCCCGACAGTTTATCGCCATGATCCTGAAATTCGCCCACCGGCCCGCCCCGCACCGCGTCATAGACCGGGCGCCCGCCATTGCGAATCGAAATCGTAGCCGTCGCAGCGCGAATCGCGTTCGTGCCGCCTGCCACCGCGTCATACGTCGCGTTGACGGCAAACAGGTATTCGATGTCACCTGCGGCCTGTCGGCTGGCCGCGATGCCAGGGTTGTCGCAGTCAAACACCGGTTCGATGCCCGCCTTATGGAAATGCGTCTTGAGCGCAGCCGCCAAGCCCGCAGCCCCCTGAAATTGTTTGCCGACCGTCGTGTACGGGCCGAGTTCGCTGTACTTTTTCGCCGCCATCAGCCGATTGACGACGTCGGCGTCGGGCAGTGCGGGGGTGACGCCAAGCGCGATCGCCCCGGCGATTTTTACAGTGCAATCCGACGTCATCAGAATCAGGCCGCCCGCAGTGGCGAACTGTTCGAGGGCCGTCGTCACGTTCGGCGGCAATTCGTCGATGCCGGTCAGAATGACCGCGCGGTGGTTGGCGGCCAGTGTGCCGTCAAGTATGTCTTCTTCGACAAGCGTCAGAAACTGGTGTTGCAGGGATTTGCCGGCCAGGTACACAAGCGGCAGGTTTTGCCCGTGGGCATTGGCGTGCGCGTAATTGGCGTTCATGTCGCGAACCTGAACGTGCAGGTTTTGCGTCATCGAATACAGCACCGCCACGGGCGGGCGTGTGACGGGCAGCGTCGTGAAAATTGTTCCCAATCGGGCCATGAGGTTGTTTGATTCGACAACGCCTTCGGCAGCCGGCTTCGTGGCAGGCTCGAACGGGTCGACATCGGGGGGGGTAATCATACCCTGGACGTTGGTCATGAAACTCAGATACTGTTCGAGTCGAAATCGATCGGAAGGAATATTGCCGTACCAGGTAGGCAAGTACCAGCACGGTTTGGTCAGGTCGCGGGCCCGCGCCATTTCCAGCGTATACGACGGGTTGAAGTACCCTGCCCCGTAATCGTCGTACCCGCCATGCCCGCTCGCCACGGGCAGGCTGCGGGCGACGTTGAAGTAATATCCGTCAGTGAACGCCGACCAGCCGTACTGGCTTTGAGTGATCGACAGATAATCGGGGCGGACATAGCTCACGCCGAACTGCGATTCTTTCCAGGCGGCGTTCATGAACGACAGCTTCCACAGGGCCCAGTCTCGCCAGCGCTGCACCCGCGCGGGGTCTTCAGGCTTGACGTCATAATACGCAATCGGATCAACCCCAAATGCATTTTTGAAAGCCCTGACCTGCGCCGGAATTCCATGCGGCGTGGTTTCACCGGTGATCGGGTGCTTCAGCCAGGTCAGCCCCGGTTCGTCGTAAAAGTGTATCCCCTGCACATTGGGCCGTGTGCGATCGACGAAGGCGCGGCGAACCACGCGCCGCGTGCCGCCGCGGGTGACATACGGGTCAGACCAGTCGCATTCACTGCGAATATCCATCTGGTGGGCCCCGCCCATGGTGCAGTTCGACATGAAGTCGACCCCGGCCCTGATGAAGTTTGCGTCGTTGTCCTGACTGTAGTGCCCGTAGAACAGGTTGAACCCCAGGCTGTCTTCGCCCTCGACCAACTGGTTCGCACCAGTCGCCCGGCCCCAGTTGATCAGTCGGAAATTGCTGCGGCGAACGTGGTTGTACACGTCGATTTCGGTGCGGGCCGCAGCGCCATCGGCCGCAACTTCAAGCGTGTACCGCCCGGGCCGCAGGAGCCAGCCGTTGAGGTGGTAATGCTCGGTGCGCAGCGCGTCGCCCCCCCACACTGGTACAGCGGCCACTGGAAACTCGGCTTCAATGCGGGCGCCGTCGCGTGCAGCGGCGGTCAATTTCAGCGTCGAACCGGCGAGCAGCGTGGGCGAACTGCGCACCACCGAAACGTCGATCCATTCATTCGTCTGATACGCGGTACGGCCCAGCGGCAAGACGATTTTCAGCTCGGCTGCCGAAAGCGGGGCGCCGGCGACTACGACCACCCAGACGAGTACGAGGCATCGCCAACCGGGCTGAATTGAGAACGGCATTGCACGTTTTCCTGCGCAAGGAATCACGAATTTCAATCGGAACAATGGTCGGGCAACTTCTTGCCCGGTAAAAACGGACATTCTCCGATCGCGACCGTCGTTTTATCACGCCACCGTCAAAAACTGCAACCAACCCCGATCACTGCGCTCGACGTCAGTGCGCCAGCAGGCAGGCGCACCGTGTGCTCCACAACGCTCGTCAGAAATCCTTGGCGTGGCTGGACGTCAGTGTGGCTGCCGTGCTCGATGCACAATATCATGCAATGAGAAAGGACTCCGAATGTACGAAAACGACGACCGCCCTCGCCCGACTCGCCGCTCGAAACGCGTTTCTTTTACGGCTGTGGTTGGCGTGCTGGCACTGGCGGGGCTGGCCGCCTGGCACGCGGTGCGGGTGCGTGTTTCTCTGAAAACGCCGATTGCCGACGACGCGGGGCATTCCGGGTCAAGCCAGCCGCATCGGCTGGTCAAGCCGACGCCTGCCGACAACCGCTTCGTGGGCAGTCAGGCTTGCGCGCGGTGCCACGCCGAAATCTGGACGCGGTATCAATCGCACCCAATGTCGCGTTCGCTGGCGCGTGTCGCTGCTGCAATGCCTCTCGAAAACATGGCGGAGACGACGTTTTCACCGAATCAACGGCAGACGTACCGCGTCGAGCGCCGAGGTGGTACCATGGTGCATCATGAAATCATGGCCGATCGCGCGGGGGCGACAATTTACGATCTAGCGGTTGAAGTGGGGTTCGTTGTGGGTTCGGGGCGCCACGGGCGGTCGTACCTGATTGACCGCGACGGGCTGATGTTCGTTTCGCCCGTCTCTTGGTATGCGCAAGCCGACCGGTGGGATCTCACCCCCGGCCATCGTGCGACAGGCCCCCGACGGTTCGAAACGCGAGTGGGCGACGGCTGCCTGGGTTGCCACGCCGGTCGATTGACTGAGTCGCCCGACCGCCACGACCAGTACCCCTTGCCGCGTTTTTTTGAAGAAGCGATAGGGTGCGAACGCTGCCACGGACCCGGTGGGCGGCATGTTGCAGACGCTTCACTCGCGGGGCGGGTTTCGGTGCACGAGTCGATCGTCAACCCGGCCCGGCTCGATGCGAATCGTCGTGAAAGCGTATGCAATCAATGCCACCTGAAAGGCGAATCGCATATCCTGCGGTACGGGAAAACGGATCTCGATTTTCGCCCCGGCGACCGGCTGGAGGACGTGTGGACGGTCTTCGTTGCAGGAGCGGGCATTGGCCCCGACGGCAAGACGCATGCCGTCAATCAGGTCGAGCAAATGCGGGCCAGCCGGTGCTATGCTGCGAGCGGGGACACCCTGGGTTGCACTTCATGCCATGACCCGCATTCGTCGCCCGCACCCGAAGACCGCGCGCAATTTTACGCCCAACGTTGCCTGGCATGCCATGCTGATCGGGGTTGCACGTTGCCGTCAGCCGAGCGGGCCGAGCCGCCCGCCAGCAATTCGTGCGTGCACTGTCACATGCCGCGGCTGGCGACCAGCAACGTGGCGCACACTGCCCACACGGACCACCGCGTCATACGGCGTCCGATGCTCGATCTTGCGGCCCGGCCGATGGCCGGGCTGGTGGCATTCGACGCCGCCGATGAGCGGCTGTCCCACATCGAGCGCGATCGTGCGCGAGGGTTGCTGTTGTTCGAGCGGCTGGCGTTTGACCGAGGCGCCCGGGCGGCAGAAATTGAGCGCCTGTTGACGCCCGTCGTCGAAGCCGCGCCCGACGACACCGCCGTTTGGGAGGCGCTGGGCGCTGTGCGCCAATACCGCCGCCCGCCCGAAAACCCGGTGCCGTTCTGGCAGGCCGCGCTACGCGCGGATTCCAACCGTGAATCAGTGCTGCAGCGGCTGGCAGTTTATTATCAGGAAGGCAACGCCCCGGCGGCGGCATTGGTCGAAGTCGAGCGGTATTTGAAGCTCAATCCCTGGGATGCCGAATTCCGCGGGCGTCAGGCCCTGTTGTTGCGGCAGCTTGGTAAACTCGACGAGGCAATTGCCGCGGCAAAACAAGGGCTGGAAGTTGATCCGGCCCACGTAGGTCTGCATTCGTTTCTCGCCGATGCGTATGCAATAAAAGACGACATGCGGGCCAGCCAGCAGCAACGCGACTTTGTCGAGAGGCTGACCGGCGACTGCAGGGGCCAGCGCGACTTGACGACGATTGGCGGCCATGTCGGCAGGTCGCGCCGGCTGGCGGGAGATTGCGCTCGAATCGCGTTTGCCACGAATCGATGCTAATCAATTTCCGATTT
>JAJXXL010000153.1 GCA_021781115.1 Planctomycetota bacterium
AGAAAGTGGCGCAGGATCTCAAAGACCGCATCGGCGAAAGCGTGACGGAGCATCTCGGCCAGTCGCGGCCGCCGGCTGAGGAAGGCCCGGCCCGCCGGGCCGCGCCACCGGCCGCGAATGCCAATCTCGCGGCCCACACACCGGCGCATGCGATTCAGATGCTCCGGAGCCCCGGCACGATCAAGGATGCGTTTTTGCTGAATATCATTCTTGCCCCCTGCCGCACCCGGCGAACGTCGCTGCGCGACTGACCCTGCGAGAGCCGGCATGCCGGGGCAATGCCCGGCGGCGGACCGTTGCCCTGGTGCGCCTGCGGCCGCAGGAAGCCCGCCCGGTTTTGACTTTCGGTGGCCGTCTGGCGATGATGGAGCCATGTCTGATACAGAGCTGGACGTGCTGCTGCTGGCAGGAAGATTTCAGGTTCGCGGAAGCTGTGCGTACACATTGCGGCTCGTGCGGGCCCTGGCCGATCAGGGCGTGCGCACGCGGCTGGTTTGCCCCGATGCGTCGCTGGTCGCTCTGGCGTTGCGATCGCAGGCCGGCATTCGCGAAATTCGCAATCTTGATAACCCTGTGTGGAGCCACTGGGCCCTGCACCGGTTGCTCCGTGAAGTGCGGGGGGCCGGGCTGCCGCGGTTGATTCACATTCAATCGCGGCGCATGCTGAAGCAGGGAAGCTGGCTGGCTCGACAGATCGAGCGCCCCTATGTGCTCACAGCGCACGAGCACCTGAAGCCGCGCGAGCGGGTGCCCATCGACCACCGCTGGTGCCGCCGAATCATCGCCGTCAGCCAGTCGGTCAAAGACGACCTGGTGCAGCGGGCCGGGGTGCCCGCCGACCTGGTCGTGGTCATCGCCAGCGGGGTCGAAACCGATGCCTGCCTCCGGTGCCGCGCGCCGCTGGCCCCCGACCACGTCCCGGTGATCGGCACGGCCGGGCCGCTCGAGGTGATCAAGGGGTTGCCATTTTTTCTGGGGGCGGCGCGGCAGGTGCTGGCCGCGGGGCGCGATGTCGAATTCCTCGTGGCCGGGGCCGGGCCTGAAGAAGCCAACCTCCGCCGCATGGCCCGCGACCTCGAAATCTCCCACAAGGTCACGTTCGTGCCATACCTGCTGGAATTCACCGATTCGCTGGCGGCAATGGATATTTTCTGCCTGCCCTCGTTGCAACAGGGGCTGGGCACAGTCATGCTGGAAGCGATGGCGCTGGGCCGACCCGTCATTGCCAGCAGCGTGGGCGGCGTGAGCAGCATCGTGCGCAACGGCGAAACCGGGCTGACCGTGCCACCGTCGAACAGTGCTGCGCTGGCCCGGCAGATTCTCGACTTGCTTGACAACCCGGTGCGAGCGCGGGAAATCGGCGCGGCGGCCCGGCGGTTGGTCGAGGAAAAATTCAGCGTCGAAAGGATGGTCCGGCAAACGGTCGACCTCTATCGTGAACTCATGCCGCACGACCTTTCACAGCCGGCGTCGGCTGCCGGCTGACCGCCCGCTCGGCCGTGATTGCCGCTTTTGTCGAACCTGTCGCGGGTACAACTCACCGCCAACGCACCCTTTTCCGCGCCGCGAGAATCTGTCCATGCACGCCGAAATCATTTCCATTGGCAGCGAGCTGACGACCGGCGCCAAGCTCGACACCAACAGCCAGTGGTTGAGCCTCGAACTCGCGGCCCTGGGCATACCGGTGTGGTATCACACGACCGTGGCTGACGAGCAGGAGGCCAATGTGCGGGTGCTGCGGGCGGCGGTCGACCGGGCCGACCTGGTGCTGGTCACGGGCGGGCTGGGGCCAACGCTCGACGACCTCACTCGCGAAGTTCTGGCGCGGCTCGCGGGCGTCGAACTTGTGCTGCATGAACCGTCGCTCGAAATCATTCGGGGCATGTTTTCGCGGCGCGGCCGCCCCATGCCCGAACGCAACGTCGTGCAGGCGATGTTTCCCGCCGGGGCAACCCCACTGGCAAATCCGCGCGGCACCGCCCCGGGCATTTTTCTCGAAATCGCACGGGTGGGGCGAACCGCATGTCGCGTATTCGCCATGCCGGGTGTGCCCAGCGAGATGAAAGTCATGTTCCATGGCGAAGTGGCGCCGCGGATTGCTCTCGACCAACCGTGCGCCCCAGTGATTCGCCACGCCCGCATCAACTGCTTCGGCCTGGGCGAATCGGCGTTCGAAGAACTGCTGGGCGACGTCACGGCGCGGGGCCGCGACCCCGAAGTGGGCATTACCGTTCACGAGGCGACGATCACGCTGCGCATTGTCGCCGTCGCCGCCACGGCCGCCGAGTGCGAACAGAAAATCGCCGCCACGGCCCGGGTGATTCATGACCGGCTTGGCGACTACGTGTTTGGTGTCGAAGACGAACAGTTGCAGGACGTCGTGGTCCGCCGGCTCGCCGCTCTGGGACGCAGCGTTTCCGCCGCCGAAGACGCCAGCAGCGGGTTGCTGTCGCAAAGCCTGGCCGTTGCGGCGGGGCCGGGCGGCGGTTTTCGCGGCGGATTCGTCGGCCCAGTGGCCATGCTGGCACAGGAATTGACGGCGGGCGATGCGGCGGCAGGCGGCGGCGAAGTGGCGCCGGCGCTCGCCGCAGGTTGCCGGAATCGGCTGAACGCCGATTTTGGACTGGCCGTTTCCGCCTGTTTGCCGGCGGCTCCAGGCGACCCGGCGGCAGAATTTCCGCGGGTGACGATCGCGCTGGCGTGCAAAGATCGAGTCGAGATGCGAGAATTGAACCTCGCGGGCGATCCGGCGATTCTCAGAAGCCGCGTCGTGAAATCGGCCTTGAACCTGCTGCGCCTCGAATTGCTGCGTTCGTCGTCAGGCTGCGATTTGCCGCCAGACGTCCCTGGCCTTGGCGATCAGGAACACGAAGCATGATCAGGCTCACGCGCTGGATTCGTCTGGCTTTGATGCTGGCGCTGCTGGCCGATTCGGCCCGTGGCGACGACCTGCCATTTCGTACGCACTGCCTCAACGCCGAATCAGAGTTTTGCGCGTCGGCGGTGATCGACATCAACCACGACGGTCGGCTCGATGTCGTGTGCGGCGGGTACTGGTACGCGGCGCCCGACTGGAAGCGGCATGTGCTGCGCGACGTTGAGGTCATTGGCGGGCGGTATGACGATTATTCCAACCTGCCGCTCGATGTGAACGGCGACGGCTGGACCGACCTCGTCAGCGCCAACTATCGCAGCCGGAAACTGTTCTGGATCGAACACCCCGGCCCCGCCCTGGGCGCGTGGAAAGTGCACACGATTGCTGAGCCGGGGCCGATGGAAACCGCGCGGCTGTTCGACATCGACGGCGACGGGCGGCTTGACGTGCTGCCTAACGGGGCTCAGTTCGCCGCCTGGTGGGAGTTGGCGCCCGCTCAGCCGGGCGATGGCCCGGCGCCCATTCGCTGGCTGCGGCACGAATTGCCTGAAGAGGCCGCGGGCCACGGCATCGGGTTCGGCGACATCGACGGCGATGGGCGGGGTGATGTGGTCGGCCCGCAGGGGTGGTTTGGCGGCCCGGCCAACCCGCGACGCGATCGCTGGATGCCGCACCCCGAGTTCGTGCTGCATCGCGACGCCTGCGTGCCCATTCTGGTGTTCGACGTCGATGGCGACCGCGACGCCGACGTGGTGTGGTCGCGGGCGCACCACACCGGCCTGTACTGGCTGGAACAGAAACCCGGCCCCTCGGGTGAACGCCGCTGGACGATGCATGTCATCGACTCGTCATGGTCGCAGGCGCATGCCTTGCTGCTGGGCGACCTCGACAACGACAGCCAGCCCGAAGTCGTTGCCGGAAAACGCTACCTGGCGCACGAAGGCCGCGATCTGGGCGAATACGACCCTTTGCAGGTTTGCGCCTACACGTACCACCGCACGACGCGCACCTGGAACCGTCGCATGATTTCGCGCGGCGGAAAAGTCGGGTTCGGGCTGGATCCGAAACTGGTCGACATCGACGGCGACGGCGACCTCGACCTGATCGGCCCTGGTCGCAGCGGGCTGCACCTGCTCGAGAATCTCGCGGTGGTGAACGCCGACGACGGGTACAAACCACCACAGCCGCCGCTCCCGCCTGATTACCCCGATCACGCCAACCTGCTGATGTACAAGGATGAGCAGAATCGCGACCAGCCCGTGCGAACGCGGGCAGAGTGGGCGATTCGGAGGAGCCATTTGCTGGCGCATCTTCAACGGGTTATGGGCGTGTTGCCTGAGCCTTCGCAGCGCGTGCCGCTCGATGTTGTCGTGCAAGACGAAGCCCGCGCGCCTGCGTATCTCCGCCGCCGAATCACCTATGCCGCCGAACCGGGCGACCGCGTTCCAGCCTGGCTGCTGCTGCCCGAAAAGCTCGACCGCCGCGCGCCGGCGATGCTCTGTTTGCACCAGACGACAGCGATCGGCAAGGACGAACCGGCCGGCCTGGGGGGGTTGGCCAACCTGCATTACGCGCACGAACTGGCCGAGCGGGGTTATGTCTGTCTGGTTCCCGATTATCCGTCGTTCGGCGAGTACCGGTTCGACTTTCAACAGGCCCGCGATCGATATGCGAGCGGTTCCATGAAGGCGATCTGGAACAATCTTCGCGGGGTCGATTTGCTCGAATCGCTGCCCGAGGTCGACCCCGACCGGATCGGCGTGATCGGGCATTCGCTCGGCGGGCATAATGCGCTGTTCACCGCGACGTTCGACCAGCGGATTGCGGCCGTGGTGACGAGCTGCGGGTTCACGGCGTTTCACGATTATTACCAGGGCAACCTGCAAGGCTGGACGAGCGACCGCTATATGCCCCGCATTCGCGATCAGTTTCACAACGACCCGAACCAGGTTCCGTTCGACTTTTATGAAATCGTTGCCGCACTGGCCCCGCGGGCGTTTTTCACGAATTCGCCCGTGGGCGACGCCAATTTCGATGTGGCGGGCGTGCGCAAAATCGAAGCCCGAACGCAACAGGTCTACGAGATGGCGGGTTCCCGCGAACAGATGCAGTTCGTGTACCCCGACTGCGGCCACGATTTTCCAGAAGCGGTTCGCAAACAGGCTTACGACTGGCTGGATGAAAAGTTGAAATGACCGCCGACCTTCGCCTGCAGCCGGGCCGCCTCGAGCGTGTTCTTGAGCAGCATCGCGATTGTCATCGGCCCCACCCCGCCGGGCACGGGAGTCATGGCCGCGGCCACCTGGCTGACCCCGGCGAAATCGACGTCGCCCACCAGTTTGTCGCCCACCCGATTCGTGCCCACGTCAATCACGACCGCGCCGGGTTTGACGGCATCGGCCGTAACGAAACCTGCGCGGCCAATCGCCGCGATCAGAATATCGGCCGTGCGCATCACCGCCGTGAGGTTGCGTGTCTGGCTATGGCAGATCGTGACGGTGGCATTGGCCCCCGGCCCCTTTTGCATCAGCAACAGCGCCATGGGCTTGCCCACGATTTCGCTGCGCCCCAGCACGACCACGTGCGCGCCTGCCGTTTCAACGCCGGCCGCGTGCAGCAGGTGTTGCACGCCGTGCGGCGTGCAGGGTAGAAACCGGGGCCGCCCCTGGACCATGCGCCCCACATTTTCCGGATGAAAGCAATCGACATCCTTGATCGGGTTCACGGCGTCGAGCACGGCCTGCGTTTCGATTTGCGGGGGCAGCGGGAGCTGCACGAGAATGCCATGCACGCCTGGATCGGCGTTGAGCCGGCGGACGACGGCCAGCAGCTCAGTCTGTGTCGTTTCCGCCGGCAGTTCGTCGAGCGAGCTCGAAAGCCCGGCCTTGTCGCACGCCAGCCGCTTGTTCTTGACGTACACACTGCTGGCTGGGTCGCGGCCTACCAGCACGGCTGCCAGATGAGGAATGATGCCGGTCTGGGCCCGAAACCCGGCGGCCTGGGTGGCAACCTGCTCGCGAACCGCCGCGGCAATGGCCTTTCCGTCGATCAAACGCGCCTGCACGATGCTCATTCCTTATCGTTCAAATCGCCCAATCTTGCGGTGCGCCAAACATCCAGACGCCCAGGGCCAGCACCAGGGCCGCGTATATCGCCGCGGCCAGGTCGTCGGCCATGATCCCCCAACCGCCGGGCAGCCGTTCGAGCCGGCAGGCGGGCCAGGGTTTGGTTACGTCGAACAGCCGAAACAAGACAAATCCGGCGAACGCAATCGGCCAGCTCCAGTGAAACAGAACAAACACAAACGGCAACGCAGCGAATTCGTCGAACACGACTCCGCCGGGGTCTTCGCGGCCGAACGCCCGCGCCGCGCGGCCGCAAACGGGCACACCCATCAAAACCAGCGGCCCGAGCAGGGCCAGCCGCCCAACCGGCGGCAGCGACTTGAGCTGCCAGGCAATGACCAGGCCCCACAGGCTGCCCCACGTTCCAGGGGCAGGGCGAAGATACCCGATTCCCAGGCCGGTGGCGAGCGCCAGGGCGGTGTACTTCCAGATCGCAAGCGAGGCCGGTTTCAAGTCGCATCCTTCGCTGGTTCAAGAGCTTTCGCGGTTCGCCAGAAATATCGGCATCAGCAGAGGTTATCGATCGTATCCACAGATGGGCGGCGCGAAAACCGTGTTGCCGGGTGTCCACCCACGATTTGAATTGTCGCACCCCCGAGTATATACTTTGGCTGCGCCGGTTCGAATGCCAGGCGAACTCGATGGAGTGCGGCGCTTACCATGGCTGCTCCTGCACCGCGTTCGCCGCGTCGAAGGGCAATGTTCGCTCGCCAGCCGCGACGGGTGAAAAACTTTGAAATTCGGAGCCTGATCGATGTCTGAAGAAGTCAAGCTGGCGAAGGAAGAACACGTCAAGGCTGACAGCCGGCAGTTGCGGGGCACGATTGCCGACGAACTCGCGTTGGCGGCAGATCATTTTTGCGACGACAACATCAAGATTCTGAAACACCACGGCACGTACCAGCAGGACAACCGCGACGCGCGGCACGAGAAAAATGCCGACGGCACCCCCCGCGGCAAATCGTTTATGTTCATGGTGCGCACGCGCATTCCAGGCGGCAAGGTGACCGCCGCGCAGTTTCTGGCCGAGCTCGACCTGTGCGACCGTGTTGGCAACGGCACGTTGCGCATCACCACCAGGCAGGGGTTTCAGTTGCACGGGGTCATCAAGAGCCACCTCAAGGAAACGATTCGCACGATTAATCAAATCCAGTTAAGTACGCTGGCGGCGTGCGGCGACGTCGAGCGGAACGTCATGTGCTGCCCGGCGCCATACAAAAACAACCGCGTTCGCGCGCAAATGCAGGACATGGCCGACCGCATCGCCGAGCACCTCAAACCCCGCACGACCGGTTACCACGAAATCTGGGTCACCGATGAAAACGGCGAGAAAATCAACGCTGCCGAGACCTTTCAACCGGTCGAAGAGCCGATTTACGGCGCAACGTACCTGCCGCGTAAATTCAAAACGGCCATAGCCCTGCCCGACGACAATTGTGTCGACGTGTACACGAACGATCTGGGGTTCCTGGCGATCGTCGAAGACGACAACATTGTGGGGTATAACGTGCTGGTGGGCGGCGGCATGGGCGTGACCCCCAGCGCCAAAAAGACGTTTCCCGCACTCGCCCAAAGGATGGCGTTTGTCTTGCCCGACGAGGTGGTCGCCGTCGCCGAAGCGGTCGTCAAGGTGCAGCGCGATTTCGGCAACCGTTCTGACCGTAAAATTGCCCGTCTGAAATACCTGATTCATGATTGGGGCGTCGGGCGATTCAAGGCCAAGGTCGAAGAATACTACGGCGCCGCGCTGGCCGCCCCGCGGCCGATCGATGTCACGGGCGTCGATGACCACGTCGGCTGGCACGAACAGGGCGACGGCAACTGGTTTCTTGGCATCAACATCGAAAACGGGCGCATCAAGGACGAAGGCCCTCTGCAAATCAAGACTGGCTTGCGGGCCGTGCTGTCCCGCTACCAGATGCCGACCCGGCTGACCCCGCTGCAAGGCGTCATCTTGTGCGACATTGCCCCGGGCGATCGGGCCGGCATTGATCAATTACTCAGGCAACACGGCATTCGCGGCGCCGACGAACTGACGCTGCTGCGCCGGTACGCGATCGCCTGCCCCGCCTGGCCGACCTGCGGCCTGGCCGTGACTGAAGCCGAACGGGTCCTGCCCGGCATACTCGACGAAATGGAAGCCGAACTGGCGCGGCTGGGTTTGCTCGGCGAGCGGATTTCCGTGCACATGACCGGCTGCCCCAATGGCTGCGCCCGCCCCTACACGCCCGATATCGGCCTGGTGGGCAAGGCCGCGGGCGAAAAGTATACGGTCTTTCTGGGCGGTAATGTCGAAGGCACCCGGCTGGCGTATATCTACCGCGACACGGTGCCGCGCGAAGAGTTGCTGCCTGTACTGGCCCCCGTGTTGGCGCTGTTCAAGGCCGAACGCCACCCCGGCGAATCCTTCGGCGATTTCTGCCACCGCCAAGGAAAAGAAGTGCTGACCGCCAGTGCCGATGCGATTTCCAACGCCGCGTCGGCTGGCTAGGCGCTTGCCTCGGTGCGCGTGGCTGGTAATCAGCACGTTGCCGCAAGTTCGCGAAGCATTGGGGCGGCGGGCAGTTTTGTCGGCAGCCTGATCGCGGCTGGTTCGGTTTTTGAACGATTGGCGCCGGGCGGCGGTCTGGCCCCCGTGAAGGAGTGTTCCCGTTGCATGCCGGTTATGACGCGATTTTGATCGTCTCCTTCGGCGGGCCCGAAAAAATGGACGACGTCATTCCGTTTCTCGAAAATGTGCTCCGCGGAAAAAACGTGCCCCGCGAGCGGCTGCTGGAGGTGGCCGGGCACTACGAGCATTTTCAGGGCGTCAGCCCGATCAACGCCCACGTGCGTTCGCTGATTGCCGCTTTGAAACCCGAACTTGCCGCCCACAACCTCCACCTGCCAATCTTTTGGGGAAATCGCAACTGGCACCCGTTACTGGCCGACACGATTTGCGATATGGCGAGGGCGGGGGTGCGGCGGGCGCTGGCGTTCGTCACCTCGGCGTATGCGTCGTACTCGGGCTGCCGGCAGTACCTCGAAGATATTGAACGCGCACGACTTGCTGCAGGCCGCACCGCGCCGGTCATCGACAAGTTGCGGGGGTTTTTCAACCACCCGCTGTTCATTGAAGCAAGTGCCGATCGCCTGCGTGCTGCGCTCGGCCAGTTGCCCGCCGAACGCCGGGCTGCAGCGCCCATCGTATTCACGGCGCACAGCATTCCCGAGTCAATGGCCCAGACGTGCGCCTACGTCGCCCAATTGCATGAAGCCTGCCGGCTGGTCACTGCGAAAATCGGCGTGCCGCCCGACCAATGGCGGCTGGTTTACCAGAGCCGCAGCGGCCGCCCCCAGGATCCGTGGCTCGGCCCCGATGTTTGCGACCATTTGCGGGCACTGCACGCCACTGCGATTTCCGATGTGGTTTTGATGCCGATCGGTTTTCTTTCGGATCATCTCGAAGTGTTGTATGACCTGGATGTCGAAGCGGGCGCCCTGTGCCACAGCCTGGGGTTGAATCTGGTTCGCGCCGCCACGGTGGGCAACCACCCCCGCATGATCCAGATGATTCGAGAGCTGATCGAAGAGCGGCTGAACTTACAACCCGAGCGGCGGGCAGTCGGCAGTTTGCCGCCCTGTGCCGACGCCTGCGCCACGGGGTGCTGCCCGCCGCCCGTTCGCAGGTGACCCGATCACGACGCGCCCGAGATCATACCGGTGACGATCGACCTGATTTCCCAATTCGACGCCTGCATTCGCCGCGACCCGGCCCGGCGCGGCTTGACCGGCGGCGACGCATTGTACGGCCCGTTGTGCCCCGGTCACCTGGCGGCGGCGGCCAGAGACCTGGCGACGGACGGCAGGCGGGTGGCAATTGTGACGGGATTTTACATTCCCGGTGGTGAGCCGCCCGCTGCCGAAACCGACGGCCCCCCCGGCGCGGCGCTACTGGCCAGCGCGTTGTCGGCCGCGGGAATCGAGGCGTGGCTCATCACCGACCGGTTTTGCGGCTCGGCGGTGACCATTGCCGCCGCCGCGTCGGATTTTCCGGCGCATCGGGTGGTCGTGGTCGATGATGCCACCGATGCCTGGTGCGACGCGTTTTATACCGGGGTGATCGGGCGTGAACTGACCCACCTGATTGCCATCGAACGCGTCGGGCCGAGTCATACGGTCGAATCACTGTGCGGGCAGCCCCGCAACACGCCGACCCCCGTCGAACGGTTTTGCGAACTGACGCCTGCGCCGCACCGAGGGCGGTGTCACAACATGCGGGGCGAGCAGATCGACGAGTTCACGGGCGGCCTGCACCACCTGTTTGAGCGGTTGCCCGGTTGCGGCCGCACGGTGACTACGATTGGCATTGGCGACGGCGGCAATGAAATCGGCATGGGGGCCATCTTGTGGGAAGACCTCGCCCGGCGACTGGCGGGGCCGTGTGCGGCCCGTATTCCTTGCCGAGTTGCCGCCGACTGGAACATCGTTGCGGGCACCAGCAACTGGGGCGCCTACGCCCTGGCTGCCGCAGTGCTGTGGCTGCGCGATCAAACCGCCCACTTGGCCCCCTGGGGCCAGGAACATCAGCAACGCGTGCTGGAGCAGCTTGTCGCCGACGGGCCGGCAGTCGATGGCGTCACCTGCCGCCGCGAACCCACGGTCGATGGGCTGCCGTTCCTCACCTATATCCAACCCTGGGTGCGAATCCGGGCGCTGCTCGGCTTCGAGTAACCGGCGCAGCGGCACTTTATTGGGGTGGCATCGACCAGCCGGCGGGCAGTTCGGCCTCCTTGGGAATGACCACAATGCCGTCGCAAATCATCGCCTGCCCCAAGTCGGGCGATGAATCGACGCCGCTTTCGTTCAGCACCCGCGCATTCCGCCCGATCCGGCAGTTCTTGTCGACGATTGCGCCTTCAATGCGGGCGTCGTCGCCCACGCCCACCGGGGGCCGGCCCGCGCGGCAATCGGCGGCAATTTCTTCGGGCGTCTGGAAAAAGTCGGCCCCCATCAGCACCGATTTGCGAATCACCGCGTTTCGACCGATCCTGCAGCGGACCCCGATCACGCTGTCTTCGATCACGGCGCCGGCCTCGATATGGCAGCCGTCGGCGATCAGGCTGCGGCTGATCTTCGCGCCGTCGAACCGCGTGGGCGGCAGAAACCGGGCCCGCGAATAGATCGGCTCGCGGCCGTGTGCCAGTTCAAACGGCGGGTTCGACGACGTGAGTTGCAGGTTCGCCTCGTAAAATGCGCGAATCGTGCCGATGTCTTCCCAATAGCCGTCGAACAGATGCACCTGCACGTGCTTGCTGCGGATCGACGCGGGAAACACCTCTTTGCCAAAGTCTTTATAGTCGGTCTTTTGCAGCGCCTGGACGAGCGTTTCGCGGTTGAACAGGTAAATGCCCATGCTGGCCAGACAATCGCGGCCGCGGCTGGCAATGCCACGGCTGTCGAGCCATGCCGGGGCAGTGCGCACGAGCGCCAATTCCTTTTCGGATTGCGGCTTTTCCAGAAACCCCATGACGCGCCCGGTTTCGTTTACTCGCAGAATGCCAAACGCCGAGGCGGCTTCGCGGTCGATGGGCAACGCGGCAATCGTGACGTCGGCCCCCGATTGCTGATGCGTTTTCAGCATTTCGATGTAGTCCATACGGTACAACTGGTCGCCCGAAAGAATCAGCACGTATTCAATTTCAGGATCCATGATTGTGCGCAGGTTTTGCCGCACGGCATCTGCCGTGCCCTGGTACCAGTCGGCGCTATCCAGCGTTTGCTGTGCCGCCAGGATTTCGACGAACCCGCCGCCGAACGGGTCGAACCAGTACGCATGTTTCATGTGCCGATGCAGGCTTTCGGAATTGAACTGCGTCAGCACGAAGATGCGGTTCAAACCACAATTCAGGCAGTTCGAAATGGGGATGTCGATGATGCGGTATTTGGCGGCCACTGGCACCGCAGGCTTCGACCGGTATTTCGTGAGTGGGTACAGGCGGGTGCCCTTGCCCCCCCCCAGAATGAGCGTCAGCACGTTGCGCATGGTGAACCCCGGTGAATTCTCAAAAGTCGGCTGAAATTCCAACAACAACAGGCGCCCTGCCGCCTGCGGCAGATCTCGGTCGGCGCGAGCGAGAAGGGCAACGCTGCACCGTGCGAGCCAGTGCCCCCGCCGGCAGATCACCCCGCTGGCGGTGCGTCGCCCTTGGGCAGGTCGATATGGTGCACTGCCAGCACCGCCGTCAAGCGGGTCATTTCGAGAACTTCCATCACATCAGGCGACGGGTTATAGAGGTGAACTTCAATTTTCATTTGACGCAATGACGCCAGCAGACCCAGCAGGCCGCTCGGAATAAGCTTCACTCCACTCAAGTCGAACGCCAGCACCCGGCACTGGTGCTGTTCGAGCAGCTTCACGATTTCGGCGCGGCAGTCGCTGATGTCGATCTGGTCGAGAATTTCCCGCCCGCCAAACCCCACCACGGTCAGCGGACCGGTTTCGTAGACTTCCAGTATGGCGTCGTTCGACGACATGATCGCTCCCTGAAGAAATTCAATACGTTCCTACGACCGGCCCGCCATGTGCCGCGGGCGACGACAATTTGCCAATAACGCGGAAATAAAATCGACTTAGACTCCGAATTATAAAAGCCGCCCCCCGCCTTGGATACAGTTTCAGAAAAAAAGACTGCGCCCCGAAACCAGGGTTTCATGACCGAACGGCGCGGTTGGCCGATTTTGTGCGGCAGTGCGCCGCCCGCCTTGTCAAAAAACCGCGAGCGCGAGAGGGGCGGCCGAAAATCGGGGCACGGCGCTCATGCGCAATCAGGGTGGCGCTGCCGCACGGAGCCTGATCAGGCAGCGTTGCACTTCGGGCATGCAGCACTGGCCGGTGGGGGAGGCGGTGGCGCAGTGAGCTGCGGGCGACTGTGACTTTTCGAGCAGGGCCTTTACCCGTATGACCCCGCCTTCGCGGACATCCTGCTCGACGTCGTCGAGGGTGAGGCCGAAACAGCCGCAGAGCGGGGCCGTGGGATCCTTCGGGTAAACGGGTCGCTGGAGAGCTGTCTGATCGACCCAGCGATCGAACAGGTCAAAATACGCCACGGGGCACCGGGCAAACGGGCAAAAAAAAGCGGTCTCGGTGAGTTGCTGCAGGGCGGCGGGGGCGAGAAACGCCTGGAGCGTTTCCTGGCGCACGGGCACGCCCGGTGCATCGCAACGGGGGCAGCGAGCGCGGTCGTTGTCGGGTTCGCGAACGAAAGCCTTGTTCATGCGGGCATCATACCGATAGGCCGCGTCAAAAACAGCGCCGGGCTGCAAGGTCGCACACGGCCCCAGCGGCCGGTCGAAAACTGAAAACGGCGCTATGCAAAAAAAAACGCCTCGCCGCAGGAGATCCTGCGACGAGGCGGGT
>JAJXXL010000140.1 GCA_021781115.1 Planctomycetota bacterium
TGTACCGTTTGGCAACGTGCTGCTGACGATTGAAAACACCGACCCCGCCTGCTGGTGGCTGACAAATTACCTGGAAACGCTGCTGGTGCAGTCGTGGTACCCGACGACGGTTGCCACACGCACACGCGCCATGAAACGTACGCTGCTCGATGCGCTGTACAAAACGGGTGACCCGGCTGGCGCCGACTTCAAATTGCACGATTTCGGGTTTCGCGGCGTGTCGTCAGTCGAGACGGCAGCGCTGGGCGGTGCGGCGCACCTCGTTCATTTTCAGGGAACCGACAACCTCGCCGGGCTGGTGCTGGCCCGCGAAATTTATGCCGCCGACATGCCGGGGTTTTCCATTCCTGCCGCCGAGCACAGTACGCTGACCTGCTGGGGCCGGGCACATGAGGTCGACGCCCTGCGCAACATGCTCCGGCAGTTTCCCACCGGGATCGTGGCCGTGGTCAGCGACTCGTATGACCTCGACCACGCCTGCCGCGAAATCTGGGGCCGCCAGTTGAGGCACGAGGTGCTGTACCGCGACGGCGTGCTTGTCGTTCGCCCCGATTCGGGCGACCCGCCCACCATCGTCGTCCGCGTGCTCGAAATGCTCGGTACGGCCTTCGGATTCACGCACAATTCCAAAGGCTACAAGCTGCTCGATTCGCACGTGCGGCTGATTCAGGGCGACGGCATCGACGCGGCCATGCTCGCCGCCGTTTTGAACGCGACCGGCCAGGCCGGTTGGTCGGCCGATAACATTGCGTTCGGGTCGGGCGGCGGCTTATTGCAACAGGTCAATCGCGATGCGTGCCAGTTCGCGTTTAAATGTTCTGCGGCCGTCGTGGCCGGCCAGGAACGCGACGTGTTCAAAGCACCGGCGACCGACCTGCGCAAAAGTTCCAAGCCGGGGCGACTCAAGCTCATCGTGCGCCAAGGGGCATTGGCCACCGTGCGGGCTCAAGATCACCCTGACGCTGCCGACCAGCTTCAGGAGGTCTTTCGCGATGGCGAGCTGCTCGCCGAAACCACGTTTGACGCCGTCCGTGCCCGAGCCGTCATCGGTGGTTGAAAATGCGCGCCGCTCGCGGTTTTTTAACCATCACAAAGTTTTCAGGTATTCGACCAAATCGGCCAACTCGGCGGGGGTCAAAGCGTGCGCGTTGCCGTGCAACCGGGCCGGGTTGTGCCGGGTCAATACATCCAGCAGCGTCGCGGCACGCCCGTCATGCAGGAACGGCGGCGCCGCCGCGACCCGCAACAGCGACGGTGTGTCGAACCCCTCCTCGCCGGGCGCCAGCCCCAGATCATGCGTCAGCCCATCGGTGAACCGCGGGCCGCCGTGGCATTCTGTGCACCCGGCGGCCCCGCGAAACAGCACTTCGCCGCGGTTCGCCGCCGGCGTGCTGGAGCTTGCGCTCGGCAAATCTTCGCTTTGTTGCCCGAGCACGGCAAGGTACGCCTCGAGCGCGGCCGCTTCAGGCCCGCTGACCTCGTGTTGAAACAGGCCCCGAAGCGTGCCCGTAAACCGTCGGCGGAGCGTGCGGCTTTCGCCTCGCCATCCATAGGGGCCGGTGCCGGCCACGTTCAGCAGTGATTTCGTGTTTTGAAAATTGGCGAAACCATCGGCGGGAAGATCCCAGTTCAATCCGTCGGTGTGCCCGCGGGGGTGGCAGCTCGCGCAACTGAATTGGCCGCTGAACGACAGTCGCCCCGCGTGAAACAGAATCTCGCCCTGCCGCGCCAGATCAGGCGGCTTTGTGCTCATCCTGATCGTACGGACGACGCGATCCTGACGCGTGTCGATGATCGAAATCGAATCGTCCAGCCGGTTCGCTACCGCCAGCAGCACGCCATCGGGTGCGAGCGCCATTCCGCACGGGCTGGCCCCAACGGCAAGCCGCGCGGCAATGTAGCGCGGCGTCATTCGCAGGTCGTCGGCAAGAATTGCGTGACAATCCGCCCCGGACGGCCGGCCCGAACCATTTGCGCAATTCGCGGCGACCTCGCGAACTACCTCTTGGAGAGCCGCCAGGTCAATCACCGAAACGACATCCGCCCCGGCATGCGCAATATAGGCCCGCGACCGATCGGGTGCGATGACCACGCCTTCAGGGTTTGCAAACCCCCGTGTCCGCGTGTCGAGTGGCAACGTGACAACCAGATTCGATTCGTCGAGCGCCAGGTATGAAACCGCGTTGGTGAAAACCCAGCCTTGGTCAATCTGCGTCGATGGCAGGTGCGATTTGGACAAGACATGTACGGCAAGCACAAACTTGCCTTCCGGGTCGACAGCCACGCCCCGCAAATTGCCGCCAGGAACTGGGCGATACGTCACATTGTCGCCGGCCCCAAGGTCAACGATGCCCAGCAGTTTATCACCCAGGCCCGGTGAATCGCACGCGACGAAAAGCCGGCGGCTGTCGGGGCCAAACGCGAGCGACTGCGGCCAGGCCGCAAGTTCCACCGTGCGCGTTCGCGAAAACGCTTCGTGTGCAAGATCTTCGCCCGCTGGCGCGCCCACCAGCAGCCGCGATTGCCAGGGAGCGGCGAGAGCCACCGTTTTGCCGTCGGCCGCGCGGGCGAAAATCGCCACGTGGGTGATGACGCCTGGCGTTGCATCGCCGCGGCTCAAAACCTGGCCCGTCGCCTGTTCAATGCTGGCCCACCGCCGCGGTCCGCTTTCCCATGCGAATATCAGGTCGCCCGTGGCACTCCAGAATACCTGCGTCGGCGAAGAAAACTCGCTCGCCGACAAATCAAGACGTGGCGAATCGGCCGCGGCCGCACCACACACTATGAGAACGGCGACAGCCGCAGTGTAAGTCAGTGACCGTCGGAATGTGGCGTACAAGGTGGACCCGTTCCTGTGTGAGCAGCCTCAACCAGTCCAGTGTACAAAAATCAATAACTCCGATTCAATCACACACGTGCGACAATAGCCGACGCGTGAGTTTTCGCGGCGCGGGTCGGTTGCAGTCCCGACGGTCCAAGGTCGAACGTCAGGCAGCCAGAATTGTCGGGGCGTGCCTGGCGGAGCGGTCTGGATCGTTCCCTGATATAAAAGACACCCACTATTTGTTGACAGGGAGCCAGCGACATGATTACTCTCGTATCGTCAAATGGATTATTGCAAACTGACTCGAGCGATCCGCAAACCACAATTATCAGCAACGTCTTGCGTCGTGCTCAAGGAATCACCATGCCTGCGTACCCCCGACGACAAATCGTGGCGACAGCCGAAGTGGGCGTGTATCACTGCGTGGCGCGGTGCGTCCGCCGGGCGTTTCTGTGCGGCAAGGATGCGTTTACCGGC
>JAJXXL010000281.1 GCA_021781115.1 Planctomycetota bacterium
CGCGGGCAGTGCAATACCTGTTGCTGGGAGGCAAGGCGCGGGCCCTGCTCCGGGGCCGCTCGTGTGTCTCGACCGAAGACATTGCGGCCCTGGCGGCGCCTGTGTTGCGACACCGCATCGTGACGACGTTCAGTGCCGAAAGCGAGGGCATCTCTGCTGACAAGGTCGTCGAGCGGCTGGTCCAAGACACCCCTGCGAAGGAAGGCGAACTGACGCGTGACCCACGATTCGAAAAGATTTTTGCAGCCTGAGGCGATCGCCCGCATTTCACGGCTCGAATTGCGGGCCCGCCAGGTTGTCGAAGGCTTCCTGTCGGGCCTGCATCGCAGTCCGTACTTCGGGCAATCGGTCGAGTTCGTACAGCACCGCGAATATGTTCCGGGCGACGACCCGCGCCGCATTGACTGGAAAGCCTGGTCAAAAACCGACAGGTATTACATCAAGCAATACGAAGAAGACACGAACCTGCGGTGCACGCTGCTGGTCGACGTCAGCGAGTCGATGCTGTTTGGCTCGGGCCCGCTGAACAAGGCCGACTACGCCGCGACGCTCGCCGCCAGCCTGGCGTTTCTGTTGCTCCGCCAGCAGGATTCGGTGGGGCTGATTGCGTTCGACCAGACGGTGCGCAGCGTCGTGCCCCCCCGCAGCCGCCGCAATCATTTGCAGGCGATCCTGACCGCGCTCGATGCCGGCCACCCGGAAAAAAAGACCGACATTCTGGGGGTGCTGCGGCAAACGGCTGAAGCCCAATCCCAACGGGGCATGATCGTACTGATTTCCGACCTGTTCGCCGACCGGCAGGGGTTGTTTCAAGGGTTGAAGCTGCTCCGGCACCGGGGGCACGACGTGCTGGTGCTGCACGTCATGGATGACGAAGAGCTCGACTTCAATTATGCGGGAACGACCCGGTTCGAGGGCCTGGAGGGCCTGGGCGACTTGGTGTGCGACCCGCGGGCGCTCCGCGACGGGTACCTTGCCGCCGTTCAGAAATTCCTGGAGGAAATTCGCCGGCACTGCGCCAAGAACACGATCGACTTTCAAACGATACGCACCAGCGAGCACCTCGATGCGGCGCTGGCGCACTACCTCAATCATCGGATCGGAATGCGGCAGACGATTCGCGCCTGACGCGCATCGGCGGCGGCAACGTTTTTTGAAGGCTTGGTTTTGGACTGACATGCCTGCCTGGTTGACCAGTTCGTTCTTTCATCCGGAATTCGTGCTGCCGGGAGCGGCGCTTGTTGCCATTCCGATCGCAATTCACCTCATCAACCGCATGCGGTTTCGGCGCGTAAAATGGGCGGCGATGGAATTCCTGCTGCAAAGCCAGCAGCGCAACCGCCGCCGGCTGCTGCTCGAACAGTTGCTGCTGTTGCTGCTGCGTACGGCACTCGTGCTGGGGCTGGTGGCGCTGGTGGCCCGCCCGATTCTCGATCCCGGCCAATGGTCGCTCTTTCAAGGTCGGAAAACGCACCATTTAATCCTGCTCGACGACAGCGGCTCGATGCGCGACCGCTGGGAGGAAACTTCGGGCTTTGCGGGCGGGCTCGAGATAATCCGCAAAATCGCAGCCGAGGGCGAACGCCGGCCCGGTTCGCAAAACCTGACCCTGATGCTGCTTTCCAACCCCGACCAGCCGCTGTTCACGTTGCGCACGCTTGACCCGGCATTTGTCGTCGAATTGCGGCGAAAGCTGCAAAACCTCGAATGCTCGCACCGCAGCCTTGACCTGGCAGCCGGTTTGAAGGCGGCCCAGCGGCAACTTGCCGAGCAACCGGGGGCCGCACGCAACCTGCACTTTATTTCTGATTTTCGCCTGCGCGATTGGGACGAAGCGGCAACGGTCGCCGACACGCTGCGCGAGATGCACGCCGCCGGCGTGGCGCTGAATTTTGTCAAGACCGTGCCCGAACGGCATGCCAACCTGGGCGTAACGGAACTTTCGGGCAGCGTGCAGGTGGCCGCGGCGAATGTGCCACTGCGGCTTAAGGTGGGGCTGAGAAACTACGGCGACCAGGTTGCGCGCAATGTGCGGTTAACGATTCTGGTCGACGGGCGGCAATTGCCAGCCGCAGTGGTTGCGCCTGAACTCGAGGCGGGGGCCGAAACCTTCCGCGAATTTGACGTGCGGTTTCCGACGGTCGGCCCACACGAAGTACGGGCCGTGCTGCCCTCCGATGCACTCGAACAGGACAACGAGCGATTTCTGGCCCTGTCGATTCCCGAAACCAACCCTGTGTTGATCATCGACGGAGAACCTGACGCGGCGGAATCGTCGTACCTGCTCGATGCCCTCGCCCCGGCCCCGGGAATCACCGGGTTTGCCCCTCTGATTGAATCGCCCGATTATCTGCGGCGGCACCCCCTCGACAAGTTTCAATGCGTGTTTGCCATCAATGTCGCTGAATTGCCCGACGACGCCCGCAGGAATCTCGAGGATTTCGTGGCTGGGGGCGGTGGGCTGGCGTGGTTCCTGGGCGATCGGGTTCGTCCGGCGCAATACAACGAGCAGTTGTACCGAAGTGGGCAGGGCGTTTTTCCCGCGCGGCTTGGCGCAATTGCCGAGTTGGCGGTCGATGACACGAACCCGGGGCCCGACCTGACGTTTACCGCGCACCCTTTGTTCAAGATATTCGCTGGCGAAGACAACGGGTTTGTCGAAATCGTCAAGGTCAGCCGGTATTTTGCAGTCGAAAGCGGCTGGTCGCCTCCGCCTGGGGTGCGCGTGCTCGCGAGCTTGCGTAACAAGGCCCCGCTATTTCTCGAGCAGCGGCTAGGAAACGGCACGGTTGTTGCCTGCCTGACAAGTTGCGGCCCGTCGTGGAACAACTGGCCATTGAACCCCAGCTACGTCGTGACCCAGCTTGACCTCGAAAAGTACATTGCCCGCCGCGAGAACTCGCAGGATCATCGCATTGTGGGCGACCCGATTCAGATCGTGCTCGACGCGGCGCAGTTTTCACCCGTGGTCGAGATCCGGCGGGCCGACGGCGCAACGGAAAAGCTGACCGCGGTCATCGCCCCCGCCAAGACACAACCCGCCGCGGCTTCGGGCAATCCGGCGGCGAGCGCCGGCAGGCCGACCCCGGCAGCTCAATTCGCCGATGAGTACCGCAATACCGACTCGCCCGGCGTTTACGCCATCGTGCGCAAGCGGCTTGACGGGGGTGAAGACACGCTGCGTTACGCATACAACGTTCCCGAATCGGAAAGCGAATTGAACCTGACGACCGACGATCAGATCAAGTCGCGGCTCGGGCCGGATACGCCCGTGCAAATCCAGCAGGTGGGTAACTTCTCTTGGATTCACGGTGAAGAATCTGGTCAGGAAATTCAGGACGCCGTGTTGTACTTCCTGCTCGCTTGCCTTGTTTTTGAACAAGTGCTGGCGCTGAAACTCAGTTACCACCCCAGGTTGGCGGGGGCGAGATCATGATTGAGGTCATCGCCCGGTTGTTCCCCAATTCTGAGGGGTGGGTTCATTTCTGGAACACGCTCGAATTCGGCCGCGAGGAAAAGACGCCTTGGTTTGCCGGGTTCATCGGGGTCATGCTGTTAGCGGCGTGGTTGTACCGCCGAGATGCCGTCGGGCTGAAACCAGTTTGGAAAGTCTGGCTGACCGCACTGCGGGGGTCGCTGTTGCTGCTCTTGCTGGGCGTCGCCCTGATGCCCCAGGAGCGGAAATCGCGAGTCACCGCCCAGGCGTCGCGCGTTGTAATACTGCTTGACACGTCGGCTTCGATGGCGTTCGCCGCGGGCGATCGCCCTGCGACTGCCAGCCAGCCCGCCCTGTCGCGGGCGGCGGCGGTACAGGCACTGCTGGAGAAATCGCGGCTGCTTGACGCGCTGAGCCAAACCCATGAAGTGAGCATTTACACGCTCGATTCACAACAGCAGGCGGTGGGGGTCTTGCCCAAGCGCACAGCGGGCCCGCCGGCCGGCGCGCCCGTCGCCGCCGCGCAGCCTGCGGCCGACAAACCGCTGGTGTGGGAAAAGGTGCTTAAGCCGCGCCTGCTCGAAACGCGGCTCGGCGAAGCGCTCGTCGAATTGATTCGCAAGGAAAATGGCGAAACCCTGTCGGGAATCGTCGTCATCACCGACGGGCAATCAAACGCCGGAGTCGACCCGATCAGCGCGGTCGAAGCCGCGTCGAGCCGCGTGCGGTTGTTTCCGATTGGCGTGGGTGGGGTCCGGCGGCCGGCGAATCTGCGGCTGGCCGAGGTGCAGGCGTCCAGCCATGTGCATGTGAATGACGGGTTTACGATCAATGCCTTGGTCGTCGGGCAGGAAATGGCGGGCAAGCCGGTCATCGTCGACCTGCTGATGAAGCGCGATCAGGAAGCTGGCGAGCCGACGTTGCTCGAAACCCGTGAAATCAGTCTGCTTGAAGACGGCGTGCCTGTCGCGGTCGCCTTCGAATACACGCCCACCGACCCTGGTAAGCGCGAGTTCCTGATTCGCGTCAAACCCCGGCAGCCGACGATCGAATTGTCGTCGGAAGACAACCAGCGAATCCGCACGACTGACGTCGTCGACCGCAAGACAAAGGTGCTGCTGATTGCTGGCGGCCCAATGCGCGAGTACCAGTTTGTGCGCAACCTGCTGCACCGCGACAAATCACTGGCTGTCGACGTCTGGCTGCAAACCGGTGGTTCCGGAATCAGCCAGGAATCAAACAATTTGCTGACCGCATTTCCCGAAACCCGCGAAGAGCTGTTTGATTACGACGTGATCGTGGCGTTCGACCCCAACTGGCGGCAAATCCTGGGCGAAAAGGGCGATGGCGCCCAGTTGCTTTCCGAATGGGTGTTTACCCACGCCGGGGGGCTCGTGCTGGTGGCGGGCGATGTGAACACGGCCCAATTGGCCGGCGCCCCGGCAGCCCAAAAACAGGAACTCGAAAAGGTGTTCGAGTTGTACCCCGTTGTGCTCGACCCGCACATTGCCGATTTTGAAGATTTTCAGCAGCCGTGGCCGATTGAATTCACCCGCGAGGGGCGCGACGCCGAGTTCCTGCAATTGACCGATAACCCCACGACCTCGGCCGAAAGCTGGAAGGAATTTGCCGGAGTTTTCCGCTGCCAGCCCACCGACGGCCCCAAGGCGGGCGCCACGGTCTACGCCCACTTCACCGACCCCCGTACCGCCAACTCGCCGCCCATTCTGCTGGCATCGCAGTTCTTCGGGTCGGGGCGGGTGCTGTACCTGGGCAGCGCCGAATTCTGGCGGCTGCGGGCGCTCGACGAAGACTATTATGACCGGCTATGGGTGAAACTTGTCCGCGAAGCGGGCCAGGGGCGGCTGTTGCGGGGCACCAGCCGCGGGATTTTGTTGCTCGAAAGGAAGGAATTTCCTCTGGGCGCGACCGTGCAGGTTCGGGCGCGAGTTCTCGACCCGCAGTTCAAGGCTTACCAGGGTGAACGGGTGCCGCTGGAAGTCTTCGACCCTGCGGGCAAGCCGCTGGCCGCCCCTGTCGACCTGCTGCTCGACAAAGACCGCCCGGGAAATTATTCCGGTGCGTTCGTGGCGGGCGTCCCAGGAACGTATCATCTGGAATTGCCCATTCCCGAATCGAATCTGCAATTGAAGGACGAATTCGTCGTCGTAATGCCCAATCTCGAATCCGACCATCCGGAACAAAACGTGCAGTTGCTCAAGGCGCTGGCGCGCGAACGCGAAGCCGGCGGACGCTACTTGGCAATCGATGAGGCCGCCGCCCGGCTGCCGGCGCTGCTTCCCGACCGCAGCGCCGAAAAGGTGGAATTCGACGTACCGCGCCCCCTGTGGGACCGCGAATCGTTGCTGTACGCGGCCGTTACCCTGCTGACCCTGGAATGGCTCACGCGAAAACTTTTGAAACTGGCATGAACAGCCCGCCCCCCATTCGTCCGGAAATTGCGAACACGCTGGCCCAATTGCGCGGCCGAATTCGCCGGTACGTGCTGATCGAAGGCTCGGCAATCGTCTGTGTTGTGCTCGGGCTGCTGTTCTGGTGCAGCCTGGGCATCGACTACTGGCTCGAATTGCCGCGCAGCATCAGGTGGGTCCTGCGTTGGGCCGCGGGGTTGCTGTTCTGCGGGGCGCTGCTGCGGTTTCTCGTACTGCGGCTGATCGGCGGTTTAAGAAATCGCGCCTTGGCTCTCGTGCTCGAACGACGATTTCCCGACCTGAACGATCGGTTGATTACAACGGTCGAAAACGCCGAAAGCCGCGACGCGATCTCCGAGGTCACGGCGGCCATGCTGCACCGCGTTGCTGATGAAGTCGCCGAGTTGGCGCACCGGCTGCAACTCCGCGAAGTATTCAACGTCCGGCCCTTGCTGCGATCAGCCCTGCTGGCGGCGCTGCTGCTGATTTCGATCGGCGGCTTCGGCTGGAGTTTTTCAACGGTGTTCAATGTCTGGCTTCAACGCAACCTGCTCATGGCCGACGAATACTATCCTCGTGAAACGGATTTGCACGTTGCCGTGCTCGCCGAACCCAACGAGCGCTTATGCGAATTTCACGACGGGGTTTACAAGCACCCTCGCGGCGCCGACCTGACGCTGCTGGCCGAGGTTCCCCCTGGCAAACTCATTCCCGACCAAGTGCGGTTCAGCTATCACCTCGCATCGCGCACCGGCGGCCGCGACGCCATGACCAAGATCGGTCAACGGCAATTTCGGCATACGATTCCCGCACTGCACGACAACCTGCGGATCTGGCTCAAGGCGGGCGACTATTCCACACGCGCGCCGTACCAAGTGCAGGTCGTCGACCCGCCGCGGCTTGACGCTGTTGCCCTCGAAGCCCGGTACCCGGCATACACCGGCAAAAACCGCCGCGATGAGCAGTCGGGCGGCGTACTGCGCGATGTGGTGGCGGTGCAGGGCGCGCAGGTCGCGTTGCCCGCGGGAACTGATTTCGTGCTGGCGACCACGGTCAACAAGCCCCTGGTTCGCGTGGAACTGCAAACAGCCGGTTTTGACCTCGTGCTGACGCGCCCTGGTGCCAGCTTGCGGGTTCACGATCGGGCCGATGCGGCCAGTGGTGGACACTCTCGGGCGATACCGCAGGATCAACCTTGGCTGGCCAGCAACGGACTGGGCTTTCGGGTTCCCCTGTTGCTGACGGTTGCCGCCGCGCCCGCCCTGGTGTCGCCCGCGGGTGAGGTGCTATTGCCGCTGCGACTGCCACCCGACGCAGCGCTGCGTATCATCCTGCACGACGAAGACGACATCATCAGCGGCGAGCCGGCTCGGCTGACGATCAACTCGCTTGCCGACCAGCCGCCAGCGATTGAATCGCAGTTGAAGGGCGTGGGGGGATCCATCACCAGGCAGGCGGTGATTCCGGTCGCCGGGACGATCTCTGATGACTACGGCGTGACGAGCGCCCGTTTTGAATACCAGCTCGACGGCCGCGATTCGGTCGAACCGCGCGCATTTGCCACCGCTGCAGGAGGGCGGGCCGAATTTGCGTTCTCGGAGCGATTTGAAGTATTGCCGCTCGACTTGGCGATCGGGCGCAAGCTGACGCTGACAGTTGCCGGAGACGATGCCGACGACCTGACAGGCCCGCACCATGCCACGGGCGAGAAATTCGTGTTTCAGATTGTTTCAAACGATGAACTTTTGGCGATTATCGCCACGCGTGAGCTGAACCTCCGCCGGCAATTCGAGCAGATCATTGAAGAACTCAAGGCTACGCGCAAGGATCTCACATCGCACCGCGACCGGCTCGAGGAATCGCGCTTGTTGCGGGACAAGGCGGCGGCAAACCGGGGCGACACCGAATTGCGCGAACGCATCGCCGCAGTCGACCTGGCGGTGCTGGGCTCGACTGACCGGGCGCTGGGCGGGGTGCTCAAAAACGCGAACGAAACGGCGTCAATCGAACAGCGATTTCGCGACATTCGCGACGAGCTCGAAAACAACGCGGTTCCCGACGTAAAACCCCTGCTCGACCGCATTGACGAAGGAATTGTCAAACCACTGCATGCCGTGAATACGACGCACTTCAACAACCTCGCCGATGCGCTGACGCTGCTCAAGCAGGCGCTCGAGAAAAAGTCGTCTCCCCAAACTGCTGTTGACGGAGCGATTGAACAGTTGAATGGCACGATTGAGCGGTTGGAAGCAGTCCTGGCACAGATGCTCAAGTTGGAAACATTCAATGAGGCGCTGCAAATGCTCAGAGAAATCATTAAAATCCAGGAAGACCTGCACGACAACACGAAGAACCAGCGAAAACGAAAGCTGATCGAAGGTTTGAAATGAAGCGATGGCCCCTGGGGCGAGTTTCCGACCAGGCGGCGTCCCCCCGACGAATCGTTTTTACGCAGGGGAGGTTCCATGCAGTTGCGTCAATTGGCGGTTGCCCAAGTCGCGTGCGCCGCGGGTTTGTGGATGGTCGTCGGTCTGTGTACGGGCGCTGCGGGTGAGCCCGTACCGCCTACCCCCACGCCGGCCGAATCGGCAACGCCTGGCGAAAAACCGGGCGAAGGGCAGGCCGTGGCCTTGTCTACGGCCCAAGATCTCGTCGCCCGGCGGTATAAGCGATTCGAAGAAACTCTGAAGAAAATTTCGCAAACGCTCGGTAAAACCGACCCCGACCGCGCCGCGTTGCTCATGCGGGCCATTGGCCAGAGTAATCGAGAGGGAATTTCGCGGCAAATGGCCGAACTCGTCGAACTGCTCAAGCAAGACCAACTCGGCGATGCGGTTGAACGGCAGGGCGAACTTGTCACTCAGTTAATGAGCCTGCTCGACCTGCTCAGCAGTGAAGACCGCAAGCAGGAAAATGCCGCCGAACGCGCGCGCATTGAAAAGCACCTCAAAACGCTCAATCGTCTCATTGCCGAGGAAAAAGATCTGCGTGCCGCGACTGAGCGTGGCGAACCCGGCGACGGTCTCGCCGGCCGCCAGAAGAAAGTTGCCCAGAAGACAGATGACCTGCGCCGCGAGCTTGACCGCGAAGACGCCGAGAAATCAAGTCGCGACAAACCCGGTGAGAAAAACACCGGCAACGGCGAACCCCAAGATGGCCAGCCGGGGGCAAAACCCGATGGCGAAAAACCGGCGGGCGAAAAGCAACCCGGTGGCGAGAAACCGGGCGAAAGCGAACCGCAGGAGGGCCAGCCGGGCGAAGCTGGAGAACCTGCCAAGGGCTCGCCGAGCCAAGGCAAGCCGGGCGAAAGCGGCCCGCCTGACAAGTCGCAACAGACGCCAGGGCGCGACAATATCGAAAAGGCTCGGCGGGAAATGGAACAGGCGCACGAAAAGCTGAAGCAGAGCGAGCGGAACGGTGCTTCAGACCATCAGGACGAAGCCCTGCGCGAGCTGGCCAAAGCCAAGGAAAAGTTCGAAGAGATTCTGCGGCAGCTTCGCGAAGAAGAACGCGACCGCGTCTTGGCCGCGCTGGAAGCCCGATTCCAACGCATGCTGCAAGCCCAACTCGCGGTTTACGACGGTACCGCCCGGCTCGACAAAACGCCGCGGGCCGATCGCGAAAGCCGGCATTCGGCCAAATCGGTTCAGTTAGCCCGCCAGGAGGAGGAAATCGCGATCGAGGCGACAAAGGCCTTGACGTTGCTGCGGGAAGAGGGGAGTGCGGTGGCGTTTCCCGAAGCGGTCGAACAAATGCGAGACGACATGCGCATCGTCAGCGGCAATCTGGAGCGCGCCGACGTGGGCGACCTGACGCAGTCCATTGAAAAAGACATCATTGCCGCACTCGAGGAAATGATTGAGTCGCTGCAAAAGGAAATGGAAAAGAAAGATGACAAGCCGCCGCCTAATTCGCAACAGCAGCCGCAAGCCGACGAGCAGGCACTGGTCGATCAGTTGTCGGAATTGAAAATGTTGCGTTCGTTGCAGTTGCGGGTGAACCATCGGACGAAGCGGTTGGGGCGGCTGATCGAAGGCGAGCAGGCCCGCCAGCCCAACATCATCAGCCAACTCCACAATCTGGCGGAACGGCAGGCGCGGATCCAGCAGGCCACGTACGACCTCGCAGCGGGAAAGAACAAAACCGAAGACAAATAAAGGAGGCGGCCGAGATGCTTTCGAAACCCGCCGGTGGTGTGTGGCTGTGCTTGTACCTGTGCCTGGCGCTTGTCGCCCGCGCCGCCGATGCGCCCGGGCGAGCGTCGGCTGACTTGGCCCCGCCGGCCGCTGATGTGGTGCGCAGCCGGGTCATGGAATGGGCCGCGCTGCAGGGGACGCCCGAAAAAGCGGTGCTTGAAGAGTTGGGCGCGATGCTGCGATTCGGCGACGAGCCACTTTCGGCGGCTGAACTGTTTGACCGCACGATTATGGCGTTTGCACTTGTCGACCCGACGACGCGCACGCTGGTCCAGGCGTGCCGGCTCGACGCTTCGGCCCCCGTTCCACCCGAATGGAAGCCCGCGTCGGAGGCAACACCCTTTTACCTTGCCAACGTGGGGCTGTTTTACGGGCGCTATTTGTGCCAATGCGCCATGTACGAAGAAGGGCTCGACGTCCTCGATTCGGTTGCGGCCGCCGATGTTGTCGACCCGGCGAGCCTGCTGTTCTTTCGCGCGGTATGCCAGCATCAACTGCTGAAAAAGACCGAAGGGCTGAAAACCCTCGAACAGTTGCTCAAGCATACTGAAGGGGTTCCCAGCCGGTATTCGAGCCTGGCGACGCTGATGCAGTACGACCTCGAAGGCTTGCAAGACAAAACACTCGACGGCATTTCGCGAAAAATGCTGGATGTCGAGCGCCGGCTCAAGCTGGGGCGGGCCGGTCAGAAGGTGCAAAAGCAGGAAGACGAAATCGTTGCCAACCTGGATGAACTCATCAAAAAAATCGAGCAACAGCAAGGGGGCGGGGGAGGGGGGGGGCAAGACGGGGGCAACAACAACCAGTCGAATTCACCCGCCCAAGACAGCCACGTCAAGGGGGCGACTGCCCCCGGCAATGTTGACCCCAAAAAATTCAAGAATGAAGGGGGCTGGGGAGCGCTGCCCGATAAGGCCCGCGCGCGAGCCCGCGAACAGATCGCCCGCGATTTTCCAGCTCACTACCGCCAGGCGGTCGAAGAATATACCCGTAAGTTGGCCACCCGCGCCGCTGCCAAAAAATAACCGCACATTTTCGGAGTCCACCTCGAAATGCCTGTCTGGCATCTGCTTTTGCTGGCCGCGGCTGTCGTCGAATTGCCGCCGGTCGAAATTAGCACCCCGCGCGGCGAGCGCCACCTGGGGCGGCTCGCTGAACTGAACTCGGCGGTCGCGGTCATCGTCGTCGATGACGTGCGGCGCGAATTGCCATTTTCTCAGGTGCTCGAAATCCGGTTTCCGGCCACAGCAACGCCCCCCGACCCGCCTGGCCCCGATGACGTGCAGGTGCAGCTCGCCGACGGTTCGCAGATTTCCGGTCGGAATTTTGGCGTGGTCGGCGGCGAGGCGCACCTGCAAACCGCGATGTTCGGGGCGTGGCAGGCTGCGCCGACGGCCGTCAGCCGGGTGCGTTTTGGCCCGGGAAACAGCCGGCTGAACGAAGCTTGGGCGGCACTCGTTCAGCGCGAATCGAAGACGGATACGCTCGTGATCCGCAAGGGCGAGCTGCTGGACCATTTGTCCGGCGTTATCGGCGACGTCGACGACAAGGTACATTTCCTGCTCGAGGGCGAAGAAATTCCGGTCGGGCGCGACAGGGTCTTCGGCTTGATCTACGCCCGCCGGCCAGCGCCGGGGGCCAAGCCGGCCTGCCAGGTGGCGCTGCGCAACGGCGACCTGCTTCAAGCTTCCCGCGTCGAGTGGAATGGCGCCGGCTTCGAAGCCCGGCTGACATCGGGCGGCACGATCGCCTTGCCCGTTGCAGCGCTCGAATCGCTGGATTTCAGCGCCGGCAAGCTCAAGTATCTTTCGCAACTGGAACCCCGCGAGGTCAAATACACCCCGTATTTTGACGTCGTATTTCCCTACCGCCGAGATCGCAGCCTCGATGGCGGCCCGCTGCGGCTCAAGGGCGTCACCTATACACGGGGCTTGGCCTTGCATTCGCGAACCTTGCTCCGGTATCGCATCGCGGGGGAATACAGCCGGTTTCAGGCCGTCATGGGCATCGACCAAAGCGTAGAGTTCAAGGGCGGTTGTGTGCATGTCGTGGTCAGCGGAGACGGCAAACCGCTGTTTGAGTCTGACGTGCGCGATGGCGACCAGCCCAAACCGCTGGATCTCGAAGTCCGCGGCGTGCGCGATCTGGAATTCCTCGTTGATTTCGCTGAAAACCTCGATATTGCCGACCATCTCGATCTCGCCGATGCTAAACTGATCAAATGAAAACCACGATAATCAGGCACCGGGTTCGCGCACTGGCGGCTCTGTCAATGGCCGCGCTGTTTTGGGCAGCGCACCGCCCGGCCTGCGCTGCCGACCCCGCATTGATCGCCGCCGAACAGCAGCGGGTCGAGGTCATGGCCCGGGCGGCGCCGACCGTTGTGGCAATTTTTGCGCGTGGAGGGCAGGGTGGGGGTTCAGGAGTGTTGATTTCGGCCGATGGCTACGCTCTGACCAACTACCACGTCACGCATGGGTCGGGCAACTTCATGAAATGCGGCCTGCCCGACGGCGTGTTGTACGACGCCGTCATTGTCGGGCTCGACCCGACCGGCGACGTGGCCCTGATCAAGCTCCTGGGCCGTGAGGATTTTCCCTGTGCCACGTTTGCCGACAGCGACGAACTCACCGTCGGCGATTGGGTCTTCGCCATGGGTAACCCGTTTTTGCTGGCCACCGACTTCCACCCGACTGTGACTTACGGAATCGTAAGCGGCGTGCACCGATATCAATACCCCTCGGGAACGATTCTCGAATACACCGATTGCATTCAGGTCGATGCGTCAATCAACCCGGGCAATTCGGGTGGCCCGTTGTTCGACGCCGCAGGCGGGCTGGTTGGAATCAACGGACGTGGCTCGTTTGAAAAACGGGGGCGTGTGAACTCGGGGGCCGGCTACGCGATTTCCATTAACCAGATCAAGCACTTCCTCGACAATTTGAAGAGCGGGCGCGTGGTCGACCACGCAACGCTGGGTGCAGTCGTTGCCACCCGCAGCGATGGGGCAGTCGTGGTATCGAACATTCTCGAAGAATCAGAGGCGTATCGCCGCGGCTTGCGCCAAGACGACGAAATCGTGTCCTTCGCGGGGCGGCCGATTGGCAGTGTGAATCAATTCAAGAATGTACTGGGAATCTATCCCGATGGCTGGCGGTTGCCGGTCGTGTACCGGCGCGACGGAAAAAAGCAGGAGATTTTCGTGCGGTTGCGGCCCTTGCATCGGGCATCGGAACTGACCTCGAACGAGGCCGCGCCCGAGCGGCGGCCGCGCAAGCCCATGCCCCAGCCGGGACAGCCGCGCGAGCCTGAAGAAAATCGCCCTG
>JAJXXL010000206.1 GCA_021781115.1 Planctomycetota bacterium
GAATTCTTCGGGGGTCAGGGCGCTGGGCTTGCGCAGGATCTGGTCGTCGACGCCGATTTTGCCGATGTCGTGCAACAACCCCGAAAGGTAAATGTCCTGCAGGTCTTCTTCGGGCAATTTCATTTCGGCGCCCAACCGCCGGGCGATGAGGGCCACCCGCACGCTATGCCCGCGTGTGTAGGGGTCTTTGGCATCGAGCGACGAGACGAGCGAGCGGACAAAGCACAGCAGCAATTCTTCGTGCTGGCGGTACAGGTCGAGGTTGCGTCCGTGGGTTCCGAGAATCGATGCGACTGAAGCCAGCAGGCTGGCCTGCACGGTGCCAAATTCCTGGTCGCCGCCCAGGTTGCAACTGCACAGCCAGCCGAAGCGGCGGTTGCCCTCGGAAATCGGGGTGAGCACGAAGTTTTTGAGACCGGGAAAGTCGCTGCCCAGCAAAGTTTCGGGCACGAAATTCTTGACGAGCGGTCGCGACCAGTCGTAGTCTTCGAACCGGGCCACGAGCCGGGTCATGCCGGATTGGTCGAATGGCGCATGGCCCTCGTGCAGAAACATCGGTGGGTCGGCCGGGTCATCGAGGCAAATCACGTGGGCTTCGGCCTGCACGACGCTGGCCAACCGCTGCAGGCTGAGTTCGGCCAGCTCCCGCGGCGCCCGCGAGATCTGCATGTTCTGCGTCAGCGTGTGCAGCAGGCTGATTTCTTCGTAGGTGTAGTCGAGCTCGGCGGCGATCGCATCGAGTTCCGGGGCCGATTCCGGGGCGGTGGGGGCCGCCGTGAGCAGCGGCAGGCCTTCGGTAACATTCCGCAAGATGGCTTCGAGCATCGTCCGCGGCAGTTGCGGCAGTTCGGCGAGCCAGCGCTCGAAACGCACCTGCGACCACCCGCACCGCGCTGCCGCCAGCACCAGGTCCGACGGCCTGACCCCCGGCCGCAACAGCACGTACCCCACCGCCGAGGCCAACGCCCCCTGAATCGGCGGCACCGGCAGCGTGAAGTACATCAGCCCCGAAGGCATTTGAAATACTTTGGGCACGCGGGCCTGCGGCAGTTGGCGAATGACATCGGTCGGAATGACGGGCAATTGCTCATTGTCGGTCTGGGCCACGATCTTGCCCGACCGTGCTTCACAACACAGCAGCGGCATGCCCAGCAGTTCGGCATACCGGCGCGTCGCGTTCAGCGCCGCCGATTCATCAGAGTGCGGGGCACGCGGTTGGGTGGCAGATAATGGGGCGGTGTCGTGGTCAACGAGAGAGCGCGGCATCAATTCAGGACTCATGAGGTTCAAATTCCTCACATCTCAATCGGGAGTGAGAGCGCGTGCTGAACCGCCCGCGGCGGAATCAGCTTCCCAAACCGGTGTCTGATTCGTTTCGGGCCGTTGCCGACTCGGGCGGCGCTGCGATGTCCGGCGGGCCGGTTCAACATGCCATGCAGTGGGCAATGCGTCGGTCGATTCAAAACATTCACGCGGCATTTGCAACCCGTGCCACAACTGCGAAATTCAGCCGGGGCACGGGTCCACGACAAACCTAGTCCAAGGCATAAGACATGGCAAATGGGATTCTTCGCTGACCCGCTTGACAGCGGGTGCGAGGCGTGCCCGGCGAAATCTCGGGTCGAATCGGCCGCAACGAATGCAACGCCGATCCGCCGCGCGACCGCGGCGGTTGTATCGCCGATGCGGCCGCCTGGTACCCGGCGCGGCGGCTTGACCGGCACAACCGGCGTGCACAACGCGGCGCTTGCCCATTCCCAAAATCAGGGAAATACCTCCCGCCGGGCGGAACAGGGGCGGGCCGGGGGTTGCTGTGCGCCCCGTGCCGCCGGCGTTATGATGCACCCGAATCAGGTTCACGTTTGTCGATTGGACTGGCACTGTTTCGAAACTGAGGAACCACCCCATGTTAAATGCTGCCTGTCGTCTTGCCGCACTGACTCTCGCACTCACGGCCGCATGTTCGCCGTCGATATTGCGCGCCGACGAGGCGGCGGCCGTCCCGAAAGGCGAAGTGACCAAATACGTATTCGACCAGAGCCGGGTGTTTCCAGGCACGGTGCGCGATTACTGGGTGTATGTGCCGAAACAGTACGACCCGGCCAAGCCCGCATGCGTGTACATCGGTCAGGACGGCGTGCAATACAACGCTCCGGCGGTGTTCGACGAATTGATTCAGAAGCAGGAAATGCCGGTGGTGATTGGCGTATTTGTCATGCACGGGCGGGTCAAGGCGCTTTCAGACCAGGCGCTCGACCGGTTCAACCGCAGCTACGAATACGACGGCCTGGGCGATGCTTACGCCCGGTTCCTGCTCGAGGAACTGTTGCCCGAAGTTGAAAAGAAAACCACCACCGACGGGCGGGCAATTCGATTGTCGCGCGACGGCAACGACCGGTGCATCGGGGGCGCCAGCAGCGGCGCGATTTGCGCCTTTACCGCGGCGTGGGAACGGCCCGATGCGTTCCGCCGGGTGTTCAGCGCGATCGGCACCTACGTGGGGTTGCGCGGCGGCAACGAGTACCCGACCCTGATTCGCAAATTCGAACCCAAGCCGCTCCGTGTCTTTTTGCAGGATGGCAGCAGCGACCTGAACATTTACGGCGGCGACTGGTGGATGGCCAACCAGGAAATGGAACGCGCGCTCGTCTTTGCGGGCTATGAAGTCAACCACGAATGGGGCGACGGCGGGCATAACGGCCAGCACGCCACCAAGGTCTTTCCCGCCGCCATGCGCTGGCTGTGGAAGGACTGGCCCGCGCCGATCCAGGTTGGCGGCGGGTCGCCCCAATTGAAGCAGATTCTGATTCCGGGCGAAGACTGGCAGCTTGTCGGCGCAGGGTACAAATTCACGGAAGGCCCCGCAGTCAACGCCCGCGGCGAAGTGTTCTTTAACGACGTGCCGGAAAACAAGACGTTCAAAATCGGCGGCAACGGCCAGCCGGCTGTGTTTCTGACCGACACGAAAAAGGGCGACGGCCAGGCGTTTGGGCCCGACGGCCGGCTGTACTCGGTGGCTGGCGGCGTCGAGCAGATCCTGGCCTACACGCCAGATGGCCAGCCCGCGCGCATCGCCGACGGTTTTCGCGGCAACGACCTGGTCGTGCGGCATGACGGCGGAATTTACGTGACCCACCCCGGCTGGAGCGGAACCGAACCGAGCAAAGTCTGGTACATCAGCCCGCAAGGCGAAAAACGGGTGGTCGATACGGGACTGAAGTTTTCGAATGGCATCGCGCTGTCGCCTGATCAATCGCTGCTGTATGTGGCTGACAGCCGATCGCACTGGGTGTATAGCTA
>JAJXXL010000518.1 GCA_021781115.1 Planctomycetota bacterium
TTCAGTATTTCCGCTGCAGTGGGGTTCATTTCGCTGTTCGGCGTGGCGATCATGGACGGGCTGCTGATGATTTCCTATTTCAACCAGCTCCGCTACCACGGGTTGCCGCTGACCGATGCCATCATGCAGGGCGCCGAAAAACGCGTTCGCCCGATCATGATGACCGCTTTAACCGCCATACTGGGGCTGCTGCCCGCGGCGCTTTCGACCCGCATTGGCGCCCAGACCCAGCGCCCGCTGGCGATCGTCGTCGTGGGCGGCATGATCACCACCCTGTTTCTGACGCGGTACCTGATGCCAGTCCTGTACAGCTTCTACGGCAGCCGCGAACCGTCGGCCGAAGCCGGAAAATTGGCGCACTGATTCCGCCGCCCTACCCGGCGGCGGGGGAGGCTACGCGCCCAGAAAGAACGGCATCAGCTCGCAACCCTGCGGAAACACCAGCGGCGAAACGGCGGCGGACGGTTCGTCATAGCCCCCCGCCCCGCCGCGCTCGATGCCCGCCCCACAGACCGCAAACGGCACGTAACCGTAGCTGTGCGTCTTCGTCCGCAGAAATGTGGGGTGGTCGGGCGAGATCAGGATCCGGTAGTCGCCCAGATCCCGCAGCCGCGCGTGAACCGGGCCGACGATCGCCTCGTCGATTTTCTCGAGCGCGGCGACCTTGGCGGCCACGTCGCCTTCGTGCGACGCCTCGTCAGTCGCTTCGACATGCACGACGACCAGATCGACGTCATCGAGCGCCCGGGCCGCAGCCGCCCCTTTCGCCGCGTAATCGGTGTCGAGGTAACCGGTTGCCCCGGCCACGTGAATGTTGCGCCAGCCGAGCAGGGCCGCCAGCCCGCGCAGCAAATCGACCGCGGTAATCATGGCCCCGGTCTTGCCGAACCGCGTCAGAAAATTCGCCAATGCCGGGCGAACGCCCTGGCCCCACAGCCAGACGCCGCTCGCTGGCAGTTCGCCCCGTGCGAGCCGGGCCTGGTTTTCAGGGCAGGCTGTAAACAGCGGTTCGCTGGCCTGCATGAGTTGCAGCAGCAAATCGGCGCCCGGCCCGGTCGGCAGGTGGCCGGCAATGGGGCCGTCGGTCAGGTCGTGGGGGGGGATGGTTAACGTGGCTGGCGAAAACGGGGCCGGGTTGGCCGCATCGGCCCGATAGATCAGCAGGTTGCGGTAGCTGACGCCGGCATGAAACTCCAGTTGCCGGCTGCCGAAATGGTCTTGCATCAGCGACATCAGGCGACGCCCGAGGTCGTTTGGAATCTGCCCGGCAGTAAAGCTGTGCATCACCCCCTGCCTCACGGTGACGAGGTTGCAGCGCACGGCCCAATCGTGGGGGCCCAGGTCAATGCCCTGTGCCGCCGCTTCGAGTGGCGCCCGGCCGGTATGAAACCGCAGCGGGTCATACCCGAACAGGCTCATCGTGGCCACGTCGCTGCCCGAGGGCATGGACGGGGGGACGTTGTCGGCCCGGCCCACCTGACCCAGGCGGGCGATTTCATCCATGTGCGGCGTGTGGGCCGCCTGAAGCGGAGTGAGGCCGCCGAGCGCCGGCTGGGGTTCGTCGGCACAGCCATCGGGAATGATCAAGGCGTATTTCATGGAAGGTGGCAGGACAGTTCGCGGGGCGAATAATACGGCCAGATTGTTGCAGTCAGCCGGCGGCGACCGGCATGCGCACGTGCGGGGGTTTCAGCGCTGTCAAGGCATGCAGTTCGCGTTCGGCCGATTGCAAATTGCCAGCCGTCGTGGTGTGCGTCATGATGACCAGGGGAACGAGTGCCCGCGCGCCGCCCGCCGCTTCGGGCGCTTCGTGCTGAATCACCGAGGCAATGCTGATTTCATTGCGGCCCAGGATGTCGGCGATGTCGGCCAGGACGTGCGGCCGGTCTTCGACATTGAACCGCAGGTAATACCGACTGGAGATTTTTTCGCGGGGCTGCATCGTGAACGGGGGCGATTCGCGCCAGATTTCCAGCCGCGGAAAAGTCAGCCGCGTGCGCCCGCTGATGGTGTCGATCAGATCGGCAACGACCGCGGATGCGGTGGGCATCTGGCCGGCGCCCGGCCCCGAGTACCAGGTTTCGCCCACAATATCGCCCACGACGGCAATGGCATTGAACGCGCCGTGAATGCTGGCCAGCGGCGCGTGCTGCCTGAGCAGGGTCGGCTGCACGTGCATTTCGAGCTGCCCCGAAACCAGCCGCGAAACCGCCAGGAGCTTGACGGCATAACCCAGTTCGGCGGCGTATTTCAGATCGGCCAGTTCCAGCGTGTCGATGCCCCGGCGGGGAAAGTCGGCCAGGGTCGGCTTGACGCCGTAGGCCAACTGCGTGAGCAGTACGAGTTTCTGGGCGGCGTCGGTGCCGTCGATGTCCAGGGTGGGGTCGGCTTCGGCGTAGCCCAGACTTTGCGCGCTGGCCAGGGCCTGCTGGTAGGACCAGTTTTCGCGGGCCATTTGCGTGAGAATGAAATTGCTGGTGCCATTGAGAATCGCGGAAATCGAAAGTATCTGATTGGCCGCCAGGCACTGGCCAACGGTGGCAATGATGGGGATCCCCCCCGCCACAGCAGCCTCAAACGCAATCGTGCGGCCCAGCCTGCGGGCAGCGGCGAACAGTTCGTCGCCACATTCGCACAACAATGCCTTATTGGCGGTCACCACGTCTTTGCCCGATTCGAGCAGGGCCAGCATGATTTCCCGCGCGGGCTGCACGCCGCCGACGAGGTGCACGGCCACCTGCACCTGGCGATCGGCAATAACCGCTTGCACATCGGTCGAAAGCACGCCGGGCGGCAGTTCGACCTCGCGGGCCTTGTGCAGGTCGCGCACGACGGCCCTGCGCAGCACGATGGGCCGCCCCGCGCGGCGGGCGATGCGTTCGGGCTCGCGCAACAGAACCCGGGCTACGCCCGTTCCCACCGTTCCCATTCCGACAATTGCGACTTGCACCGGTTCTGACGACATGCTGTTTCCTGACACCCGCAAATACCCCAGACCTGCGCGGCGCACAACGGCGCTCTCTGAGAGCCACTTGTTATCAAAAACCGCCGCAATCGGCAATTCCGGCGGGCGGCCTGTCAGGCCAACCCACATAAAAGCACTCGCCCGCACCAGGTCGGGTTGGCGGGCCACCGGCCAGGCGCCTCGCGTTTCAGATCGCAACCCCGCGTTCGGTCAAAAGTGCCCGCGTGCGGCCCGCGACAATCATAGGGGCAGCGGCACACTTCGCCGATTCTTGAATCCCGCGTCGTTCGGGGGCCGCGCCCTGTCAGCACGATATGCCGGTCATGCGTCAGTTTGAAACCCCGAAAATACCAGACGTGCCGGGGCGGATTTGACACGGTCCGAGCTCAGGCCAACGCTTGGCGCAGAATGCCAAAACGAACCGCCGAAAAGGCACCCAGGACCGGCCGCACTGAAAGAGCAGAGGTCGGAGAGCGCCCGAACGGCGGCTCAGGCCCAATGGCGCCAATGAGGCGGGTCATCAAATGCGGCCGACGTCAACCGTTGCGCATCAAGATGACGCGGGTTCGCGCGGCTGACGAATGCCTGCTCGCGAACGTAGATGAACCACGAGCACCCGATTGCGTTGCACATCGGCGATGAAGGCCGGAATCACAAATCCGGTCGGGAGTTTGGAGGAAATCGCCGGGCCTTTCCGGGTTTTCAACATTAAGCCCAAACTGACCGCAATCGGCTTCCTGCCCGATGTCTGTAAAACCGTTCGAAAGTGATTATGATATGCGGGCCTGCGGCCGACGTGAATTTCGCCCGGCCGCCACGCCAGCAGTTGCTCCGCCCGCGACACGCTGGCGGCTTGGAAGAATTCGGCCACGGCCGACGAAAGGACAGCTCACACGATTGGACTGGCCCCGCGAAGCAGGGCGGCAGGAATGAACGTCATGGACCGCAGAATTCGCATTGGTGCGGTGAATTATCTGAATTCGAAGCCGCTCGTCGAAGGCCTCGCCGGGTTGGCCCCGCACGCCGATCTGGTGCTGGATTTTCCCAGCCGGCTGGCCGATGAGCTTGATCGCGGGACGATTGACGTCGGGCTGGTGCCGTCGATCTGCTGCCTGCTCAAGCCCGATTACGAGGTGATTTCCGACGCCTGCGTGGCCACCCAGGGGGCGGTGTTAAGCGTCAAGCTGTTTTGCCGCGTCGCGCCCGGACGGATCAGGCGGTTGGCGCTCGACGCCGGTTCGCGGACAAGTGCCACGCTTGTGCAAATCCTGCTGGCCGAGCGGTTCGGCGTATTCCCGCAAATCGAACCGCTGCCTCTCGAACAAGCCCCGTCGGCGACCGATGCCGACGGCATTCTGCTCATTGGCGACCGGGCCATTCCCGCGCAGCAGGAATCTTTCGTTTGCACCTGGGACCTGGGCGAAGAATGGACCCGCTGGACCGGCCTGCCGTTTGTGTTCGCCATGTGGGCCGCCCGGGCGGGAACTGACCTGGGGCCGGTCGAAGCGGCGCTGACGGCGGCCCGCGACCTGGGCAGGTCGCGGCTGGCTGAAATCGCCCGCCGCGAAGCGCCCCGGCTGGGCCTGGCTGAGCAAACCACGCTGGACTACCTGACGCAAAACCTGTATTACCAGTTGGGCGCCGCTGAACGGAACGGCCTTGGCCTGTTTCATCAACTCGCCGTGAAATACAAACTCGCCCCAGGAGGGTTCGACCTTGTCTTCCGGAATTGCGCCGCTGCTTGAGAAAGGGGCGGCGGGCGGGCGGCTGACGCCGGCCGAAGGCTTGCGGCTGCTCGAATCGTACGACCTGCCGGCGCTGGGCCAGGCCGCCGACGCGGCAGCGCGGCGACTGCACCCCGAGCCGTTTCGCACCTATAACATCGACCGCAACATCAATTACACGAACGCCTGCACTGCGGTGTGCGATTTTTGCGCGTTTTATCGTCCGCCGAAACATGCCGAAGTCTATGTGCTGCCGCGCGAGGAGTTGCTGCAGAAGATTGAAGAAACTGTGGCGCTGGGCGGCGACCAGATCCTGATGCAGGGGGGGTTGCACCCCGATTTCAAAATCGAGTGGTACGAAGAGCTGCTCCGCGACATCAAGGCGCATTTTCCGCGGGTGAACGTGCACGGCTTCAGCCCGCCGGAAATTCACCATTTCACCAAGGTCAGTCGTCTGCCGTTGCGCGAGGTGCTTGAGCGGCTCAAGGCGGCAGGCCTGGGCAGCCTGCCCGGGGGGGGCGGCGAAATCCTGGTCGATCGCGTGCGCCGTGAAATTACGCGGGGCAAAGTGCTGACCGACGACTGGCTTAACGTACACCGCGTGTGGCACGAGTTGGGTGGCCGGTCGACTGCCACCATGATGTTCGGCCACGTCGAAACGCTGGCCGAACGCATTGAGCACCTCGAACGCCTGCGGCAGTTGCAGGACGAAACGGGCGGGTTTACGGCGTACATCTGCTGGACGTTTCAACCCGAGCACACGGCCCTGGCGCACCTCCTGCCGGCGGGGGCATTCGAGTACCTGAAAACCCAGGCTGTCAGCCGGTTGTACCTCGACAACTTCGCGAATGTGCAGTCGTCGTGGGTCACGCAGGGCGAAAAGATCGGTCAATTGGCGCTCGGGTTCGGGGCCAATGACATGGGCAGCCTGATGATCGAGGAAAACGTCGTGGCCCAGGCGGGCACCGTGCATTACCTGTCGCTGGAGACGATCCGCCGGGTGATTCGCGAAGCGGGGTACATTCCGCGGCAACGCAACGTGTTTTACGAATACATCGACGAGTACGAAGTTTCGCCCGGCGCCGAAAGTTCTCACAATGCCGCCGGCGGCCAACTGGCCGCCGCGACCTGAGCCCGAGCGCCGTCGAAGTCGCCCGCACCCGCTGGCCGATGTGGTATGCTGTCAGGATGATTCACGTCGAACAACTCACGAAAAGTTTTTCCGACCTGCGGCGGGGCCTGATTGTCGCGCTCGATCATGTCAGCTTCGACGTGCAGCCAGGCGAAATTTTCGGCATGCTGGGGCCGAACGGGGCGGGCAAAACGACTTGCCTGCGCCTCCTGAGCACGGTATTGCGGCCCACCGGGGGCGACGCAACGATTGCCGGGCATTCGGTGACGACCGCCCCCGAAAAAGTGCGGTCGTGCATCGGGTTCATGTCGGGTAACACGGGCGTCTACGACCGGATGACGGCCTACGAAATGGTCGAATATTTCGGGCGGCTGTACGGCATGGCTGAGGAACCGCTGAAGGCCCGCATTGAAGAGCTGTTCACGACGCTGCAAATGCATGATTTTCGCGACGTGCTCGGTTCAAAAATGTCGACCGGCATGAAGCAAAAGGTGTCGATCGCCCGCACCATCGTGCACGACCCGCCGGTCATGATCTTCGACGAACCGACGTCGGGGCTCGACGTGCTCGTGGCCCGGGCCCTGCTCAAGGCGATCGCGGCGCTCAAGGATCAGGGCAAATGCATCATTTTTTCGACGCATATCATGCGCGAAGTTGAGAAATTGTGCGATCGCATTGCCATCATTCATAAAGGCCGGATCCTCGCCGCTGGCACTGTTGCCGAACTCGAAGAGCGCTACGCCGAACCCGACATGGAAGAACTGTTCTTCGACCTGATTTCCCGGCATGAAGACCCTGCGGCGGCTCAGCCATGGTAAACTGGAGAAACGTCAGGCTGATTCTGCATCGCGAAGTGCGCGATCAGTTGCGCGACCGTCGCACCCTGTTCATGATTGCCGTGTTGCCCCTGCTGCTGTACCCCGCCTTGGGCATTGGCATGGTGCAGTTGACGATTCTGTTCGCCGAGCAACCCCGCACCGTCGTGCTGCTGGGTCAGGCCCACTTGCCACCCACGCCGCAATTGCTGAAGGGCGATCGCTTTGATTCGACGTGGTTCCTGAACCCCGCCGACGCCGAAAAGCTGCACGTGGTTGCCGATGGCGCACCCCCCGCCGAACCGGCCGATGCCGACGCCGCACGCCGCGCCGCGCGGCTGATTGCAGCCGCCCGCGAAATTCGGCATGAACGCGAACGCGAACAATCGCTTCAGGCCGATGCCGATGCGGCCGAAGCGAAATGGCACGATCTGGCCCGCCGCTGGGAGCAGGCCAGCGCGGCGGCAACCACGACCGGCGAGCCGGCAACGGCCGCCGCCGTGAGCGCGGCAGAACAAGACTACGAACAGCGTGCCGAGCTGGTCAGGCAATGCCGGCTGAGGCAGGTTGAATTGCTGCGATCGGCTCCGATGCAGGCGCTGGTGCTGATTCCTGAGGGCCTGGCCGAGCATCTCGAAGCGATCAACAAGAACCTCGCCGAGCGCGGGCCGGGGGTCAAGGGAGTGGCCCGGTACCCCCGCCCCGAAATCGTGTTCAACAAGGCTGACGACAAATCCCAAATCACGCACAATCGCGTGCGCGAGGCGATGAACGCCTGGGACGGGGCCATTCTGAAAACGCAACTCGCGCTGGCCCACCTGCCGGACGAGTTTCCGCACCCGGTGCAGCCGACCTCGACCAATCTCTCGCGCGACGGGCAGGAATCGGCCCGGCTGTGGGGGCAACTTTTTCCGATTCTGCTGGTCACGATGGCCCTGACCGGGGCGTTTTACCCGGCCATCGATCTGTGCGCCGGTGAAAAAGAGCGTGGCACCATGGAAACGCTGCTGATTTGCCCGGCGACGCGCACCGAAATTGTGTTGGGCAAATTTTTCACCGTCATGGTGTTCAGTTGCATGACCGCCCTGCTGAACCTCGTCAGCATGGGGCTGACGGGGCGGCACATTGCGTCGATGTCTGGCGGGACGGCATCGGCCGCACAGTCGTTGGCGCTGCCCGGCCCCGCCGCCCTGTTCTGGATCGTGCTGTTGCTGATTCCCCTGGCGACATTGTTCAGCGCGCTCTGCCTGGCGCTCGCCACATTCGCCCGCAGCACCAAGGAAGGCCAGTATTATCTGACGCCGCTGCTGATCGTGACTCTGGGCCTCGTGGTGTTTTGCGCGTCGCCCGGGGTTGAAATCGAACCATTGTACAGCGTGTTGCCGGTGGCCGGAGTGGCGCTGCTGCTGAAGGGGCTGCTGCTGTCGTCGATGGGGGCGGTCAAGCTGGCGCTGTACGCCGTGCCCGTGCTGGCGACGTCGGTCGGGTATAGCGCGCTGGCCATCTGGTGGGCCATTGACCAGTTCAGTCGCGAGGACGTGCTGTTCCGCGAAGCCGAGCGGCTCGACGTCGCGTTGTGGGTCAAACATCTGCTGCGCGACAAGGAGCCCACCCCCGGTTTCGCCGAGGCCCTGATCTGCTTCATCCTGATCATGTTTTTGCAGTTCGGCGCGATGCGGGTACTCACGCAGGCATCGAGCGCTGCCGACTCTGCCGGCGCGGGAATCGCTGCCATGCGCGTCCTGCTTGTCCAGCAACTGGTCATTATTGCATTTCCGGCGCTGATGATGGGCGTCATGCTGACGACCAGCCTGCGCCAGACGTTTCGCCTGAACTGGCCCGGGTGGCAGATTCTGACTGTCGCGGCGGTTTTGCCGTTTTTCCTGCATCCGCTGACGGTCGAACTCGCCGCCAGCCTGCATGACTTTTTCCCGCCGCTGCCGGTCGAGATCCAGGGCGTGCTCAAAAATATGTCGAACGAAAACCTCCCGCTGTGGCTCGTGCTGCTGGCGTTTGCCGCCGCGCCGGCGCTGTGCGAGGAAATTGCGTTTCGGGGGTTCATGCTCAGCGGCTTCTATTATACGCGCCGCACCGGGCTGGCCATTGGCCTAACGAGCGTGGCATTCGGTCTGATGCACATGATTCCGCAGCAGGTGTTCAACGCGTCATTGCTGGGGTTGGTGCTGGGCCTGATCGCACTGGGCAGCGACAGCCTGCTGCCATGCATTGTCTTTCATTTCGGCAACAACGCCCTGGCCGTGATGCATTCTCGCTTTGGCGACCAGGTGCCGGGCGCTCTGTTGACGTCAATCGAGGACGGCCAACTGCGGTATCGCTGGCCAACGTTGCTGCTGGCTGCCGTCGCCGCCGGCCTGGTGCTGCGCTGGCTGGCGCGACGCTGCGCCCACCATGCGGCACCCCGTGCCGGCGCGGCCGAACCGCAGGCCAATACTGCGGAGCAGTTCAGCCCGCATGGCGTGTAACCTGCCATTGGGCCGGGCGGAGTTCATTTGGCCGCGGCGCTGGCGGCGCCCGGATCGACGTTGTTCTTGCTGGTTTCGAGAAAGGCAAACAGATCGGCGATTTCGTCGAGACTGAGTTCCTTGAGCAACCCCTCGGGCATGACCGACACCCGCGCCTTTGTCTTCGATTCGATCTTCGCGTCGGGAATTTCGAGTTTCGTGGCGTCGGGCAGGAGCAGTACGACTTTGCCTTCGCCCTGGTTCGGCAACGGCATGCCCGTGTGCGTGAAGCCGTCGCGCGTTTCGACCGTCAGCCCCAGGTACTGGTCTGAAATGACCTGCGACGGAAACAGGATCGACTCGACGATTTCCTTGCGCTGAAACCGGCGGCGAACGGTGGTCAAATCGGGGCCAACGCCTTCGCCCTCCTTGAGAAACCGGTGGCATTTGATGCAGTTCGCCTTGGCGAACACCTGCCGCCCGCGGGCCACGTCGCCGCGCCCGCCCTGCGGGCTCTTTTCGAGAAAGTCGATCAGTTGTTGGAACGTGTATTTCGTTTTCGAGGCGTCGTCGCGGGCCGGTTCGGCGGCTGGTTCGTCGGGGTACTGCTGGCGATACCATTTCTGATAGTGCGCAAGCGCGGCCCGCGCGTTGTCGCCGCTGGCGTAAGCGCTGCCGGTCCATTTCTTCAGCAGGTTTGCGGCGGCCAGGCCGCCTTTGCCGCCCAGCTTCAACCCGGCGAGAATGACGGCTCGCAGCTCAGCCGGTTTTTCCGATTTGACGTCGGCTTCATTCAGGGCTTGCAGGCAGACCTGCACCGTGGTGGCGTCGCCCCCGGGCAGGCTGCGAAACAGGTAGGGAATGTTTTCGGGCGTGGGGTGCCGGGCCAGGCTGCGAGCCAACGGGTCGCGGTGGTCGGCGTTTTCGTCAAACAGTTTTCTGAGCAGCGCCTGCGAACCGGGAGCGGCGCTTTTGCCCAGGGCTTCGATGCCCAGGGCACCGAGTTCCTGATGGATCGCCCCGGCTTGTAATTCGGGCTCGGCCAGCAGCCGGGCGATGACACCGTCAAAATCGGCGACCTGCTCGGGTTCGATTTTGGAAATAACCACCCGCGTGGCAAACGGGCGCTTGCGCCAGTCGTCGAGCAACTGCCGCCGCTCTGGCGGCGTGAAGTGTTCGAGGCTGGCCCCCATGATGTTTCGCAGGTACCCCTGCAGGCTGTTGCCACCTTCCCAGTCGCGGGTGTGCTCGTACCAATCAAATACACGCTGTTTCTGGTCGAAGGTCCAGCCGGTATGCAAATAGCGCAGGCACAGCGCGTAATGCATTTGCAATTGCGGGGTGCGTGCCTGTTCCAACGCCGAAACGAGCGCGCCGGCCGCGCCGGGAACCTGCCGCCAGGCGATCAGCCGCGCCGTTTCCATCTTCAGGGCCAGCGCCGTTTCATCGGCGGGGTTGTCCGGCGCACTTTGAAAATCGCGTAGCAGCACCGGGGCGATACGGTCGACGGCAGGCCCCTGGCCGCCGGCGATCAGCAGCAGTTGCAGCATGCGCAGGGCATCAATGCGCTGCCGGCCCACAACGTTCGGTTGTTCCAGCAGAGTGACGAGCTTGTCGAGAATCTCGGGCGTGGGAGGCACTTCGCGGGCATTGCGGTGCATGGCCAGCAACCCCGCCAGCACGACATCGACGTTGCTGGCCCCCAGCACCCGCGATTCCCATTTGCCCGCGGGAACCCGCTCGAGCGCTAACCGGGCTGCGAAACGCAGCCAGCGGTCGGGGTCGGCAAGCATCGCCACAAGCGGTTCGACGGGCGCTTCGAGGCCGTTGCGCAGGAACGCCTCGCATGCCCGGCGGCGGACGATCGGGTGCGGGTCGGCCAGGAGCTTGCCGAGCAAGAAGCCAACTTCAGGCTGCGTGTGGTCGCCAAGCAGCCACACGGCAAACGCCCGCACCTGCGGGTCGGAGTCGCCTGCTGCCGCCACCAGCAATTCGGTACTCGGCTTGGGCCCGAATTGCGACAGGCACGTCAGGGCACGCAGCTTCTGCGCGGGGGATCCTTGTTTCACGACGGCGGCCAGTTCGGGAGCCCAGCGTTCGCCCAGCCGGTCTTTGACGCCCGCCACGATTTCGCGGGCCCAGGCCGATTGCGGCTGGCTGACGGCCAGGGCGTCAGCCAGCGTTTCTGCCGCGGGCTGCGGCGCCGCGGGCGCACCGATGTAGCTGACGCGATAGATTCCACCTTGGGTATTGCGGCCCCCGGTGCAAAACACGACTGAACCATCGCGATCGACTTCAATGTCAGAAACGTTCAACGGGTTGCCCGTGACGAGGTTTTCGACCGTACCGCGATAGGTCGCGCCTTCCTGCTTGAGAAACGCCACGATGATGCGGCCCATCGACCAGTCGCAGTTCAGCAATGCCCCATGATATTGAGGTGGGAACTGCTTGTGTTCATAGAACACGATTCCAGTGGGCGACCCGCGGCCCACATCGATCGAAGTGGGCAACGAATCAAAATACCAGTCAGGCCAGACGGCGGCGCCGCTCCGCCAACCGAACTCGGCACCGCTGACGCAATGGTTGATCCGCACGGGGCGGTACCACGGCAGGCCGACGTCCCATTCCATGTCGCTGTCGAACGTATACAGGTCGCCGAGCGCGTTAAACGCGATGTCATATTGATTGCGAAACCCGTTTGTTTCCAGCCACCACTTGGTGCCGTCGGGCGTGAACCGCCAGATCGTGCCACCGGGCGCCTTGATGCCCACAGCGTGCCCGCCGGCGTCTTCAAACTTCGGTTCCAGCAGGTAACCTTCTTCGAAATTTCGGCACGGCGTGGTCGGTTCGGGCACGGCCTTGATGCCGGCGTGGTTGCCCAGGTTATGGTACAGCCAGCCGTCGGGGCCGAACACGATGTCGTGCGGCCCGTGTTCGCCCATGCCCCCCTGCGGTGCGGCGAGAAACACAACCTCGTCGGCCTTGTCGTCGTGGTCGCGGTCGGGCAGGCGGTAAATGCCCGCGCGGTTCGGTCCGTCGCCAACGGCGTACAGGTCGTCGCCCACCAGGCACAGCCCCTGGCAGTTTTTGACCTCGCTCGTAAACTCCGTGGCCTTGTCGTACACGCCGTCATGGTCGTCATCGACGACAATCAGAATCGGCCCCCGTTCGCGCGAGGCAATGAGCCGGCCCCGGTTGCCCCACGTCATGGCGACCAGCGACCCGACGAGGTTCGCGTCGGCGATTTGCTTCACCTCAAAACCGGCGGCGACCTGAAACCGGTCCTGCGGGTTGTCTTCGATGGAGATCGATTTCCAGGGCGCATCGGCATGCGGGCCGAGCGCCTTGGCCGGCTTCCACGCGGCATCGTCAAACCGCGGGTGCAGCCAGGCCTCGCCCACGGGCGCGGTGCGTGTGGCCTTCCAGTCGGCGTTGGTCAGGCAGGCGATGCGCCGCCCGCTTTGCCCGCGAATTTCGGCGTCGATGTACAGCCCGGCGCGCCCCGTCTGGTTCGTGGCCTCCACCGCGAACACGTTTGTACCCCGGCCGACAAAGCCGCTCAGGCTGAACTTTTCGCTTTTGTCCCCACCGCCGGCGCCAATTTTTTGGCCGTTGACCCACAGGACGAAATGATCGTCGCAGGCGATGCGCACGAAGCCCGTCGAAGGCTCTTCGGCCCGATATTCCTTGCGGAACCAGACCTTGCCCTCGGCCGCCGCTTCCGAGGGGCTGCCTTCGTCAAACCAGATCCACTGGGCCGGTTCGGCGGGTTGCGCCGCGACAGGTTTGCACAGCCCGGCCAGCAACAGCACTGTCGCGATAATGCAGCACGCATGCCTCATGGAAATTCTCCCCGCAGGTTGGCCAACCGGTCGCAACGGCGCCGGGCGACCTCAGATTTACGAAATCCTGAATTATGATCCGCTCCGAATCGGTTCATCATACTCCGTCAGACATGCGGTGCAATAATTGCAGCGTTTTTTGGGCGCCGCGGTCAGGTTACATCCACAGTTTGAAGCGCTCGCGCAAGCCGGCGGGCAGCCGCTGGTCGATCGCCCGGCGGATTTCCTGATCCTGGTACCGCGTGCTGAAGTGTGTGGCGATGATCAACTCGTTTTGAAAACGGTCGGCCCGCTCGATCAGGTCGTCGAGGTGCGTGTGGCCGTACTTGTGAATTTTTTCCTTGCGATGTTCGGGGCGAAAAAACGTCATTTCGGTGATCAGCACCTGGGCTTCGTAAACCGGGGGGTAGCCGTCAAGCCCCGCCGGCGCC
>JAJXXL010000176.1 GCA_021781115.1 Planctomycetota bacterium
TTTAGCTTTCGCAGAACATGCGGGCGAAATGGTTCGCAGCAGATTGGGCTGCAAAACGCCGAATCCTCGAAATCATGTGTTTGAACTGGACGCTCGACGGTGTAAGTCTGGTCCCAGAATGGAGAAAGCCCTTCGACCTGTTGGCCGAAGGGCTTCTTTCTACAAATAGTCGGGGTGACAGGATTTGAACCTGCGACCTCTTGGTCCCGAACCAAGCGCTCTAGCCAAGCTGAGCCACACCCCGGTGTGTGTTCCAACGTTTTCGGATTTGGCCAAGGCGGCGCGATCGGGCGGGTCGCCGCAGGCCCCTAACGGGGCGGGCAGCGACCGAAAAACCGGCGTCGATCGAACAACCTTTCAGGCATCGCCATCCGGAATGACGTTCGGAAACGGCATTCTAGCAAACTGACCGGGTTGGTCAACGTGGCCTGCGAACATTTGAAACGCGGGGGACGGGTTTTCGTTTTTCGGTGGTCCGGTGAATGACCGGTCAAGCCAACGACGCCCTCGGGGCGACTGCCGCAGTCAATGGGGCGGGCAACCCGAGGGCGTCATGGTGGCCGTCTTCAGCGGCGCGAAATTCTCCCGAAAGGCGCGGCCTATGTGCCGTTCCGAAAGCGTTGCAATGACAGGTTGGATGGCACTGGTGCACGTCGATTTGCCAACGCCACGCCTTCGGAACGGCAACGGGGCCGGGCCTCGCGGGAGAAAACAGTTGACCTGGTTTTCAGTGTTTGGTTTTCAGCTTTCAGCTTTTTCGGCGCCAACAGAACACCGAACGCTGAAAACTTTTCTTTCCCTACCATCCGCATCCGTTTCGCATTCCGAACCCGAAGCCGTTGTTGCGGAAGCCGAATGCGAAGCCCGTGCCGGGGTAGCCATAACCGGGGGCGGCATAGGCGGGGTAGCCATATGCCGGGTAGGCGGGATACATCGAGTACGCGGGGTACATCGGGTACGGCCGATAGGCACCGTAGAAGCCGGCACCTCCGTAATGCGGGCCGTACCAGCCGTGGTGGTGCCCATAAGGCCCGTAAGCCATTGCCGTTCCTGCGGTTCCAAACAGCCCCATGGCACCGACCAGCGCCACAATCATCGCCCATTTCTTCATGATTTCGCTCCTCAAATTTGAATTCGTGATACCCGGCTGGCATCGTTTCGTTCCGGGTGGCAATCAGTTGCCCACTGGCTGAATCAAAAGGCATTTCGCGTGCCTGAATTGACTGCAATCCGGTGTTATTATCGTAACTTATTACTGCATAACGTTTTATTGATACTGAATCTGAGCCGTTGTGCCCGCCGACTCCAGGCAACATGTCGCTCAAATTGTTGGGTTGTGTATTCGTTTTGATTTTCCAGTGATGTGCCATAACCGGGTGATGTCGCGGCGGCTGAACGTCGCGAATTCCTGTTACGAGCTTACCGTAATGGCTCACGCGACAGGTTGAACCCGCCGCGTAACCCAAGGGCCGAATCGCAGTCTTGTGCCAACGCGGAAGGTTACGAACGCCGCGTTCCAATGGGGATTGAGGCCAGATCAAGTCCGTCACCCGCCGTACATCGCCGTGCCTGCCTGTTTGCGAATCGTGCGACGTAGCGACCGGCGCAGAATTTTGACCGGCGGCGTTAATCCGGCGGCGGCCTTTCGCCGTTGATTGACTGACGGGCGAATGATTGCATTGGCCCGTTCCACCGAACGGCGGCGTTCGGGCGTAGAATATGTAGAGCCAGTCGATGGGAATCGGCGTGTGGCCGTCGAAGCCGGCGGTAGCGAGCCCAGAGGGTTGGTTCAGCGGCGTCAGGCCCCAATGGGCCAGGTTTTTGAGGAGTTGAGGCTGTGTTTTTCAACCCGATTTATTTCGTGATCCTGTCGCCGGCGCTGCTGCTCATGGTGTGGGCGCAAATGCGGGTGCACGCGACCTATGCACACGCCATGCAGATCCCGGCGCCGCTGAGCGGCGCGGCGGCCGCGCGGTATATCCTCGATCAGGGTGGGTTGCAGGATGTTCAAATTGAAGAAGTGGGTGGTCAATTGTCTGACCATTATGACCCGGCACATCACGTGTTGCGGTTGTCGCACGAGGTGTATAACACGCGCTCGATGGCGGCGGTGGGCATTGCGGCCCATGAAGCGGGTCACGCCTTGCAACACGCCCAGGGGTATTTGCCGCTGATCGTGCGCAACGCGGCTGTACCGGCGGCAATGTGGGGGCCGAGCCTGTCGATCATCCTGCTGCTGATCGGTGCGGTCATGCACGCTCCGGCGCTGATTCTGCTGGGGCTGGGGTTATTCGGCGGCGTGCTGTTTTTTCAGGTGGTCAACCTGCCGGTCGAATTCGACGCCAGCAACCGGGCGAAGCGCGTTCTGGCAGAACTGAACATCGTCGATCGCGAGGGGGCGATTGCGGTGAACAATGTGCTGAATGCCGCCGGGTGGACATACGTCGCCGCAACGCTGCAAACGCTGCTGGCGCTCGTGTATTACGTGCTGCGATTTGGCGGCGGGTTGCGTGATCGCGATGATTGACGCGCTGTCATCCGCGTGCGGCGAGCGGCTTCGAAAATCGCAAAAAGCGGGCGGCACGGCAGATTACCGCTTTCGCCCGAGCTGGCCCCGTTGATAAAATCAGGAACGATGGTTGTCAGCCCGGTCCCTGAGTGCGGTTCACCCCCGATGCATTTCCACCCCCCGCCACTCGTCAGTTCGACGCACCGCCTGAACCGGCGCGAGCTGGTCTACGCCGGTGGGTTGGGCAGCTTGGGGTTAAGCCTGCCCGCGTTGCTGGCCGGGCAGGCACGGGGCGAAGCGATGACAGCGCGGGGTCAGGCCGGTTTTGGCCAGGCAAAGTCGTGCATTCTATTATTCATGTGGGGCGGGCCGGCCCATCAGGATACGTGGGATCTCAAACCGGGCGCCCCGGCGGAAATTCGCGGCGAGTTCAAGCCGATTTCCACGCGCGTGCCGGGCGTACAGATCTGCGAGCATTTTCCGCAACTGGCCCAGCGCACCGACCAATTGGCAATCATCCGCTCGATGACGCACAACAATGTCGATCACACGGTTTCCACGCATTTCCTGCTGACCGGCCAGCCGCCGTTGCCCGGCAAGACCCGTGAAACCGACTGGCCGCATATTGGTTCGGTGCTGGCCCGGCTGGGGCGGGGCGGCGACCCATTGCCGCCGTTCGTGTCAATGCGGCCGAAAGTTCCGGGCGACGTGCCCCGGTTTGTCGAAGAAAGCCGCGGGCAGTTCGCGGGGTGGCTGGGGCACAACTTCGACCCGCTGACAATCGACGCCAACCCGAACGACGCCGATTACCGTGTGGGCGATTTCGACCTGCAGCCGGGCGTGTCGGCGTTTCGTCTCGAACGCCGCCGCGCCTTGCTGGAAGCCTTGGCCAGCGTGCAGGCCGCGGGGCCGAGTGCGTCCTTCGATGTCATGCAGCGGCATTACGCCCGTTCGTTCGACCTGTTGAATTCGGCGGTGGGCCGGGGCGCATTTCAACTCGCCGCCGAACCGCCGGCGCTTCGCGAACGGTACGGGCTCAACCCGCATGGGCAGTCGGTGCTGCAAGCCCGCCGGCTGATCGAACGGGGCGTGCCGCTGGTGACGGTCTTCTGGCCCAATGACGGCATCAAAAACGTCAGCGTGTATTGGGACACGCACAGCCGCAACTTCGTCGACCTCAAGCAGCGGTTGATGCCTCCCGCCGACCAGGCGTTTTCGGCATTGCTCGACGACCTCGATACACGAGGGTTGCTCGACGAAACGCTGGTGATCTGGACGGGCGAATTCGGGCGGACTCCGCGAATCGGCCAGCGCAACAGCGACGCCGGGGCGGGCGCCGATGGCCGCGACCATTGGCCGGGGTGCTTTACGACGGTTCTGGCCGGAGGCGGGGTGCGCGGGGGCGTGGTGTACGGCGCGTCCGACCGCTACGCGGCGTATCCTTCGGCCAACCCGGTGGCGCCGCTCGACCTGGCGGCAACGGTGTACCACTGCCTGGGCGTTCCGCCCGACCTGGCCCTGCCCGACAATCAGAACCGCCCGCAACAAATTTGCCCCGGCACGCTGATCAGCGAGATTTTGGCGTGAGTGTTCAGTGTTCAGTCGTCAGGCTGGGGCGAGCGCCAGGCGGGCGATGACCCACAGGGCGGCGGCGGCTTCGCGCAGGTTGATTTTCGAGGTTCCGAAGCGGCGGTCTTCGAAAATGATGGGCGTTTCTTCAAACCGGCAGCCGAGCCGGCGGCAGCGGAAGAGCACCTCTTCTTGAAACGCGTAGCCGCGGGCCACGAATTGCGACAGGTCGAGTTGACGCAGCCGGGCGACGCGGTAACACCGATAGCTGCCGGTGTTGTCGCGGGTTTTCAAACGCAGCAGCCAGCGGGCGTACAGGTTCAGGGCGCGGCTCATGAAGTGCCGGCGCAAGCCCCACCCCACGACACCGCCGCCGACGACATAGCGCGAGCCAATCGCCACATCGGCCCGGTCCATGCAGGCCAGCAATTCGGGAATGTGCCGCGGGGGGTGGCTTAAATCGGCGTCGAGATTGATCAGGTAGGTGAAGTCGTGGTCGATGGCAAAGCGAAATGCAGCGAGCATTGCCGTGCCCAGGCCGAGTTTGCCGGGCCGATGCAGCACGTGCAACTGCGGGTTTTCGCGGGCGAATTCGGCGGCGGCCGCGCCGGTGCCGTCGGGCGAGTTGTCGTCGATGACGAGGATTTCGGCATGCGGAGCAAACCGCCCGATTTCGGCGATCATCAGCGGCAGGTTCTCGCGCTCATTGTATGTGCACAGCGAGACGAGTAACCGATCAGTGGTCATTCTTCGAGATCTTGGGCCGGCCGAAACGGGCGACCTCGCGAATCGGTCAGGCCCAGCCCCGGTTGTGAGAGAGTTTTTACCCGCGATTTCGCCGTACCGCCGAACTCGGTCACTTTGGGGGCCACGGCCATCTGGCCGGCGGCGGGCGCGCGGAACAATTTTGGCGTGGCCCGCCCGCCACGCGAGACGTCGACCACTTGCGGGGCTGCGGCCAGGGGGGCGCGTACTGCTTGTGGCGGTTGCGGCACAGCCGGTTGGGGGGCCGCATTTTGAACCGGTTCGCTGGCGTCGTCGTCGCCGGCATCGGCCACCGCCTGTTGCAATGGCGCCGACTTGATGAACGCCTGCACATGGGGCGTTTCGCCCGAAAGCATGTCGGCCGTTTGAAAGAACGGCAGCGCGCGTTCGGGTTCGTGGTTGAAATACAGCAGCACGCCCATGACGAACAACCGCTCAGAATCGCGAATATCTTCCTTCACCCAGACTGCCGCCGAGTGCAGCACCTGGTCGATCGCGATCCGGTTCGACGCTCCGAAGACTTTTTCGAGACCGTCGCCCGTGGCGGGCCAGTCGGGGTCGATTTGAACGCCGCGTTTGAACTCAGCAACTGCCGCCGAAAAATGCCCCAAAGCGCACAGCGCCAACCCGAGCCGGAAACGGGCCTGCGGCAAATCGGCGGCGGCCGCGGCTGCCTGTTTGTAATGGGCGTGCGCTTGCAGATAATTCTGTTTGGCGAACCATTCGTCGCCTTGGGCGACGAGGCGAATGCAGCGGCGTTTGGCCTCGACCGTCGAACTTTTCAGCGGCGCGGGCGGGGGCTGCGGCAGGTTCTGCGGAATGGCCCGGACGGCGTTCCCCGCATTCGGGTCGGCGAAATTGGGCTGCCACTGGTTGAGCACCGGGTTATTGAATGGGTTCGGGCCGAGGAAAATCGGGTACGCCTGCGTCACTTGCGGCCCGAACGTGTTCAGCCCGCCACCGGTATAGACATTAGGAAAGCCGAAGTAATTGGCGTTTCCCATGTACGAGGTGTAACCGGGGTAACCGTAAGCCCCATACAGGCCAAGCGGCCCATTGAAGTAGTTCATCATGCCCATGCCAGGCAGGCCGAAGTTGAAGGACGGCCAGATCGAGACGCCGCCCGCATGACTGTAACGCCCGGCGTCATGATAGGCATTGCCCTGAAACGCCCAAGCGTCACTGACCAGCGCCCCGAAAACCGCCGCCGCGAGCAAGAGTCGCCGCATGGAGATAGCTCCTGTGATAGCACGTTCTGACGCGAACCGACGGGCGCAGGTTTCACGGCGAACAACCAAACCGCGCGCATGTTACAGCGGCGGTCGAGCGCCGCGTTCAGGAACCGGCGTGATCACCACGCCGATCCATCGAATTCGAGACAGGCCTCCCTGACTGGCGCTTATTATCAATTTCACCGCGCGCATCGTCAAGAAGAGCTTGAGGTTTCGCCTTGCGAAGCTGATGCAGCGCAGGTCATCACGCCGCCCTGCTGTCGCCGGTTGCTCTCGACCACGGTGCGCCCGCATGACGGCTTGCCGGGTCTGCGTCTGATTCAGATTTTCGCCGCGACCTTCGGCCGATTGGCCTATACCGGGTTCAATCGTTGCCCCGCGACCAACCGGTCGATTCGCGTGTCAGGTTTGGCAGAAGTGCCAGAGAAACTTCATTTGGCCGGAATAAATCGCAACGATTCTGCCTCTTTAATGACGGGGGAGTGAAGCGACCTGTCGCAGAGCGGGAGACCGACGACGATGACTGCGCTCAACAAACGTCTGGCGGCGTTCGGCCTGGCCTGTGTGGCCCTCTGTTGGGGTTGCGGTGCGCCGGTGCGCGAAGACCGCCAGATCGAATGGTCTGCCGATGGCAAGTCGGTGGCGTTCGAGCATGACCAGAAGGGAGTGTTCGTCGCCAGCGCCAGTGATGGCAAGGCCACGCGAATTTTTCAGCCCGACGCCTCGACTGTCGCGGTCAGCCGCCCGCTGCGCAGCCCCACCGACAGCCGCCTGATCTTTGCCACGGCGCAACCGCCCGACGGCGCAGCCGCTCGCGTCAGCGTGTCGAACCCCGCGCTGGCACCGCCACCCGAAGGCCGAGTCGTGTTTATGTTGCCAGTGACCTGGACCTGCTGGCTGCAACCCGCCGCGGTTGCAGAGGAACTGCCGCCGCCCGAGCGGCTATTCTCGGCGGGCTGCGACCATGTCGGGTACGTGGCGGGCGGGTTGATTGTTCGCTGGCGCCCCGATGGCCAGGCGGTGATTTATCTCGCGGCAGACGAACACGAGCCACACCGCCAGACGCTGTACGAGTTCGACCTGCTGACGAAGTCGACGCGCAGGGTTTTTCCACACGCCGCCGACGCGATGGTGTTCGATTTTACGCCACGCGGCACGTATCTGACCTGCGTTGTCGGCAATCTGAATTCAACGGATCCAAATTCAGGAATATGGATCGGCAAGATCAACGACGAACGCTCGTGGTGGAAGGTTGCGAATTCCGAATTGCTGGCGACGGGCGAATTACCCTCATTGATCGAAGCGCTGCGGGCCAGCCGGCCGGCCTGGACTCAGGATGAAGCGCGGTTCGCCAATGTCTCCTGCCGGCAACCGGCTGCCGCGGGCGAAATACCGCGGCATGAGCTTAAGGTCACGCAATTCATCGACCGCATTCCGCAGGTCGTGGCCCAGTCAAACGAGCCATTTGCCGACCTGTTCTGGTCGCCTGACGGCCAAAGCCTGGGGTTCATCGAGCGCACAGCCGGCGGTTGGGGCAATTTGCGATTGCGCCGCGCCGCGGGAGAGTTGACGGGGGCCGTCAATACGCGCCCTGTGCGGCGATTTGCGGGCTTTTCGCCCGATGGAACCCAGGTCGCGTATGTCGCGCCCGACCCTTCGCCCGCGCTGCCCGCGGCCGTCTGGTCGTTGCTGTTGCCGCCCGACCCCGCGGCCCGCGACGCCGTCATCGTGGCCGACGCCACGGGCGAAACACCCGGGGTGGTCGTATTTACAGACATGCGTGTGACGTTTCCGGCGTGGTCGCCCACCGGGCAAAAGCTGTCGCTGTGGCTGACGTTCGTCCCTCGGTATCGTTCGATGCTTTCAATCTTCTTCGGTTGGGGGCTGCGCCCGGGCGACCCGGCCGCACTTGTCGACCTGCCGCAGGGCACGGTGACATGGCTGCCGGTTTCGCCCGGCGAGGAGTTGCAAGTCGGCCATTACTACGCATTGAAAGGCGACTACGCCACGGCGTGGGAGTGGTACGAGCGGGCGAATCAGAAGTTGTCGGCCACAGCGCCGCCACCCAATTTCGAACAGGCCCTGGCGCGGTTGCAATCGCCCGAGCAGGCCGGGTTGTTCCAGTCGATCTGCCTCGCGAAACTGGGGCGCAACGGCGACGCGGCACAAAAACGGCGGGAGTTCGAACAGAACCTCTGGCCGGTTGCGAGGGCCGCGGGCGATGCCGCCACCGGGTTGTTCGGGCTGTTCCTGCACGGCAGCCGGCAGGGCGCGTTGCTCCGATCGCTGGTCGCCAGTCTGTACGAAGCCGAAGTCTATCTGGCGCTCGGCCTGGGGGCCGACGCGATCACACAGCTCGAACACCAGATGCCACTGGCCGAAAGCGATGCGGCCCGGCTGGGCCAGGCCGTCGTGCTGTCGCAATTGCTGTTGATCGAACGCCGTCATGCCGATTACGTTGCCCTGGCGACCGACACACTCGCGCCACTGGCGCTGCGCGAATGGCAAGCGCTCGGCCAACCGGCGGCAGACGGTTCGGCTGATGGCGGCACGCCGCGATTCTGGGTTGAATCGGCGATGAGTTTAAGCCTGGCCCCGCTGTTCCATGCCGACTTTGTCAAGGAGTTGCCGCACGATGTGCTGGCCGATAGTGTCACGAAATGGTTGGCGTTGCGCGGGGGGCTGGCGGCCGACGGGCTGTCGACGGCCATGACCCTGTGTCTGCGCGCGGCGCAACGCGAACTTCACGACACCGAGGGATTCAACGCAGCGAACGCCCGGCTCGCGGCCAACCCTGGATTTCTGCTGCGGGGCCAGACGCCCGACGAATCCATTGACGAGTTGTTTCGGCAATTTTTGAATCGACCGCAGGCAGGGTTTTGAGACCGCGCGAATGCAAAATGAATCGGGTGTTCAATTTTCAGGCTGGCCCTGAAATCGTGGCAAACGCAATGCAGGGGGGCGGTGTTTTTCAGCATCTGCGCGGCGGGCTTGACGGGCGCCGGTGCGGGCACGAAGATCGGCGCATGCTTTCTTTACCCGTGGAACCTGCGTTGCGCGCCGAGTGGGACGCGCTGCACGCCCTGCGAAATGACCCGCGGATCTTGCCGCTGGTCGAAGCGGCCGCAGGTAGTGAGTTGCAACTTCAAAAGCAGTTGCGCCGCGATTTTTCCGATCCGGTCGTGCGGGCGGCGATTTCACTCGTCGAACTGCGGCGTCGCGCGGGCGTGAAGTTTTCACGCGCCTCGCAAATGTGGTTCGACCGTCGCGGGCTGGAACAATCGACCTCGGAACCAGTCGCCCGGCACAAGGCCCAGCGGTTTTATGGGTCGGTGGCCGATTTCTGCTGTGGCATTGGCGCCGATTCCATTGCGCTGGCTGCAAACTGCGATGTTGTCGCGATCGATTCCAGCCCCTTGGCGTGCCTGCGCACGACCTGGAACGCCGCCGTCTACGAGTGCGATGCGCGCGTTTCGGTCGTTTGCGGCGACGTCGAACTGTTCGAGGCCAGCGACCGGCTGGTGCACATTGACCCCGACCGCCGAGCCCACGGTTCAACGCGGTCGGTGCACATCGAAGATTATGTTCCGGGCCTGCCGTACTTGCAGGCAGCGGCCAGCCGGCTGAAGGGCGGGGCCATCAAATTGAGCCCGGCCGCAAATTTCGGGGGCAAATTCGCAGCCGCTGAAATTGAGCTGGTCAGCCTGCGCGGCGAATGCAAGGAAGCGGTTGTCTGGTTTGGCGCGCTCGCCGGCACAGCGCCCTGGCGGGCAACGGTGCTTCCGAGCGGCGAAACGTTGGCCGGCGACCCCATGGAGTTTTTCGTCGACCAGAGCCCGCCCCAGCGCTATCTCTACGACCCCGATCCTGCCGTGGTTCGCGCGGGGCTGGTCGATGCGGCCGCCAGTCGCCTGGGGTTGTGCCGGCTCGATCGCGAAGAAGAGTACCTGACGGGCAGCGCATGGGTCGAATCGCCGTTCGTGCAGGGGTTCGAACTGATTGCCGAATTGCCCAATAACCCCCGCGAGATACGCCAATATTTTCGCGCTTCGCGGGCCGGGCAGGTTGAAGTGAAATGCCGCCGGATCCCGATCGTGGCCGAATCGATTCGCCGCAAACTGCCGCTGCCGGGCGATGAACCGCTCGTGCTGATTTTCGCCCGGCTGGGTGGCCGCGCACGCGCACTGGTGGGCCGCCGGCTGGCGACCGTTACGCACCACGAGCCGGCGTGAGCCGGCTCGATTGTGCGGGTTTGGTTGTCAGCAGCGCAGGCGCTATTCTTTGGCAGCGGGCGGGCGGAACAGGAAACCGTCCATGGGAATCAGGGGCGTCGGAGCCATCTTGGCCACCGATTCACGCCACGGAAACGCATAACAGATGACTTTACCCGAAGTCAGTTCGGCAATGTACAGTGTGCCTGCGGCGAACGTCGCGCCGCCAGCCCCGGCCAATTGGGCGTACCCCGACGCAAACGCGTACCGCGCTTCCTTGTTGGGGTCGACGCTGAAATCGGCGGCCACGTTGCGATAATAAAAGCCGGTGAACTTGCCCATTTGTTTGTTCAACACGCCGCCCCGCACATCGCCGGTGAGAAAGTCGAGCGTAAACACGCCATCGAGCGGGTCAGACACGCCAATCAGGCCCGACACAGGCACCGTGAGCATTGAAAACTGGGCGTCGCGATCGCACGTGTTGGCGTACGCACGTTCATAAGGCCACGTATAGGCCACCGCCAAGCCAATTGCCACACCCAGCGCCAGCCAAACCCACCGATTGCCCGTCATTCCGCCAGACATGGCCAAACCCTTTCGTGAACTGAGAGAAGCGCCACACCGACCCGCGCTGTGAGTTTACTCAGGCAGCACCATTGCCGCCAGACCAATTCGCCGGGATTTTGGACCATCGGGCAGGGGCTGCCCGCAGCGAATGGCGGATGTTGTGGCCCAGTGGGACGCGGCTCAAAAGATCATCTGCCAACCTACGGTCAACAAGTAGTTCTGCCGCAGTTGAGGCCCGCTCAGCGACTGGTACGCCGGAATGCCGCCTTCAATGCTGATCCGCTGGCCAGGAAACCTGCCGTCGGGCAGGTAAAAGTTCGCGCCGAACAGCACGTTCAACCGTTGCCCCGCCTGCAAATCGGGGCGGTTGGTTTGCACCAGCGTCTGGTCGAGCCGCGGGTCGGCGCCCTGGACGTTTGACATGATCAGCCCTTGCAGGCGGACTGACGAACTGAAGTAATCGCACCAGCGACGGGCACCCCAAAGGTTCAGGTTCACCTGGTCGCCGGGCGCGTAGTCGTAGCGATTGCGCCCGAGCCAGGTCGTGCCGATCGCCTGGGCGCCCCAACTGTACCAGTCCGATTGACCACGGTAGGTAATACCGGGCAGCAGCCCCCAGTCGCCCGAACTCATGCGCGTGGGGTACGACCCGTCGGGGCTGCCGGGGACGATGGGCGTATCGAGTGCATCGAGCGAGCCTACGGGAATGCTCACGCCAAAATTCAGGTGAATCTGCTGGCGATTCCAGCGTTTGAGCACGTAGAGCGCCGTGAGTTGCACGTCGCCCAGATCCGTCGTGTCGGTAGTAATCTGCCCGCCACTGGCGGTCGTGTGATGCAGCATGTCGTGAACCAGCGGCAGTTGCACCATGAACGTCAGGTCTTCAGAGGTCGCATATTCGGCCAGAAACCGGTGCGTTTCCGAAAGCATGCCCGTCGCGGCAATCGGAAACTGTTTCAGCACATCGCTGGTGCTCAGTGCGTTCGTTCCATCGAGGTTCCCGTCATACCCGAGCCGTTCGTAACGGTAAGACACCAGCATTTGCCCGCCCGCATTGAGCGTGTGATCGCCGATCACGCCAATCGGCGCCAAACCGTCGGGGCGGTACAGATTGATGAACTCGTAGCCGTCGCGACTGGTCGTCGGAAAAATATCTTGTGGCGTTGTGATGAACTTTTGATATTCGTGCCCGTCTTCCTCTTGAATGATCCCGTGTGCCGGATGGACCTGGGTGTATTCGACGGTTGGCGGTTGAATATCCGGCGGCGGGGGCTGATTGAACGACCCCCATGTCGCCACCGGCGAGGCGAGTGGCTCGTACTCCGTTTCAGCCGTTCCGCCTGCCGGCGCCGCGGCGGCCGCTTGTGGTGGAGAGACTCGCTTCAGCGGTGGCATCAGATCGGGTTCGTCGTCGGCGAACCAGCTCGATTGCGCGATTCCCGGCCTTGTGCGAGATTTGGGCGAGCCAGCTTGCCCAACAGACGCAGCGGTTCCCAGCCGTCGGGGTCCGGTTTGACCAAACGCCGGGTCAGACCAGCCCCAAAGGCACAGAGCGCTCGCCATCAGGATGAACCGCCGCAACATAGAAGCAACACTCCACAACCGGGTACGCGGGGGGAGCAGGGTGGGGCAATCCCCCGATGAGCCTGGCGCGCATTGCCGGTATTGATTATTCTCAAGTTATCGGTTGTTTCGAATATTCTGATTGAGTGGAAAGCCCTGATTTTGACGGAAGACAAAAATGGGGGCAATGGGGTACTTGTTGTCGGTCGCCGTCGTTGAACCCGACTATGCATTCGAGCCCAGATCACGATGGATGCGTTGACTTCGACGGCTTATAATCAGTGCTCGGCCGGGCGCGTCCGGCGAAGCGGTCGAACCCGCCCTGGCAGGGTGCATGAGGAATGAATGTCGGAACCTGTTGAAATCAAACCGGTTACAAAACCGCTTCGGGGAACGATCCGCCCGCCCGGCTCCAAGAGCCTGACCAATCGGGCGCTGGTTGTTGCAGCGCTGGCGCGAGGAACATCGCGGTTAACGGGCGCCCTCGACAGTCAGGATACGCGCGTCATGATCGAAAGCCTGAAGCGGCTCGGGCTTACGGTCGAACACGACGTTGCCGCTTGCCAGATTACCGTTCAGGGGGGCGGCGGGGGGTTGCCTGCGGGTGCGGCCAACCTGTGGCTCGAAAACAGCGGGACCAGCCTGCGCTTTCTGACCGCAATCTGCACCTTGGGAGAGGGTGAATTCCGGCTCGACGGCAACGCACGAATGCGCGAACGTCCCTTGGGCGACCTGGTCGCGGCGCTCCGGCAATTGGGGGCCCACATCGGCTGCGAATTCAACAACGATTGCCCGCCGGTGCTGGTGCATGCCGCCGGGCTGCCGGGCGGCATAGCCCAGGTCAGCGGAAACATTTCCAGTCAATACCTCAGTGCATTGCTGATGGCTGCCCCGGTGGCGCG
>JAJXXL010000404.1 GCA_021781115.1 Planctomycetota bacterium
ACGTTCGGCAAGACAATGGCTGTGGTTCGTGACAACCCTGGTACTGAATGTTGCCGTCGGCGTGTGCCCGGCAGGAGAATTGTCTCAAGCGACCGCCGTAAAGGGAAGCCCCTTTGTCGACGTGCTCTGGCTCGCGCAACATGTGGGCCGCCCGGCTGCGCTCGCCCCGCAGCGCGACGTGTCGCTCAAGGCCGACATTGCCCGCGCGTTACGCAAAGATTTTATATTGACCACAGCAGGAGCGGCCCCGTTCATGACTGCCGAAGTTTTCAAACGATTTGCCGGAGAAGACCAGCAGCTCGACCTTGCCGAAATTCATCAGGCTTTGGCTGCGCAAATTCCCGCAATGCGAAAATCGCTGTTTCCAAACATAGCGACGCACCTCGATTTGCTGACCACAAGTTTTGACCTGATTGACGAGCGGCATTGCACCGCAGGGGCCGATCTTGTCGATGCGATCGTCGAAAACTATCAGCCGGGCCGCGTTCTGCCGCTGATTGGCGTTTGCACGGGCAATTCGCGGCGGAGCATTCTGGTTTCGACAATGGTCAACGTGGCTGCGCTCTATTACGGCCTGCCGGAAATTCAAGGCTACAGCGGTGGGACGCGGCCCAGCGCGTTCAATTCCCGCACAGTGGCAACGCTGCAAGACATCGGCGTGCAGGTCGAAACAGCCGGCCGCGAAGCGCCGCGCGGCAGCGAGCACGAAGAGAACCCGATTTACAATGTCAGGTGGGGTACGCCCAGCGTCGGCCTGCGCACCGAAGCCCAGGAGTTCTCAAAAAAGTACAACGATCTGGCCAATCCGCAAGCAGGGTTCATTGCCCTCATGACGTGCGGCGAGGCCGATGCCTCCTGCCCCACGATCAAAGGCGCGGTGCGGCGGGTTTCGATGCCGTATCTCGACCCCAAGCTCTACGATGGAACAGAGTTCGAAGCCCGAAAGTATGCCGAACGCCGCGACGACATAGGAAGGCTGATGTTGGCAGTGATGCTGCAAGTTCGACTGCGGCTGGCGGCAAACAGCCAGAGCGGTGCAGCCGACCGCCCGAACTGATGGGCAATTTTTCCCTCGTTCGCCCCCAGCCTTACTCGGCCCCGCGCTGATTTCTGATCAAAGGCCTGCTCATCGTGCCCACCGCCTGTCCCAGGAAACTTTCATTTCTCGACCGTTACCTCACGCTATGGATCTTTCTGGCCATGGCGGCTGGCGTGGCGGTGGGTTGTGCCGCCCCCGCGGTGGGGCGGTCGATCGACGCTTTGACCTGGGGTACGACCAACATTCCCATTGCGGTCGGGCTGATCGTCATGATGTACCCGCCGTTCACGAAGGTGAAATACGAAGAACTGGGCCTGTTATTCGGCGATGTGCGAGTTCTGGGGCTGTCGCTGTTGCAGAACTGGGTGGTCGGGCCACTGCTGATGTTCGGCTTGGCCGTTCTGTTTCTGCCAGACCACCCCGACTACATGGCGGGGCTGATCATGATCGGCCTGGCCCGCTGCATTGCCATGGTCATCGTATGGAACGACCTGGCCGACGGCGATACCGAATACGCCGCCGGGCTGGTGGCGTTCAACTCGGTGTTTCAGGTGCTGTTCTATTCCCTTTATGCCTGGCTGTTTGTCACCGTCTTGCCCGGCTGGCTGGGGCTGAAGGGGGCGGTGGTCGAAGTGGGCGTCTGGCAAATTGCCCAGAGCGTGCTGGCTTACCTGGGGTTGCCGTTCGCCGCGGGACTGGCAACCCGGTTTTTCGTGCGGCGCGCGGCCGGGCCGGTGTGGTATGACTCCGTTTTCGTGCCGCGAATCGCGCCGCTGACTCTCGCCGCCCTGCTGGCCACGGTGTTCGTCATGTTTTCGCTGAAGGGCGAATATATCGTGGAGTTGCCGCTTGACGTCTTGCGAATCGCAGTTCCGCTGTGCATTTACTTCGTCGTCATGTTTCTGGTGTCGTTTGCCATGGGCCGCTGGGCGGGGGCCGACGATGCCAAAACGACCACGATGGCGTTCACGGCGGCGAGCAACAATTTCGAGCTGGCCATTGCGGTGGCGATCTCGGTGTTTGGCCTCGACTCGGGCGAGGCGTTCGCCGCGGTGATTGGCCCGCTCGTCGAAGTACCGGTCATGCTGGGCCTGGTGCATGTCGCCCATTGGCTGCGCCAAGACGCGGCGCGGCCCGCTTCGGGCGTTTGACCGGCGCAGGCGGTTCGCCGCACGCGTTGGCTACGGGGCGGGCGGGCCCTGCCCCGGGCGGTCGCCCTGTTTCACGAAGGCAGTATGGCGTATACTACGGCCAGATCGGAGTGAACCGGGTGGCCGCTGCGCTTGCGCAGAGGAAAGTCCGGGCTCCACAGGACACAGTGGTGGGTAACTCCCACCGTCCGCGAGGATCGGGAAAGTGCCACAGAAAAGATACCGCCCCGCATGCGAACGGCCTGAACGCGGTTCAGACTGTCCACACGCGAGGTAAGGGTGAAATGGTGCGGTAAGAGCGCACCGCGATTCGGGTGACCGAATCGGCAGGGTAAACCCCACTGGGAGCAAAACCAAGCAGGAAGGAGTCGGCGGTGCAAGCCGTCGCCGCGGGTCTGTCCGGCCCGCCAAAAACTTCCGGGTAGGTTGCTTGAGGCGGCGGGCAACCGCCGTCCCAGAGAAATGGCCGCCCACGACAGAACCCGGCTTACAGGTTCACTCCGATCTCTTGTTTCAGCGTTCGTCCTTGGCGGGCGGTTCACGCGAAATGCCGCTCGCCGGGGGGCGAACTGCATGGGCGGTCAATTGTTCCCGACACCAACAGCCGATGCCTGGCGGTGTGCCAGCACCCATTCATGGTCATTGGCAGCCGATGTGGGAAATGCTGGGGGTTGCGGGGCCGACAGTGATTCAGGGCGCAATTCGAAACAGTTCTCGGAAACCGACTGAAAGAACCGATCGAACCACAGCATCCGCCGCACGTTGGGCTGGGGAGAAAACAGCCGCATGCGCATCCCCTGTTCGTGCCAGTCGTACAGCATTCCAAAAAAGCCGCTGGGGATGTATTTGACGTACGTCATATCGACGCCAATGGCACGGTGCTTGCCCGACTTGACGAGCTTGGTCAGCGATTCGCGGAGCAGGGCCAGATCAGCTCCATCCCAGATTTCCATTTTGCCCAGATCGAGAAAAGTTGCTTCATCGACTGAAAAGAATCGGAGGTACTTCTTGGATGCCATTCAGGTCTGCTTTCGCGTTCGGAGCCCGGGAAACTTTTTTGAGACGCTCGTTGTGCGACAAGTCGACGCAAAAATCAGGCCGCTCGCGTGTGATTTTAAAAGCGGTTGAACCTGCTAACGCAACCGATTTCAATATCACAGGTTACGTGACGACTTCGAGCCTGAACACCGCTGCGCGACACGCCGATCGTTCAGGGCCAGTGTGTGGCTTTCCCACAACAAAACGCGGCGCGCCGTTGCAGAATCGCCACCGGCGTTGTGCCGTTTTGCCCCAGACTCAAATTCAAATTGCGGCATATCGCACCGGCTGATGCCGATTTGTCGCAGGTCGCCACAATGCGCACCCCGGCCGGCATGCAATGGCCGCGCATGCTCGTTTCGTCTGGCAGGCATTGCCGCGCCGGCAGGGTTTCGAGCATTGCCGGCCAACGGCCCGTCAGGCCGTTCGGTGCCGCCAGGCCCAGAGTACACTGCCAATCATGAACACCCCAAACCCAAATGCCGGACCGGGCAGCAGGAAGAACCAGGCCAGGCCCGTCATGATGCACAGCATGGGTGCTTCGCGGCGAATAACAACGCCGGCGTTGGGACGACTGAACGCGGTCGTCAGCACGAGGCCGAACACAACCCAGACGGTGCTCCAGACCAATCCGCCGCCGGTTTCGAGTGACGCACGCGGTCGCAACCCGACCGCCAGCCGGGGAGCGCCTCCGATCTTGGAGAACGTCATTTTCTGGCCATCTTTGGGCAATTCGATCGCCAACGACAACCCGCCAACACTGGTCCACCCCGCTTCACCGCTGCCCGCCGGGTCGATCATGCCGCCCCCCACACCAAAACCCATTCCACCACCCATGCCACCCATGGCACCGCCCATGCCACCGGGAACGACCTTATTGCCGAAGTCAGCCGCACCTTCTTCTTCGCCGTCGCTGGCGATCAGATTCCGCGCGGCTTGCGCGGGCGGGAGGGCGGCCGCCTGATTGGCTTGGGGCTGTCGATACGATTTGCCGTCGCCGGCTTGCTGATGCGGGGTCCGGTCGTCAAGGACTTGTTCGTTGTACAGCATCTGCGCCTGCGACGCCGCTTCGCTGCGAAGTTGCGTGCGGTTCGTGGCCCCCCCTTTGCCGACCTGGTTCAATCGCGCCAGGTTCTTTTTCGCTTCGCCAGCCGGCGGTTTGGCATCCTCGGTTTGGGGCAGATTGAACCCGAAACTGTCATCCAGCCGCTCGCGCGTTTCATCAGTAAACGAGATCGCGTTGTTCAATTGCAGTTCGCGCTCCAGTCCTCCAGACGACAATCGGCCTTCGGCAGCGGCGGATTCGCCGAGTGGTTCGGCGCCGGCGGCCGGCTGATGCGATTGCAACTGTTTCTCGACCGATTGCCATTTGCTGTACAGATCGGCAATTTCCGCCGATTTTTGCGACTGGCGCTGCGCCGTTTCCAGACCGTATTGCAAGCGCTGCGAATTTTCGAGCGAAGAACTGAGCACCTTGAGGTTGTTTTCGGCCTGCATTCGGGCCCGCGGGTTGTAGCTGCTGCTGCCAACGTTTACGACCTCCGACGCCAGTTCCAGGCATTCGTTGATTTGCGCCACCAGACGCTCGTGGCCTTCGACGCTGGCAATCACATTTGTACGGGCGGGGTCGTCGAGCGGCTTGACGTCGAGGTCTTGCGGCAGGTACACGGTCCACGCGGTACGGGCCACCGGCATGCCGAACTCGGCGTCTTCGACCTGCGACAACACTTGCGGAGCGGGCAGGTCGAACGTCGAGCGCAAAACTTGGACGCCGTGCGGCAGCCGCGCGGGGAATCGCCCCGCGTACACCAGGCGAATCTCTGCGGCCAAGTCGCCCGCCGCCGTTTTTGGCAGCGGCAACAACAAGACTTCCTGATCAGCCCGGCGGGTGTGCACGGGCCGCGACGAATGCCCGGCGACAGACAGCGACAGCACGCGCGAGTCGGCGGGCATTCGCAACGCCAGAAACTGGCGTGAGCGGTTGGAAATCCGAAAATCGGCCTCGGCGCGCCAGGAGCCATCGGCTGCGACGACGAGCACGATTTCGGCCAGGTTGACCGATGCCGCCAGCGATTTCAGTTGCGCTAACCGCTTGACTTGCCACCCCAGCGCCGCGCGGGCGTCGCGAACCCTGAGGATCTCGGCGGCCTGATTGACGAGCGCCTGGCCCATCTTGATCGGCACGTCTTCAGCGGCGATCGGCTCGACTGCCGCCGAAGTCGCTGGTTCGAGTTGGTAAGGCGACTGGTTGACGAGCATCAGGAAGTGCCGCTGCGCCGCGAGCAGCGGCGTGGCGCCCGGGGCACCCGCTGCCGACTGTTCGAAGGCGATTTCTGGCGCGGCGACGCGGGCGGCAGGGGGCGGCAGGGCGGCCCGGGCCGTGACGAAATACATCCCCGACTGCGGCTCTTCGAGACTGAGGGTCCACCGCAGGCGATTACCGGCGATTTTTTCGGATTGTATTTGGCGAATTCGCGGCCCCTGGCGGTTGCCGCCGAAGTCGAGCCGTCCTTCCAGCCAGTCGGGCGTAGTGAACACGAACCGGCTTTCGCCCGCCTGGGCAATCGTCCATTTGAGGGCCAGCAGGAATTGCACTTCGGTCTCGCGGACGATGACCGAAACCAGTGAATCGGCGCTCAAGCGCGGCACCGCGCTGTGCAGCGCCAGCCGCAATGGCTGCAACAGCACCGCTGCCGATTGAAACGCAAATTGCGGTGGCGAACTGCGCAACGCCTTGAATGCCGCCGGCAGTTGTTCGGGGTCGAGCGATTTCCAACCGACCGCCTCCTGCACGGCCGCGGTATCGTTGGCTTCGAGCCAGACGGCCGCCAGAGTCTTCAGTTCGCTCATCCCCAGGGGCACAGGCACACTGCCGGCCAGCGTTTGATCGGCGGGGCGGCGCGGCACAACCCCCACCAGCGAGAACTCGAGCCGGCCCGTGCGGGGCGCGTCGAGTTCGATGTGCAGGTGCGCCGGCGCGTTCGCGGCGCCGCCCGTCGGCGGGGCAACGAAGTAATCTGCCGCCGCTTCGCCTTGCACATCGTAAACCATGTAACCCGGCGGCAATTGCACCACGATTTCTGATCGCGGGGCACCGGCCAGGTTCAATTCCAACCGCGTCGCCAGGCGCACTCTGCGGGGGGCGACGAGCAGCGCATGCTCGGCCAGGCCCCGCGACAACGGTTTTTGACGGGCGGCGAGCACCTGCAATTCGAACGGGCGGGCGGCGTAGCGAAACAAGGTTTGCGGCGCTGCGGCAGGATGGACGATCGGCATGGCCGGGCTGAACCGACCCGCATCGACCTGGGCCACGCCGCTGGCGGTGCCGGTCGTGAGCGTTAATTGCGGTTCGCCATACACGGCGACCAGGCCAAATTCTCGCGCAACGCCCCGGGGCTTGAATTGCGGCACGGCCACCGGGGCGGGTTCGTCGCTGAATTTGTGCGGCTTGAATAAATCAAACACAAGCTGCGTCGAATCGGAAACGGGGCGGCGCAGAAAGACCTTGAGCGATTTGGCGCCGGCCTCGCCGGCGAATTCCCACCCGGCCAGGTCAGGCCCGCTGATCTGTCGCACCAGCCAGTCATCGGGCGTGTCGAACACGATTTCAGACAACACCCCCTGGCGCACGGTCAACGCAAACCCGCTGCTGAACCGGGCTCCGTCATCGCCCAACAGCAGGGTGTGGGCCCCCTCGGCCTGCACAAATTCATCGCCCGCAGCGCGTGCCAGGACCGGTGCCCAGCTTAAAGTCACCCGCCCGGCCTCGGCGACGGGAATGACGGCGGTAGTTGCATCGCCCCGCTTTACCAGGCGAAATGCGTTTGCGACGCCGGTCGTTTTCAGCGCCAGGTCGCTGGTCGGCAATGTGAATTGCAACGTGCCCGCGGGAACCGGCTTCAGAGGAATGGTCCATTTGCCCGACGGACCGGTCTGCTCGACCGGCAATTCGAATTTCAGGTCGAGCACGTGCAGCCCCGCCGCACTGAGCACGACGCCCAGTTGCGGTTCGGCCGCGTTCAGACTGACGAGCGGCGCGGCCCGCCCATCGAGCACAGCCGACGTCAGGGCCACGGGCTCCAGCGGCAACGGCAGAGTGACCTGTTCAGCGCGAAAGCTGTACAGCGCCAGCCGCGCCGTGACTTCGACCGATGCCGGCCGCCCGGCCGCAACCGGGGTAAGCCGCGCGGCATACAGCGCTTCAGCGACCGTGCCATCGGCAGGCGCTGGCCTTTCCTTGCGCTGATCGGGGTGTGCCTGATTCCAGAGGTCAATAAACCGGGCATAAGGCAGAAAAACCCGCTCGGCCTGCAACGGGTCGTCGCCGGCGAGGTACGGAATGACAATTTCCGCAGGGCGGGGCGGGGCGGGCGGCTTGGAAACGGGCGCCGCGGCCGGTTTGGCCTCCTGCGCCAAACAGCGACAACCTGGCCCGGTTCCAGCAAACAGTGTGGCGGCAACCAGCACGCCCGCGGTGGAGTTGCGCGGAATATGCAGTGAGTTCGTGCGGATCATTTCCCAGGCAATCGGTGCGACGGCCAGGCTCAGCCACAGCGCCAGCCCCGCCACCGTTCCTGTAAAAACGCCGTCGAGCCAGGGCAGGGCGGCGAGGGGCACGACCGGAACGAGCGCCAGGGGCGCTAACAGCCCCAGCACCGCCAGCAACGAGCGCAGCCCGGCCCGGTTGCCGCGCGTGAGCCAAAACAACAGCAACACACCCGTTTCCAGGGCCAGCGTGACCCAGCCCACCGCCCGGCGGTTCTGGTACTCCAATTCGAGCTCAGGTTCGACGTTACCGCCGGCGCTGCCCACGTAGCGAAAATGGGCCACCCGGCTGTCGACCGGCGACTCAAGTTCGACATCGAGCGAAAGCCGTCCTCCCGCTTCAGCATGACCACTGCGGCGTTCGCCCGCAGCAGCCGGCGCGCCAGCCAAACCCGGCGCGGGTTGCCCTGGTTGCGCAGCCTGGGCAACAACCCCGCCCGCCTGATCGTTGGCCGCTGGAGGATTATCGGCCGGCATGTCTCGCACCAGGCCATCGAAAACGGGCGCGGTGACGACAGGCGCCGCCTCAGCGGCCGATGGCGGCTCGACGCCGCGCGGTGGGGGCGGCGCACTCTTCGATAAATGAAGCCCGTTGGCATTCGCGCCAGGCTTCTGGGCCATGCCACTGAGCGCTTCGCCTTTCGCGTCATCTTTCGCTAACACCCCGAGACCGACAGCAGGTTGGCTGCCGTTTGCCATGACAGGCGGCAGGGCCGGCGTGCCGAACGGCGCCGCGGCCGGCACCGGCGCTGCGCTCGTTTCGAGCCGCGCTTCACCTCGCAACATGCCGCTCGACTTCGCCAAACGGGCGGGCTTGGCGCCCGTCTGCATTGCCGGCAGCAGGAATGCCGCCCCGATGACCGAAGCACTGCCCAATACCAGCGTCGCACCGAGCCACCCCCGACGCCGGGAAGCCCACGCAGTCAGGCCGATCACGAGCGCCGCGATCAATGCCGACCAGAATTTGAGCCACAGCACATCATGGGTGCCAATTGTCATGCCGCGTTGCAGCCGCCCCAGCAGGCTGTCAATTTGCGGCTTTTCCGTGGGTTCGAAAAACCCGGTGGCCGCGGTGATTTCGAGTGTGGGTGGGGTGTAAAGGGTCCAGGTCCGCTGCAAAATTTCGAGCGGTTGGGTATCGCCCAGGCCGTTGACGGCAGCGATTTGCGGCAACGCCTGACGCAAGACGCCCTGCGCATCGATGCGCGACAGCGTCGTTCGGTAAATGAGCCGCAATTGATAGGGCGATTCGGCATCATTGGCGGTTGGCAGAGGAACGGTCCAGGCGTCGCCATCGGGCAGGGAAACCCGCCGGACTTCGACAGGCGCGCCGTTGAGCACGACTGACCAGAGTACGGCGTCGCTGGGCAACCGCACGACCAGGCTTTGCACGCCCACGGCACGAAAGTCATATTCGGCTTTGTGTTCAAACTCGCCCGATTCGCCCAGGACGCTGGTGAGTCGCTGAACGTCGCACAAGGCGGTTGGCACGGCGACACGGTCGAAACGGGTTTCTGTCAGGCCGATGCGATACCCCGCCGCCACCGAGTGATACGCCGCGACGATCCGTTCACGGGGTTCGTAGGCTGCCGGGGCGGGCATGTCGGCCGGGTCGATTTCGGCGAGTGGCTCGCCCCCGGCGGCGGCCGCGCTGAGCGTCAATTGCTGGTCAGTCGCCGCTTCAATGGCGACGAACCCCTCCTGCCGTTCGGCCGCGGGGAGCCGCAGCACGGGCACAACGACTTCCTGTGCCGGCGGTGCGGCACGGGCGGATTCGGCATCGGCGGCGAGCACAACGACCCCATGGGCCCGCTGATCGAACCGCAAGGACCATAGCCGCACCCCCTGCACGGGCTTGGCCGCGACTTGTTCGACGATTCGCACATTGCCCGAAAGCACGCGAAACTGCAAATTGTCGCCTGCCGATTCGGAAAGCGCGACATCGACGCCGCGGGCCCCACCGCCTCGCACGACCAGCCGCGCCTGAAAATGCGTCGCCAGGGTTTGCGGACTGAGCCGATGGAACGCGCTCGTCTGGGCGACCAGCCGGGTCGGCTTGCGGACAACCTTCACGCGGGCACTGAAGCGTGTGTCCTGGTAGTCGTACACGAAACGCGGCGCAACCCCCACCGCCTGCTGATCGAGCGGCAGCCGCGACGGGTCGAGCCCGGCCAGTTCCTCGACCGCCACGTCGAGCTCAGGGCCGGCGGCGATCAGGTACGTTCCCTCGGTGACGCCCACTTGCGGAAGCTGGATCTCCGGCAATTGGATGAGCAGCGGGGTTTGTTCAATCGGCCAATTTTCGCCGGGAATGTGGCGGGCGGAAATCGCAAGTTCGGCCTTGCCATCGACAGCGATTGGCGGGTCGAAGGGAATTCGCACCAAATGCAGCCCCGCAGCGCCCGGTTCGACGCTCCAGGCGCTCGCCGCTGAACCCAGCCGCACGTCGGTGATCGACCATTCGGCGGGTATCGTCAGGTCGAGCTCAAACAATGGCGCAAACCGCGTCTGAACGCTGATGCGCGACTGAACGGCAATTTCCTGATCACTGAGATTGAGCCTCGTGGCGATCGTCGCCTGCAGCTCGCGGGCCTTGGGCTGCGTGACAAACAGCAACGCGAAATCGGGCTGCCAGGCGGCGAAATGCAGCGCCGGGCCGGCGTCGTTCGGCGCTCTGGCCGCGGCCCCCTCGGCAAGCACCGGGCGGACCCCCGTGGTTTCCAGCGCCTGCAACCGCAGCCCCGCCGGGTATTGCACCACGACATGCGCCACATGCGCCGCCGCCTGATCGAGTGTTAACGTGGGCACGCGCCACGGTTGCCCCAGGCCGATCGTCGCCACGCCGCGAAACGTCACCTTGCGCGACTCTTGCACCGGCTGCCGATAGCTGAGTTTCAACGTGGTCGTTTGCTCGTCTGGCCCGGGGGTGATTTCCCAGCGTTCAAGACCGCTCGATTCAATCGACACGATTTCCAGCGATTGGGGAATGTTGAACTGCAGCCGGTCGACCCCTTTGCCAAAAACTTGCAGCGTCGTCACCGCCTGCCAGGCCAATTCTTCGGGCGCAACGCGCACGCCAATGGCCGTCGACGCGAACACGAGGCTCGCCGCCGCCTGTTCGGTCTGCCGGTCGGTCACGCGCAGGCTGACCGCACGCCGGCCGCCAACGCCCACCGTGTACATGGCTGGTTGATCGAGTGCCGTCGGCCGCTCCAGCGCCACTTCGTCAAGCAACAAAAACTTGCCGGCCGGCAAGGCCACATTCAATACCGCCGCCGGAATCGCCGGCAGCTCGAACGCCGCCGCGCGATCCGCCCCCACGGTCGCCAACCGGGCCGACAGTTCAATCTTCAGTCGATGGCGGCCCGCGGCATTCGAAAACAATATCAACGGCTTGTCGCCTTCGGCCGATCGGCCCAATTGTGCGGGCTGGTCATCGAGCCGTGCGGTTTCGAGCGCCACGCCGCGAAACGGCAATGCCAGCGCCTGCCAGCCTTTCGTGAATTGCCTGAACTCCAGTTCGGCCGCCAGCACGAGCTGGTCGCCGTCGAATCGGGCGCGGTACTCAGCGCTGGACAGCACGGCCCCTGGGGGAACATGAGATGCATTGGGGCTATTCTTGCGGGCCGCCGCGGTCAGCTCCAGGAATTTCTCTCGCGGCAAAACCACGCCCCGCTGATCACGCTCGAAGACTACGTCGAGGTCTTCCAAAGGCACATAAACCCGGCGCTCGGGGGGCGTCACCGCGTGCGCACCGTCGGCCGGCGGAAAGGCCCGGGCATTCGAACCGGCCAGCGCCAGGCACCCGACCAGCACCGGCAGTGCAATCACAACGCATTTCCACGGCAGCATTCACAAACCTCTATGAATTGGCAGATCGCTTCACCCCCCGGCGAGAAATACTCCGCCGCGTGGTGCGCTCGACTGGCTTCGACCGGTTGCTCGCGACATCGGTCTCCTGGCTGGGCCATTTTCAGACCCGCCGTCAGCCCGCCTCTTCATCGTACCAGACTCAACCGGGCAGTTGTAAAGCCAGGAAGCCCACGCAAACTTTGTTAGCCATTCAGATAAGACAGCCAAAGTCCGCCCATCGTTCCTGCAATTACCTGCGAAACCGGCAGAAGTCGCCCCGGCGGAAGCCAAACCAGAATCACAACCAGTCATCAATAAACCGAGGTTGCTTCATTCGGCGGGATGAGGACGGAACGCGAGCCCGGCCCAAGCCGCCTCCTTGCCCCCGCAGCGTCTGCGCTCACGCACTCTGAGGATGGTGCCTCAGCGTCAGCCGTTTCACAACTCGTTATGCGACAGGCAGTTCATCCTGACGATGCCCCTGACGGTAGACGCGGCGTCTCGCCGCGTGGCTTGCGTTGTCTGCTACGCTGTCGCTTGGTAAAGATTCGCCCAACCCGTTCGCTCGAAAGACTCTGAGTGAACAAATCGCGTGAGATCCTGTGTTTTCCACGAAAGTAACAGCGGCATTTGCCGGGTTCGGCGAATGTTTACGTAGCTTGCGTCCGTTGGACGTCAGCCGGCGTGGCCGAATCAAGTGCGTTTGTTTGAGGCGCCGGGCACCATCCCAAAACGCCCGATACGGCTCGAACTGATTTTGGCAATTCGACGTGGGGCGGCGTCCAAGACGCATGCGAAACAACGGTTCGGCACGAAACCAAACCACCCAATTTAACACAAAAGTGTCAACATGAGAACATGCGGTTTGGGACGATCCCGCGCAATCGTCGTCAGGCGACTTTGTAACCAGTTGTCAATTCGTCTGTTAAGTCCTGACGATTCCCTGACGCTGTGCGTCACGCCCGTGGCAATCGATCGAAAAACGCGGTTACCGGTGGCCAGCACAGGGTTGCGAATCACAACCGCCGCAAACACTCTATGCTATTCAAATTGCCAAAGGCCATCGACCACGGGGCCGGCATGAACTCACCCCGCAACCCGTTCCCGGCATTATTGACACCGGTAATTATAAATCAATTCAGAACGTATACGGAAATCGGTTGTGATGCAACACATTGTGCAAGCCGATGCACGCCGACACAACCATGCGGCCGCCAGGCTCACCGCTGCAAGCCAATCGCGTCAGGCAGTCGAAACCAGACATCCATAAACTGTCGTTGCATGACGCTGCGGGGGGACCGTGGCCGGTATCCGAGTTTGGGCTGGGCCCACCACCTGCCCTGGCAGCGTTCGCATTCACGCTCCGGGACGACGTTGCCGCGTCAGCCGTTTCACAACTCGTGATGCGACAGGCAGTTCATCCTGACGATGCCCCTGACGCACGGCCTGGATCTGCGTCGACCGCCCGCCCGAACCCCAAGGTCGCCCCGACCCTGGCCCTCGCTGGCCAATTGCCGCGGGGCCGACGGTGCTGATGAAATGCGCATCGAAAACCCTGGCCATCCCTGCACACCGTTGGCGGACCTGCATCGTCAGCCGCAGCGTAACTGGTTTGACCAAAGCCAGTTGCACATGACGATGCTCATGACAACGGCCCGTACCGGGAACAGCCAAGT
>JAJXXL010000088.1 GCA_021781115.1 Planctomycetota bacterium
GACATCCGTGAGACACGGCGCAACCCTGGCGCAAATGCCGTGCCAGTTCGGCAAAAAAGAGTGGTGCAAGTACCTGAGACTTCAAAGTAAGTGCCATTGGGCGCGCAGGTGCGGCAGCCGGCGCGGGTTCAGGCGGCCGCTGGAACCTGACGGCGCGACACCTGCCAAGTCTGGTATATGTTGTACAAAAACACGAGCAGGCCCGCGTACATGGCCAGGCCCGCAAACACGCGCACCACCCAGAACGGAATGGAAATCTCGATTGACGCGTCCCACGGTTGCAGCGCGGCCCAGGAGTACCCTTGAAACACGCCGAGCAAAATCAGGTCTGATGCCATCACGAACAACCCCACCGCCGACAGCCAGTAATGCCAGGCGCACAGCCGCGGGCTGTACCACTCGGTGTGCAGCAACCGCGGAAACAGGTAGGTCATGACGCCTTGCATCCACAGCCCGAACACGCCGTACATCACGAGGTGGGCATGGCCCACGACCCAGTCGGTAAAGTGAATCAGCGCCTGAAAGGTCAGCGTGGTTTGCATGGCGCATTGCAGGCAGGTCAGTGCGTAAAACACCATGCCGGTATAGAACCAGCGCAGCGGCAGGTTCGTTGCGAGCATGCGCCCCGACCCGCGGAGCGTTCCGAAAAAGTTGACAATCACCGTGGTGACCACCATTTCGACGGCAATCGTCGACACGATCGCCCCATATTGCAGAAACATGGGAATCGGCGTGTACAGGAAATGGTGAATGCCCGTCAGCGGGTAGAAAAATGCCAGCCCCCAGAACCCCACCAGCGACAGCCCGTGACTCCAGATCGGCTTGTGCAGCAAAATCGGCACGAAGTAGTACATCAGCCCCCAGCCGATCGGCGTGACGAACAGCCCCACCAGGTCATGAATGAACAGCCCCCCCACCGCCCCGGCGCTGGTGCCGGAAACAAAGTATTCGGGTATGAAATTTCCCATGGCATACGTCAGAAACGTCCAGATGAACGCCGCCATGAAATACCACAGCGTGACGTACATCGGGCCGCGGGTTTGCACGATCGGCGCCAGAAAATTCACAGCGACGAGCAACAACCCAAGCAGTGCGGCCGGGTCGACCCATACGGGCGTTTCGCCCCACTCCAGCCCCTGCGCCTGGCCCAGCAAAATGCCCACCGCCGTGGCCAGGACAATCGCCTGCCAGGCCCAGAAAATCAGCCGCGACAGCCGGGGCGACAGCACCGGGCGCAGCGCCAGGCGGGGCACGACCCAGTGCAGCGCGCCCAAAAACGAATTCGCCAGGAAACCATAGGCGACGGCATTCGTGTGCACCATCCGCCACCGCCCCGGCGACAGCCATTCGATGCCGTCGAACCCGTTCCAGCGCACCAGTTGCAGAGCCATCAGCAGGCCCCCGGTCATCGAGATCAGCAGGTACGCCAGCGCCGCGCCGAAATACCAGATCACGAGTGGCCGATCGACCAGTTCGCCGGGGCCGGTCGTTGTCGCCCCGCGGTCAGTTTCCGTCATGTTTTCTCCGTTGCACGCGGTTGCGCTTCGAACTGGCCCAGGGGGTGCAATATCGCCATGATCCACCCATACGTCACATGGGTGCCGGCGGCCACCCACCAGGGCAACAACGCCGGGTTGGTCAGCCAGTTGCCGCCAAACAGCAGTGGTTGCAACCACGACAAAACTCCGTAAAACGCCACGCCCCACGTCGCCAGGGCCAGCGCGCTGGCGACGGCCAGCCGCGAGCGCAGCGATCCTTCTCGCGCATACCGCGATATCACCAGATGAAAGGGAATGCCCAGCAACATGCCGGTCGCCAGATACAGGCAGCAGCCAAAAACCAGGATCATGCGATCGTCGATGACGGCCACGTTGCGTTCAGCATCGGTCAGCCGCAGCGCTTCGGCGCCCAGCGGAAACGTCAGGTGCACGCGGATCCACTCCAGCGGGTGCCGCCCGGTCGCCACGCACCCCGCCACGTTGACCAAGAGCGCCCCCGCCGCCCCAAACACCCCCAGCAATGCGCCCGCGGTGGCGTAGTACACGGCGTAAAAACCCGTGGGCTGCCAGGGTTCGGCGGCGCGAGCGTCTTGCAGTTCGGCTTCGAGCCGCTCGACCTTCGATTTGAGTTCTTCAAACTCGCGCTGTTTCGCGGGAATGTTCATCGGAGTCACTCCGCCGGATTGCGCTGGGCGGGCCGGGTCACGCGCACCAAGGCGCCTGGTTCGGGCCGCGCCCGGCGATCGGCGCTGGGCCGGGCGGGCGGCGCGAATTCGCCCGCTTCGGGAATTCGCCCCCGCCGGCGCTCATTGGATACGTGCAGCACGTACGCCACCAGGTTCCAGACCGTTTCCGGTTCCTGCGCCAGCGACGACTTGAACGCCGGCATCGGCGTGCCGTTAATGCCTGAAAAAATGCGGCGGTAAACGTCGACCGGCTCGCGGCCTCCGTGCAACATGCCCGATGTCAGGTCGGCGGCCCGTGTGACATGCCCCCAGGCGTCTTTCAAATCACCCCGCAGGTTGTCAGGGGTTTGCCCGCGCCCGTCTTCGCCGTGGCACTTGGAACAACCCCGCGTGAGAAACGCCTGCCGGCCAGCCACGACGTGGTCGTGCGTCCATTGCGGTTCAGGCGTCAGGGGGTGCACGACCTCGGCGTCGGCTTTTGCCCACGCTTCGCGAATATCACTCAGGATCTCGGCCACGTCGTCGGGATCGAGCGTATCGCCCCCGCCCCCCGCGGAATTGACGAGCAGGAACTCGAATTCGCCGCGGTGGGTCAGGAACATCACGTAGTCGACGACGGCGTTCAGGTCACGATCTTCGAGAAGCTGAAACGACGGCATCGACGTGCCCGAAATGCCGCGCCGCACGGTGCGCACCAGGTCATCACGCCGCGGTTTTGCGCCATAGGGCGTCGAAGTGAACTTGAACAGTCCGCGGCGGTAATCTCGCGGCTTCGGGTACAGCACTGCCGCCGCCGGCCCCGCGCCATCGCCTGTTACGCCGTGGCATTGCACGCAACGCTTCTGATACACGTCGCGCCCGTGCAACAGATGCCGCACCGAAATGGTTTCGTTTCCGAGAACCTTGGGCGACTGCGCCGACCCGCAATGCTGTTCGAGCAGGTGGGCGATCTGCTGCTGCAATTCCGGCTTGAGCGTCTGAACTTCGGCGCGGGGCGTATACCGCACCTCCGGCGAACGCCCGCACCCCATGCAAAACGCCGCCAAACCCGCCACAGCCACACGCAGCGCGAACCCCACGCGCCGCCGGCCCCACCG
>JAJXXL010000466.1:0-321 GCA_021781115.1 Planctomycetota bacterium
CGGCGGGCGCCCCTTTTTTCGTCGCACGTCGGCGTTGAGCCACGAGCGCCGCGACGCGCTGAACGCCGGCTTCGTGGTCGGACACGGCGGCGATGTCATCGTGAATCAGGTAAAATATCGTGGCGGAGTCGCCGCCAGCGGCGGCGCGACCGGCGAAATAGACTTGACCGGCATGTTCCTTGCGCATGGTCTCAATGTGCTGGCTCGACGTCCACAGTGACAGCGCGGTTTGCAAGGCCTCGGGGTTGATGGCGCGGGTCAGCAGCACGCCATAGGGGCGCGGTTCCTGATCGCGATATACCGCAAATACAACGGCGCGCC
>JAJXXL010000466.1:331-13277 GCA_021781115.1 Planctomycetota bacterium
TCTGCCCGAACAGGGCAAATGCAACCTCTGGCAGGGGACGGCCAGTAAGCTTTTCGATTGCCGCCGCGGCGTTCAGCAGGTTCTGATAATCGGCGCTGTTGCGCCAGTGACGCACCACAGGAAGTTGCCGCAGCCGCTCTGCCAGGGGAGACATCCAAACACGGGGTAGCTCCTGCCCCAGATCGGTCGCAGTGGCGCACAGGCCGGCGTCGGCATGTACGAGTTCGACGAGGTCGTCGATTTCCGCGGCGGCAAGGAGTTCGACCTGACCTGCGGCGCTGCACGCCATGAACAGCAGAAACGCCGCGGTCGCTCGCAGAACGAACGGGCCGCCGTGTGAAATCCATCGGGAAATCATACCGGGCATGATGCGTCGTTAAACCTGGGTGAGAAGGAAAAGAGATAAAACGTGGCGTTTGTTACGGTCGCACCGCGGCAACGAGCGACCCTGGGTTGCAACCAGCCACTGGCAGGGGCGCGGCTGTCAACTGGGGGGACTGGCATGATCGGGTTCGGAGCTCCAGAGGAAATCAAAGGCGCGGCCCATGCCGTCGCGCAGCGGCTTCAAACCTTGCTCGAACGGATTGATCAGTGGCCACGCGGTCGGCGTCGCGCGCGCTTCGACCGTGGCATGATACTGGTCGGTACGGGGGAGCAGCATCGTGGCATCGCCCAGTTCACCAACAGTGTCGCGGGCCAGTGCCCAATACGCCGCGCCGGCGTGGCGAACAATCGTTTGAACTTCGACGTGCGGCGGTTCGGCGGCGCTCCGGGCGCGGGCCGCCTGCCGGCTCGACGTGTCAGGATGTTCAAAACGGCCCGGCGGCTTCGACACGAACGCGGTCAGCGCAACCAGCGCCCCCAAAGACGCCAAGCCGGCCACAAGGGCCCGGCGTGAGCGGCGAGCCGCCCTTTGCAGTTGGCCTTGGCCGGATCCTGCGGGCAGGACTGGCCGCGTGAAGGCAACGCCCCGGTCGAGGTGCGGTGTATCGTCGTCGGCCCCGGCGACAGCCTGCGGTGCGACGGACTGCGATCGGAGGTGCAGGTTGACAACACGGTCGGCCAGATGTACTTCGAGTGGTTCGGCCTGCCAGGCGGCGATAGCGTCGACCAGGGTTTGCAACTGCTCAGTCTGTCGCTGGCACACTGCGCATTGCGAACTGTGTTCGACGAGTTCGAACGAACTGAGGGGTTTGCCGTCGTTCAGGTGCTGCTGGAGCAGCTCTTCAAATTCGTGGCAGTTCATGGTTCACCTGCGGCGCCAGGCCGCGGCGCTCGAGTATGTCAGCCAACTCGCGCCGTGCGCGATACAGCCAGGTTTTGATCGTGCCCAAGGGGCAGTCGAGGATTTCGCTGATCGTTTGCAGGTTCAGCTCCTGCTGATGGTGCAACACGAAGCAGAGCCGGTACTGTTCAGGAAGCTGCATCAGCGCCAGTTGCAACTCTTCAGCCAAGGCAAGATTGCCGGGCGCACCATCAATCGGGGCGGGCGGCTCATTCGCCAACCCGATCCGCGGTTGGCGTGTTCGATTAACCAGATGTGTACGGCAACGATTAGCGGCGATCGTGAACAACCAGGGTTTCAGCGGACGAGACGAATCCCACGTGTGCAGATTGCGCAACGCGCGGAGAAATACAATTTGCGTAACGTCTTCGGCGTCTTGACGGTGCCCGAGCATTCGAAAGCAAAGGCTAAACACCATTCCCTGAAATTGCTCGACAAACGCCTGGAGCGCAACCGGGTCGTCGGCCAAGCAATGCGAAACGAGTTGGCGCTCATTGTCGGTCACGGGGATTTCCAGCATGTCTGCAATGAATACCCGCGGCGTTGGCTGGGGGTTTCAATCGCCGGAAAGAAAATGCGTGCAGAAGCCGCGGCCGCGCCGCCCAGGCGACCGACTGACATTTTCATTGGTGAGGCCCTGGCTTTTCTGCGAGCAGCCGAAACAGGCGCTCGTGCCGTGCGCCCGCAGGGGCTACTTGCGTTGAATGCACTCGCGGGTGACACTGCGGGCCGCCCGGTAAGCGTGCTTGAGAGTGAACGCCCGGGCTTCGATTTGCTCTTCAGTGTAATAGCGACCGGGCTCGCTCGGGGGCAAGCCTGCCAGCGCCAACGTCAGCGGCAACAGATCGAGGAATTCCTTGTAGATTCGCTGCGATTCACCGGGGTCGGGGTCGGGCACGACGGACTCTCCTCAAGCACGATGAGCGATTGGATTCAGGAACAAAAGACACGTCCGTCGCGCAGGCGACCGACTGGTTTCATTCGGCCGTGGGTGGGCGGCGATGCCGATGCTGGCGGATAATGTCGGCGGCAGCGAGCGACGGGTTTTTGGAAGCGTCGGTCTTGGCGTTCGGATCCTTCGGCGGCTCGGGCGGCTTGACCACCTCTTTGGCGCCGGTTTCTTCTGGGGGAGGGAGCATGACGTCGGGAACTTCAGGGACCACCTTGCCGGCAGCCGGCGGGGCGGCTGCCGGGGGTTGCTGCGGATACCCTGGTTGCGGATACCCGGGCTGCGGATAACCCGCGGGCGGATAGCCTGGTTGCGGGTAGCCCTGCTGAGGGTAACCCCCGGGGTAACCCGGTTGCCCGTACGCTGGGTCGACATAGCCGGGGGGGTACCCAGGTTGGGCATATCCGGGCGCGGGATAACCAGGTTGTGGATATTGAGCGTAGCCTGGTTGCGGATAACCAGGCGGATAGGCCATTCCAGGGTACATCGGCTGTTGTGGGTAGCCGGGATAACCCATGGGCTGCGCGTAGCCGGGTTGCTGAAACACCGCCGGTTGCGGGCCGGTTTGTTCGGGGGGCAACCCAAGAATGGTCGTGTCGCCCCCAGCGTCGGGTGAATCGGCCAGACCGGCTGGAATATCTTGCGTATCCCACGTGTTGAGCACCGTATCCTGGCCGGGCTGGTCGATTACGGGCGATACTTCGGGAGCCGGCGTGGCAGGGCCAGAGGGAACCGCCGCCGGCTTAGGAAGGTCTGCCGTTTGCCTCATGCTGAGTTGAAACGCAAGTTTGCCGATCTGAACCCGGTCGCCGTCGCTCAGAATCACCTGTCCCTGAATGCGCTCACCGTTGACGAACGTGCCGTTCGTGCTGCCGAGGTCGCGTAACCGCACCGTGAAATCGTCCATCGAGAAGACACAGTGGTGGCGACTAACGAGTTCACTGTTGGGCCGCAACTGGCAATCCTGTTCGCGACCAACCAGAAACCTCTTAACATCCAGCGGAATGCTACGGCCTTGCTGCTTACCCTCAATCACCTTCAGTTCCGCTTTCAGCATGACGAGGTGGCTCCCTCAAGAAAATAACGGCATCGTGCAAATGAAACGCCATAGGCCGCAAGCGGAACCCCCTGGCAAAGGGATCATGCGCAGCAGACTGAAGGCCGAAGCGACTTGGAAGTTGGCGCGCCACACCCCATTCCATGCGGCTTTTCGAACATGAATTGTTCAGCCAAAGGCAACGACTTGGGCGACTGCACCAATTGAGCTGCTTCACAGCCTGCGCAGTTTAGAGTATCGAGCCGATTTGTAATTGTCAAACAAAAAAAGGGTGATGATGGCACGAGGCATTCCGCCATTCCGCGAGATCAGAAACCTGCTTGGTCTGACGTGCAGAATCTCCGACAATTGAATCTTCGGGCCCGAACGCCATTACCGATACGGCGGATGAGATGGCGTGGCAGAACGCATCGCACTCAGCGCGGGGCATCGTCCTGTGCCAACACGGCAGCGTTTGCTCCGGCGTTCAGCCCGTCAGGCCCGGAAACACATGTTGAGCCGCCCGGGAGCGAGCGAACATCAATTCATCAGGCCGCAACGCCGCTGACTGCCATTGGAGATCCAGGCACGCCGCGATCTTCGCCGCCGTTTCAATTTGAAATTCATCAAGGTCAAACCGGGGGGGGGCCAGGTCGAAGACTCCTGGAAATTGGGGCGTCAGCGGCGACTTTTCGAGCACCAGACTGCCATGTTGCAGCACAGCACCCTTACGCCGACGCTGGGCGCTGCCCAACACTTTGAACCCCGCCAATACAACGTCCTGGGCGTCGCCCCTGCCAAAACACAAAAACGCAGTGTTGAGCTCGGGCGATGTTTGCCCGCGAACGGCGACGGGAATGCCGCGCTCGACGAGGGCCGAAATCAGCACTTCATGGATCAGCGCATACAATCCTGACGGCGTGCGGGCGAATGGATGTTCCGCGGCAAGAACGCAACTATAGGTCAATTCCTGGTCGTGCAGAATCGCGCCGCCGCCTGAAAGCCGGCGCACGATGGGCAGCGACGTCCACGTGGCATCGGCATGACACGCCGCCAGCGATTGAAAGTAACCCAGCGATATCGTGGGCACTGACCAGCGATACCAGCGCACCGCGCATTCGTGGTGGTCGATCGCCGCTTGCAGCAGCGTTTCATCGACCGCCATATTCCAGGCACCCGATTGCGGGCTATCGAAAAAAACGCGGCAATTCGGAGATAACGCCATGCAGACAAATGCTTTCGGAACGGGCCGGGGGCGGGCAATCACCACGCTCGGCGCGCCCGAGGATTGGCCGTGTCAACACCCGAACGCCTTCGAGGTTGCGCCCTGACGGTTTGCCCAGCACAAGAAAGTTGTTTCGGGCCGGGTTCCCAAGAAACTTGAATGCACACCAGGACCTGACTATAGTTCATTCCCGGCGAATTGTACAATAGTTGCCGGCGTGACCCCACCGGTTGTGCAATATCGGTTTGCGCCGTTCCTGGCCAGAGTTCCACGATCAATCCGGGTAGTTGCCGGTCGTGCCGGCTGAAAACCGTGTTATTGCACCGTTGCCCAGGATGGCCAGCATGTCGAACGTTGTCGAAATCCAGCGCGCCGATGACCCGCGCGACGTTATTCACGAGGCGGTGCAGTTGCTCGCCGAAGGTGAACTGATCGGTTTTCCCACCGATACGGTTTACGTGGCTGCAGCGCTGGCGCTGAGCACCCGCGGTGTCGAGCGGTTGGTCGCGCTTCAGCACGCGCTGGAGGTCGGGGTGGCGTACCTTGCGCTCAAGGGGGCCCCTGAAGCGTTCGACTATGTGCCTGGCATGAGCGCGTTGGGAAACAAGCTCGTGCGCCGGTGCTGGCCGGGGCCCGTCGTGCTGGTCTTTTCGCCTGCGAGTGACCGCGGTCTGGCGGCATCGCTTCCTGAGCCGACCCGGCGGCTTTTGGCCGAGGCGGGCGGCATGGCCCTGCGCGTACCGGCCCATGACGTCATTACGGCCGTCTTGCGATTGTCGCCGGCTCCGCTGGTGTTCGCAGGCGAAGCGGCTCGGGGAAGAGTCGGCTTCAAGACCGCCCATGAGTTGGCTGACGCAGTTGGCGAGCGACTTGCGATGGTTATCGACGCCGGGCCATGCCGGTACGGTCAACCATCGGCCATTGTGCGCGTGACCGGCGAGCGGTGGGATTTGGTACAAGAAGGAGTGGTGACGCACCGCACCTTGAGCCGGCTGGCTGGAAACGTGTATCTCTTTGTTTGCACGGGCAATACCTGCCGCAGCCCCATGGCCGAGGGGTTGTTTCGAAAAATGCTGGCCGAACGGCTGAAATGTTCGGAGGAAGACCTGGTCGATCATGGGTTCGTCGTGGCTTCGGCGGGCTTGGCAGCGGCAGTAGGCAGCCCGCCCAGCCCCGAGTCGGTGCGGATTTTGCAAGACCGGGGGGTCGATCTGCAGGGGCATTCGAGCCAGCCGGCAACTCCGCGGCTGTTGAATCAGGCCGACCATATCTTTACGATGACAAAGCAGCATCGCGACGCGATCCTGCGCGAGTTTCCGGAAATGGCGTCGCGCGTCGACGTGCTGGCACGAGATGGCTCCGACGTGAGCGATCCGATCGGCTCCGGAATTGAAGAATACACCAAGTGCGCCGAGGAAATCGAACGCCACCTGTACCAGATCCTGTCAGAGCTTTCCGTTTCCTGACCGGGTGCTTTTCAAGACCGTTAAAACATGAAAATTGCAGTTGCCAGCGATCATCGTGGTGTGGCCATCAAGGAGAAAATCCTGGCCACGATCGTCGCCATCGGTCATGAATCGATTGATATGGGCACCGACACCACCGACAGCGTCGATTACCCTGATTTTGCCGCCAAGGTGGCTCAGGCCGTTTCGCTGAACCAGATCGAACGCGGCATTCTGATTTGCGGCACGGGCATGGGCATGTGCATTGCCGCAAACAAGTTTCCCGGTGTGCGTGCCGCGTCATGCCACGACGATTTGACGGCCGAAATGAGTCGCCGACACAATAACGCCAATATCCTGTGCCTGTCGGCAGACCTGCTGGGCGACCGCCTCGTCAACCGCATGGTAGAAATCTGGCTGAAAACTGAGTTTGAAGGGGGGCGGCATGCCCGCCGAGTTGACAAAATCGCCAAGATCGAAGAAGAACATCAACGCGGACCAGGATGAAGGACGACCACGCGATGGATTTGCAACTGCTGTTGTTCGCGAAAACGCACGAATGGTTGCGTTTGGACGGAGACGTGGCGACGATCGGAATCAGCGATTTCGCGGTGCAATCGCTGACCGACCTCGTGTATATTGAGCTGCCGCAGCCGGGCCGTGTGCTCAAGGCCGGCGAAGTGTTTGGCGAGGTCGAAAGCGTCAAGGCCGCTAGCGACCTGTACAGCCCGGTGGCTGGAACCGTGGTCGAATCGAACACGAAACTGGCGGAGGACCCCGCGCAACTTTCAGCTTCGCCCTATGAGACGGGTTGGCTGATTCGCCTGAAGGTGAGCCTGCCGGTGTCGCGTGCGGGCTTGCTTGACGCTGAGGAATATAAACGCCTATGTGCAACGGAATCGCATTGAGTTTCGACCGAGACTTCCAAAAGAACCCGGCGGCGTGAATCGCCCCGCACGAGTACCTGAACCCCCGTACTCGGCGGGGGCTTTGGGGGTCGGCTCATCGCTGCTGCAATTCAAGGAATGGGCGGCTGGCAAGTCGGCATTCACGGAGGAATACGTGGCCTATCTCTTCAACACTGCGGCGCAACAGCGGCGAATGCTTGACGCTGTGGGGGCTGCCACGCTCGACGAACTGTTCGATCAGATTCCCGCCAAGCTTCGTTTGGGGCGGCCGCTTGACCTGCCGCCGCCACTCACCGAAATTGAGCTCGAATCTCATCTGCGCGGCCTGGCGGCTCGCAATGTGGGGCAGCCGGAACGGGTTTGCTTTCTGGGGGGGGGCAGCTATGATCATTTCATTCCCGCCGCCGTCGATGCAATCGCTTCACGCAGCGAGTTTTACACCGCCTATACGCCGTATCAGGCTGAAGCCAGCCAGGGCAGCCTGCAAGCGTTCTTCGAATTTCAAACGCTGATTTGCCAGCTCACAGGAATGGGCGTTTCGAACGCCAGCCTGTACGAAGGGGGCACTGCCGTCAGTGAAGCGGCCTTCATGGCCATGCGCGTCACGGGCCGGCACAAAAAGGTGGCCGTCCTCGAATCGGTGCACCCCGAATACCGCCTGGTCGTCGAGACCTATTTGCAGCAGGTCGGTTGCGATGTGGTTGTCATACCCACGCCTGGTGGCATTGCCGCCCCTGACGCCGTCCGGCAGGTGCTCGACGATCAGACCGCGTGCCTTGTCGTGCAGCACCCGAATTTTTTCGGGGCGCTCGAGCCCACCCGCGAACTGACCGCCGCCGCGCAGGCCGCGGGCGCACTGGCGGTCGTGAGTTTTGACCCGCTCAGTCTGGGCCTGTTGGCCCGCCCGGCCGATTACGCCGCCGACATTGCCGTGGCGGAAGGCCAAGCGTTGGGAATTCCGATGCAGTACGGCGGCCCATATCTGGGTTTGCTGGCGTGCCGCGAGGAGTTCGTGCGAAAGATGCCGGGGCGATTGATCGGCCAAACGGTCGATCGCATGGGGCGGCGGTGCTTCGTCTTGAATTTGCAGGCACGCGAACAGCATATCCGGCGAGAAAAGGCGACAAGCAACATCTGCACCAACCAGGGCCTGATGGCACTGCGGGCCGCGGTTTACCTGGCGTTGCTGGGGCCGGCGGGGTTGCGCGAAGCCGCCGAACTGTGTTGTCGCAAAGCGCATTATGCCGCCGGGCAATTGGCGCAGCGCGCTGGGCTGCGGTTGCTGTTCGACCAGCCGTTTTTCAAAGAGTTTGTTGTGCACGCGCCCCACGGAGCCGCCAGCCTGATTTCCCGCGCCCGCCAGGCCGGCTTCGATTTGGGGCCGGTTGTCGCCGCGGGCGGAGAGCGAGAAGGCGTGCTGGTGGCTGTCACCGAAAAACGCAGTCGCGACGAAATCGATCGGCTGGTTGCCGCGCTGACGCCCTGACGAACTCGTCGATGGGGCTTTGTAATAAGGATGTTTGCATGACGACGGAGTGCGGTGCGGTTCGATACGTGACCTGTCGCAAGCAGTCCCGGTCTGTTGCAAAACCAAGTGCGGATTTGCGCGTTGCGCAATGGGGACTTAAATCGTGAGAAACCTGCAATCGACGCAACTTCTGTTCGAGTGCTCGCAGCCGGGGCGGCGGGCAGCGGTCTTTCCCGCTGCCGACGTCCCGCCGCAGGCGATCGATGAGTGGATCCCGTGCGAACACAGGGCCGCATCGCCGCCGCCCCTGCCGGAACTGACCGAACCCGAAGTCGTTCGCCACTTCGTCAACTTGTCGACATTGAACATGTCGGTTGACACGCATTTTTACCCGTTAGGCAGTTGTACGATGAAGTACAACCCCAAGCGCCACGAACGGCTTGCCGGCCTGCATGGCATTGTCGACCTGCACCCCAGTCAGCCTGAGGCCGATGTGCAGGGCATGCTGGAATTGCTGTACACGATGCAGGAAATGCTGGCAGAAATCGCCGGGTTGCCGGGCGTGTCGTTGCAGCCGGCTGCTGGCGCCCAAGGCGAATTGACGGCGCTGCTGGTTGCCGCGGCATGGTTCCGTTCGCGCGGCGAGACGCGCACGAAAGTGCTGTTTCCCGACAGTGCACATGGCACGAACCCAGCCAGCGCTGCCGTGGCCGGGTTCGATTGTGTGCAATTGAAGAGCACGCCCCGTGGCTTTGTCGACTTGGCCGATCTGAAAACACACTTAGGCAGCGACACGGCCGTGTTTATGGTGACGAACCCGAACACGCTCGGGCAATTCGAGCCGAATATGACCGAAATTGCACAAATGGTGCATGATGTCGGCGGGCTGGTCTATATCGACGGTGCGAACATGAACGCCATCACGGGGGTGGCTCGCCCCGGCGATTTTGGCGGCGACATGCAGCATTTTAACGTTCACAAGACATTTACTGGTCCGCATGGCGCAGGGGGGCCGGGGGCCGGGCCAATTGCGGTCCGCAGCTTTCTGACCGAGTTTCTGCCGGGACCGATCGTTACGCGTCGCGAGCGCCCCACCGGGGGGTTCACTTGGCATTTGACAACGCCGGCCCGGTCGATTGGCCGCGTCCGCAGTTTCTTTGGCAACGTGGGAATTCTGGTGCGGGGGTATTGCTACCTGCGCACGCTGGGGGCGGCGGGCCTGCTGGCGATGAGCCAGAATGCAGTTCTCAATGCGAATTACCTGCTTGCCCGGCTGCAAGATGTGCTGCCCGTTCCCCAGGGAGACCGGTGCATGCATGAATTCGTGGCTTCGGCCAAGGGGCTGAAGGAGCGTGGCGTTTCGGCCATGGACATTGCCAAGCGGTTGCTCGATTTCGGATTTCACGCGCCAACAGTTTACTTTCCCCTGGTCGTGGCCGAAGCGATGATGATCGAGCCGACCGAAACCGAATCAAAGGAAACGCTCGACGCCTTCTCCGACGCGATCCATGCGATTCTGGCTGAAGATGCCGCCTTTCTGCACGATGCCCCGCATGCCGCCCCGATCTGCCGCCCCGATGAAGTGCGTGCAGCGCGTTACCCGATCTTGAAATGGACCGCTCCCCCCGCCTCTCCGGAAACAGCCCATGCTCACTGAATCGCAAACCGACATTCAAAACTTCAAGCGGCAGTTGCGCGAGCAGGCCCACGAAGCCCGCAAAAACCAGGAAAACAAAGACGAACTGAGCCGAGTGATTTGCGAAAAGTTTACGGCCTTGGCGGAATACAAGGCCGCGAACACCGTCATGTATTACGTCGATGTGCGCACAGAAGTGCGCACTCGCCCGGCATTGCCCGCAGCGCTTGAACATGGCAAGAAAATTGTGGTGCCGTGGTGCAATACGCAGGGCGAACTGGAATTGTTTCACTTGCTGGGCATGGACGATTTAGCCGTCGGCATGTACAAGATCCTCGAACCGAAGGTCGAACTTCGCGATTTGCCCGAGCGCCGCGTCGCCGCTGCCGAACTCGATTTAATCATGGTGCCGGGCGTGGCGTTCGATCGTACCGGGGCTCGCATGGGGCACGGCAAGGGGTATTATGACAAGCTGTTGCAGCATGCGCGGCGCGATGCGCCGCTGGTGGCCTTGGCGTTCGAATGCCAGTTGTTTCCGCTGATTCCCATGCAGCCGCACGACATCTTCATGGACAAGGTCATTACCGAACTGACGATTTACCCCGGCAAAGGACGATAACCGCGTGGCCGAAATCCCCTCCGCCGCCGAAGTCGAAGACACGTACGCCGAGGCGTTTCGCAGTATTTACGCCGAGGTGCTGATTACCGCCCGCGATCGTACCTGGCTCGATCATGCCGTGGCTGGGTGCACGGGAAACGCCTCCAGTGCGATCTTGTGCGACTGCGAAGCCGGGTTAGACGGTTACGTTGGCCCGGGGGGCGATGAATCGTTTGTCACACCCGATGGACGCCCCGGCGCCATTGTTCAGTTTCATGTGCCCCGGTTTCGCAAGGATCGCGCGGCTGCATTGGAGCGCACGCTGCTCGTGCGGATCAGCCAGAACGTGTTGACGTGCGCCACCACCGCCTGCTTCAATCTGCTGGATACGGAACTCTGGTTCAGGCTCGGTCGAAAAATCGCATTTTTCGGCGATGGCTGGCAGTTTCGCGCTCAACGCTGGGGCCGGCGGCTGTGGGTGATTCCCATCCTGGGCGGTGAGTTCTGCATCGACCGCCGATTCGGCTACCGCGACGGCCTGATGGGCGGGAACCTGTGGTTCATGGGGGCTGATGTCGATTCGGCCCTGCTCGCCGCCGAACGGGCGCAACGCGCCGCCGCCGCCGTCGCCGGAGTGATTACGCCGTTTCCGGGTGGAATTGCCGCCAGCGGTTCGAAAGCTGGCAGCCGGTATTCGTTTTCTATCGCCAGCACTTATGAAGCGTATTGCCCGACGTTAAGGGAGAAACTTGGTGCGCAATCGGCCGTTCCGCCCGGCGTGCGCTCGATCATGGAGGTGATTATCAACGGTCGCGATCTGGCTGTTATCGCCCAGGCGACACAGGCCGCGATTGCCGCCGCGCTGCATACGCCCGGTTTGATAAAAATCTCGGCGGGCAATTACAATGGCCGGCTGGGCAAAAACTTCATTTACCTGCATCCCGAGCGCCAGCCGGTCGCATAGCGATTTTTAAGGGAGTCGGCCGTGAGCAACGTGCGGGAATTCGGCGCCGTTGGCGATGGAATGTCCGATGACACCGCGGCGTTGCAGCATGCCATTGCCGATGCCGACGGAGTGCTGGAGTTTCCTCGCGGCGATTATCGAATCGCGCGGCCGCTCGTGGTTGAATTGGCAGAGCACGGTCCGATCGCCTTGACGGGCCGTGGGGGCACGGCACGATTGATCATGAACGGCGCCGGCCCGGCCCTGATTTTGCGGGGCACGCACACCACGACAGCCGACCCCGCCGGGTTCAGACCGCAGGAATGGCAACGCGAGCGGATGCCCACGATCAGCGGGTTGGAGATCTTGGGCAGGCACGCCGAGGCCGATGGCGTGCGCATTGAAGGTGTCATGCAGGCCACGCTGACCGGTTTACTCATTCGCGAAGTGCGGACAGCAGTGCATGTTCGCCAGCGGGCCCGCAACCTGCTCGTGAGTCATTGCCATATCTACAACAATACCGGCGTGGGAATTCATCTCGACCAGGTCGATTTGCATCAGACAATCATTACCGGTTCGCACATCAGTTACTGCCGCTTGGGGGGGGTGCGGGTCGAAGGCAGCGAAATTCGCAATCTGCAAATCACGGGCAACGACATTGAATACAATAATAACCGTTCGCACAAAATCGCGGGCGAAGACGACCGGCCGACCGCAGAAATCTTTATCGACGCCAGCCGTGGCTCGGTGCGTGAAGGCACCATTTCCGGAAACACGCTGCAAGCCACGTACAGCCGGGGGGGCGCCAACATCCGGTTCATTGGCAGAAATGCCGTCGAAAACCATAAAACCGGGCTATGGACGATTACTGGCAACCTGATCGGCAGCCAGGAAAACAACATTCATCTGACATCAGCCCGGGGCATGACGATTACTGGAAACGTGATTTACAGCGGTCACGAACGCAACCTGCTGATCGAAAATTCGCGAAACATCGCTATTGCCGCCAATGTATTCGACCACAACCCCGATTACGGCCCGCTCGAACTGTGCACCGGAATTCGCCTCGTCGACTGCGTCGATTGCAATCTGACAGGTCTGGTCATTCAGGACAGCCAGGCCGGCAAGCCGACAATTGCCAACGCAATCCCCATCGTGCGCGAAGGACTGGTCGAACTGGTGCGTTGCCGGCGAATGAACCTGTCGGGCCTGCAATTGCTTGAAGGGACGCCGTATGGCATTTACCTCGAAGATTGCCACGACACGCTGATTGGCAATTGCACGATCCTCGACCAGCGGCAGCCGAATCTGATGCAGGCCGCGCTGCGCTGGAAAGGGCCCGGCACGGGCAATCTGGTCAGCCACTGCCGCCTCGGCACGGGGCTGACAGGCGCCATCATCGCCGACGCCCAAATCACCCAATCCGGCAACCTCATCCAATGACCCCCCCCCC
>JAJXXL010000080.1 GCA_021781115.1 Planctomycetota bacterium
TCACCGGCACAACGACTTAGTGTGCGCTGGCCCTGGCAGTTTGACGCGGTTGTTTCGAACGCATCGGCACGCGTTACTGTAAGTGGGGCACGCGTGATCGGTATGCAGGCCGGGTCAAACGTACAGAACTCGCCATTTTCTTGATACGACCGCTGCCGTCCAGAGAACCGTTGCCATTGGCGGGCCAGCGGCCCCGGCGCGGCCGTCCGAAATTGCAGCTTCTGCCGGTTCTTGCGCCGCGGGCTGCGGATTTTGACGGGCGGAACCCGGTCGCAGTTGCGCGGCGTTCTGAGTCCGGTCGATAAACAGAGACAGTCAGGCTCGGCACAATCGCGTTTTGTCGCACTGTGAATTCGTCCGGCAACGGTCGCACTTCCGTTTTCACGATGGCGGTGCAGGTTTCCGGCGTCAGAGGATTCTGGCGCCCGATTTCCAACCAAACCGTACAGGACAGGGCGGCAAGATGCTCGGCGCGGGCGTTCGTTTCGGGGCCGAGTCCATTTCGCAGGGAGAGGTGATTTCGATGCAGGATGCTTTCACGGGACAATTGTACGCCGTTCACAACGGCGAACGGAATTGGGGCCGCGGCCCAATTGTCATTCTGGTGTCGGTCGTGTTGGCGACCGCGGCTACCGCCGTCCGTGCCGATGACAAGCCGGTCGAAAAGGTGGCCCGCCGGGTCGGCGTGGGCACGGTGGGCGAAGCGGCCCCCGCCGACGGCAGACACGTCTTGGCGCCGGCGATCGACCTGGCCAAGGCCAGCCGCGACGCAACCCGCAAGGCCAATGACTATACGGCCACGTTCATCAAGCGCGAACGGTTTCGCCGGCATGTCGTCGACCAGTCGATGGAAATCAAGTTCCGCCAGGCGCCGCTGAGTGTTTATTGCAAATTTGTCGATCCGCACGCGGGCCGCGAGGTGATTTTTGTCGATGGCCAGAACAAGGGCCAATTGCTCGTACACGAAGACGGTTTGCGGGCTCTGGCGGGTACATTGTCGTTTCCCCTGAACCACCCGGATGTCATGCGCGAAAACCATTATCCGATCAACCAGTTCGGCATGGTGGCGATGGTCGACGCGGTCATCGCCCAGTGGGAACAGGAAATGAAATTCAGCGAAACGGAAGTCGCGTACTTTCCCAGCGCCAAGTTCGGCGACATCGACTGTCAGATGTATCAAACGACGCACCCCGCGCCGCGGTCGAACTTCAAATTTCACAAAACCTGCCTGTATGTTGAACAAAAGACGAAACTGCCGCTGCGCGTCGAGCAGTTCGACTTTCCGCTGCGCGACGGGCAGGACCCGCCCCTCGTCGAGCAGTACAATTATATCAACGTGAAATGCAACGTGGGCCTGACCGACCGCGACTTCGACCCCCGCAACAAGGATTACAACTTTTAAATGCGCCGAGCGCCCATCGAAAGTATTCCACCGGGGGGCCCTGTTCAAAGCGCGCGCTGCGCCAGTGACCGCACCGATCGACCATCGCCCCCCGGCTCTGCGAGCCGTGGGGTTTTTTTCTTGCATGAGCTTCGCCGTGATGTAGAATTTGGAGAGATGGGAAAAACCGTAACGATTGTGCCGACTGTGCCGGTTGTTCGCCTCGATCCCATCTCAACTCGGGCCAATGCCGCCTGCGGTGCATGTTCCGCCGGGCAGAACTTCTCTCATTGCAATGAATCGGGTGTGAGCTATGCAGCGTGTGTTCAAGGCGTGGGCTGGCGGTCTTAAAAACCATCGTCGTCGTCATCAGCGCCGGGCACTCCGCCGCACCTGGTCGGTTGAATTGCTCGAAACCCGCAATCTGCTCAGCGTGACGATCAGCCCGATCGCCGACACGACCATGGCGGGCGGCAAAGATACCTACGTGTCGGTGCAGGGCACCGACACGGCATCGCTGCCGATCAATTACACCGTGCAATCCGGCAACCCCAGCGTCACCGCGACTGTCGTCACCGGCGGGCAAAGCCTGACGATGAATGTCAGCGGCACCGATTCGAGCAACAACCCCTTCACCGGAAACATGACGTTTCGGCTGTTTCAAAGCCTGACACCGAATACCGTCGCCCGGATCGAACAACTTGTCACGTCGGGCTTTTACAACGGGCTGACGTTCCACCGCATTATCAATGGCTTCGTCGCGCAGGGCGGCGACCCGAACGGCAACGGTACCGGGGGTAGCGGCACAAAATTCAACGACGAATTCAGCACGCACCTGACATTCACCAGCGAAGGCCTGCTGGCCATGGCCAATTCGGGCAGCGATACCAATGACTCGCAGTTCTTTATCACCGACACGGGTTTGCCGTTCGCCCAGTTGCCGCAGAGCTTGAACTTTCGCTACACGATTTTTGGAATTCTGACCAGCGGCAACGACATTTTTCAAAAGATCATTACGACCCCCACCAACACCACGACCAACCGGCCGAACAGCCCGGTCACGATCAACAGCGTCACGACGTTCACCGACAACAACAACGCCGTAATCGACCTGCAAGCGCCCGCGTCCTTCACCGGCAGTACGACCATTACCGTGAACGCCACCGACGGCACAACCACGGCAACGCCGCAAACCTTCAATCTGTCGGTCATCACCGACACGGCCAATGACCCGCCGTACCTCGGAACCAGCCCGGCCACGCTGACCACGACAGGAACAACGCCGGTCAGTTTTACAGTTCAGGGCATTGACCTGAAAAACAACCCACTGACATTCGAGGTCAACGACGCCGCCAGTTGGACCGCCCCCAACGGCGTGGGCACCCTGCCGGCCAACGTGGCCGTGAATATCACGCAAACGCCGGCCAGCGGCAGCACACCTGCCACCGCCACAATTACACTGACGCCCAAGGCCGGTTTTAGCGGCACGGTCAACCTGCTGGTCGGCGTGCGCGACCAGACCAATCGCGATACGACGGGCACGCTCGAAAGCCGTTCAAACTTCGACACGCAAGCGCTCACACTGACCGTCAACCCGCAGGTCACCAAGGCCAACGACGACACCGCCAATGTCGCCGAAAACAGCGCCGCCAACGTGATTGACGTGCTGGCCAACGACACCATCGCCACGAACGGCGGCACTTCGCTGACCATTTCGGCAGTGACACAAGGCGCGAACGGCACGGTGGCCATTACCGGCAGCGGAACAGGCCTGACCTACAGCCCCAAAGCGGGCTACACGGGCAGCGACACCTTCACCTATACGGTCAAGGATTCGCAAGGCACGACGAGCACCGCCAACGTGGCGATTACTGTCAATGGCCAGCGTGTGTACCGCTTGTACAACTCGACCAATTTCGATCATTATTTCACCACGTCGCTGGCCAGTTTCAACCAGGCGTTATCGCTGGGCTACACCGATGAAACCACGGGCAGCGCCGGCTTCGCCGTGTTCAGCACGCAGGTCACGAATTCGACGACGATTTACGAGTTGTACAACGTGCTCAATGGCTTGCACTACCTCACGCTGAGCCAGGGCGAAGCCAATTACCTCGTCGGCCTGGTGCCTTCGACCGACTCGCACTTCGGCAAATACGGTTGGCAGTTGGAAGCCACCGGGTCGTTCATGTATAACGCGACGCAAACCGGGTCCACCGAAATCTTTCATATTTACAACAAGACGACCGGCAGCCATATCTTCACCGAAAACCCAGCCTACCGTGACCAGGTTATTGCCACCGACCCCACGAACTGGGTCCAGCAAACAAGCCTGGGCTTTGCCTTTGCGGTGACGGCCGCCGCGTCGCCCAACACGGCTGCGGCCGCATCGTCGAGCGCTCACGAAACGCAAGCCCCCGATCTGGCGGCACTGTTGCCGGCCGGCCTGCCGCCGACCCTGCAAACCGGCGCGGCGGGGCAAGCCGCCGGTTTTGCCACCGGTTCGTCGCTTACGACCGCGACTTCACAATCGGCGGGCATTGGCAACACCCCCGCGACCGCCGGCGCAACAACTGTGACAAGCCTGATCACACCGCAAACCAGCCCGACGACGGCCGATGATTTCTTCGGAGGCGGGACGGTCGCGACGGGCACACAGCCTGGCGCCGAAACCAGCGCCGAGACGAGCGACGAAACCACCACCCCACCCGACCCCAACGCGCCCCCGGCCGATTCGCAAGCCGAGCCGCAAACCGAAACCCCGGCCCAAAAGAAGTCGCGCGAGCAGCCTGAGGTTCCCCCAGGCATGTCGCCGCTCGACGCCGCCCTGATGCAGCACCTGGGCATCGCGCCGGCCTGAATGCGGCCGCCAGCGGCCACATCGCCCTCGCGCTGCGGCTTACGCCAGCACGCCCTCGATGACTTGGGCCGGCTGAACACCGGTCAGCTTGTGGTTCAGCCCGCCGTAAAAGTAGGTGAGTTGCTCATGGTTCAACCCCATGAGGTGCAAAATCGTGGCATGCAGGTCGCGAATATGGTGGCGATTGACGGCGGCCGCATGACCGAATTCGTCGGTTTCGCCATAGCTCACGCCGCCCTTCGTTCCACCACCGGCCAGCCAGTATAAGAAGCCCTTGGCGTTGTGATCGCGGCCGCCCTGCCCCTGCGACACGGGCTGCCGGCCGAATTCGCCTCCCCAGACGACCAGCGTTTCGTCGAGCAACCCGCGTTGCTTCAAGTCCGTCAGGAGGGCGTAAATCGGCTTATCGATTTCCGGGCCGTGAATTTGCAGGTTTTCTTCAATACCGTTGTGCGCGTCCCAGTTTTCCTGCTGGTGCCCGCCGCCCGAATAAATCTGTACAAACCGCACGCCGCGCTCGACCAGCCGCCGCGCTGTCAGGCACTGCCGCCCGAAATGGGCCGGCCCAATGGCGATTTTATGATCGGGCTTGGGGTCGAACACGCCGTACATGTCCAGCGTGGCCTGCGTTTCCTGCGACAGATCCATCACTTCGGGCGCGGTGCGCTGCAATTGAAACGCCAGTTCGTAACTCGCGATGCGGGCCGCAAGCTCTGAATACCCGGGTCGCTCGGCCAGGTGCCGTGCATTGAGTTCGGCCAGCGTCGAGATCGTGTCGCGCTGCATGGCCGGCGTGGCGTCGCACTTGGGCGCCAGGTCGAGAATCGGCTCGCCCTTATGGCGGAGATACGTTCCCTGGTACGCCGCCGACATAAACCCGCTCGACCAGTTGGCCGCCCCCGATATCGGCCCACCCCGCGGGTCGAGCATGACAACGTACCCCGGCAGGTTTTCGTTGGCCGTCCCTAGGCCATACCCGAGCCAGGAACCCAGCGACGGCGACCCCTGAATGATTCGCCCGGTGTTCATCTGAATCATCGCCGAGCCATGCGCAAAGGTGTCGGCATAGAGACTTTTCACCACGCATAAGTCGTCGGCACACCGGTTGATCGCCGGAAACGCGTCTGAACACCACAGGCCCGATTCGCCGTATTGCCTGAACGACCGCCGCGACGCGAACAGCTTTTGCTTCTGAATTGAATTGCGGCGGATTTCGATATCGACCGTCTGACCGTCGCGTTTTTGCAACTCGGGTTTATAATCCCACGTGTCGACCGACGACGGGCCGCCGTACATGAACAGGAAAATGCACGCCTTGGCGCGCGGCAGAGAATGCGGGCGCCTGGGGGCCAGCGGGTTGACCGCGGCCGCGGTTGGCGGTTCGCTCGCCAACCCCTGGCGGGCGAAGAACCCGTCGCGATCAAGCAGCGACGCCAGCGCCAGTCCCGTGAACCCGGCCCCCATTTCCCACAGGAATTCGCGGCGCGTGCCGGTGCAGGGCGCACCGGAACATTGGGTTTCGTCAGTCTCGTGCATCAATCGCTCTCGCATCGCTGCGGCAAGGAACTATCAAAACGCCACGCCAATCTCGCCCCAGAAGCAATCACCATCTGACGTTTTGATGTACAGGTCGTCATGGGCGGCAAGACACCGCCCCCACCAAGCGGAAAAAAAAGCCGCCTCAATCGACATACACGAACTCGTTCAGATTAAAAACCAGCCGGCACCAGGCCGCGACGGCGGCCCGGCGTGGGAGAGAGTTTTCACCGGCCTGATCATTTTCCGCAGGGTGCAGTTTTCGCCACGAACGTTCCTGCCGGGCGATATAGTCTAACGACGTTTCGAGTTCGCCCGCCGTGGGTTCGCGGCCAAACGCCAACTGCCAGCCCCGGTGAATTTGCCGGGCCGCATCGCCGCCCGCTTCACGAATCAGCCGTTCAGCGCAGGCCGTGGCGCTGCGGTCGATGAACTGGCTGTTGAGCAGAATCAACGCCTGCGGCGCGACAGTCGTCGTGGCCCGCACCGGTTCGGGCTTGTCGGGGCTGGGCAAATCGAACGACTCCATTAGCGGAATGCCCAGCGTGCGTTTGATGAACAGGTACACGCTTCGCCGCGATTGTTCTGCCGCGTTCGACGTCCCCCAGCCGCTGCCCGGACGCGATTGCGTGGCCAGCACTTCGGGCGGCAATTCAGGAAACACCCCTTGGCCTTCCATCGCCAGGTTCAGTTGTCCGCTGACGGAAAGCACAGTATCGCGGATCGCCTCGGCCTCGAGCCGCCGCAGGTTCTGCCGCCACAGCAGCAGGTTGCCAGGATCGAGCGCCGCGGCCGCCGGATCCTGCCCGCGCGACGATTGCCGCCACGTGTGCGACAGCAGGATCAGCTTGTGCATGCGCTTCATTCGCCAGCCGCCGTCGATGAATTCGGCGGTCAGCCAATCAAGCAGGTCAGGGTGCGACGGCGGCGAACCCGTGTGGCCGAAGTCGCTGGGGGTCGCCACCAGCCCGCGCCCGAAGTGATGCTGCCAGATGCGGTTCACGATGACACGCGGCGTCAGTGGGTTGTCGTTGCGCACGAGCCATTCGGCAAAGGCCAGCCGCCGGCCGCTGGTGTTTTGCACGCCTAGTTGGCGCAGCGCGGTGCGATAGCCGCTTTCCGGTTCGTTCGCCGCACGGTGCAGCGCGGGCGCTGCACCGCCGAGCACGGTCAGAAATCGTGGCTCGACTTCCTTGCCTTTCAGCGATGGGTTGCCACGTACAAAAACGTACGTCTTTTGGGGTGCGGCGGCGGGTTCTCGCACGGAAAGCGCCATCTCAAACGGTGGCTGCCGTAACGACTCGAGCAGCTTCTTCGACTCGCCCGCCATTTTCTGCGTTTCGGCCCGTGCCGCAGGGTCGAGCGCGTTTTCGACATCCTTTTCGTTGGGCGTCGCCTGCTTCATGGCCTCGCTGGCCAGTTGCTGCTGCTCAGGCGTACGTTGCTCGGCGGCGGTGGCCAGCGCCTGGCGCAACGGCTCCTCGAGCGCAGCGACTCGCGACTGGAACAGCTTTTCGCCAACCGCATTCCTGATCGCCGCGATCGCCCCTTCGATTTTGCCCACCTGGGCCTGAATATCTGCCTGCCGCGCCTGCCAGGCGGCAACCTGGGCCGGCTCGGCGAGCGGCGTAAAAATCGCATCGGCTGCGGGGCTCCAGTGCGTCGGGCTATCACCGTGCCCATACGGCGCGACGTTTCGGAAAAACGCGAGCATCTGGTAATAGTCGTCCTGCGCCACCGGGTCAAATTTGTGGTCGTGGCAGCGCGCGCAGCCGATCGTCAAACCCAGAAACGTATCGCCCGTCGTGCGTACGACGTCATCGAGTTCCTCGTACAACGCCGCGTGCTTGTCATCAGGTTCGTCATCCCACACGCCCAGCCGGTAGTAACCGGTGGCGATAATCGAATCAAAAGTTGCGTCGGCCAGTTCGTCGCCCGCTAGTTGCTCCTTGACGAAACGATCATACGGTTTGTCGGCATTGAACGCCCGAATCACGTAGTCGCGGTATCGCCAGGCATTGGGCTTTTCACCATCGCGCTCGTAGCCATTCGTTTGCGCATATCGAACGAGGTCGAGCCAATGCCGGCTCCAGCGTTCGCCATAGCGGGGCGATTCCAGCAGCCGGTCGATGAGTTGCTCGTATGCGGCCGGAGAACGATCGGCCGCAAACGCCGCGACTTCCTCAGGCGTCGGCGGCAGACCGATCAGATCGAAATAAACCCGGCGGATCAGCTCGCGGCTGTCAGCAGGGCCGCCAGGCCGCAGCCCCTGCGCCTCAAGCCGCGCCCGGATGAACGCGTCGATCGGGCTGGCCACATGCGAAGAATCGGTTACGCCGGGCGGCGTTGGCCGCCGCACCGGGCGAAACGACCAGAACTTGCGATCGGCGTCAGTAATGGCGAACGCGTCGCGCAGCGGCTTCACGGGCACAGCCTCGCCATTTGGCCAAGGCGCGCCCAATTTCACCCATTCGACCAGCACGGCGATTTGTTTTTCCGACAGTTTGCCCTTGGGCGGCATTTGCAAATCGGGATTTTGATAGCGCACCGCGTCAACGATGCGGCTCTGTTCCGGCTGACCCGGTGCGAGTACCGGCCCCGATTCACCCCCCGCGAGCAACCCGGCTCGCGAATCGACACGCAAGTTCGCCTTTTGTTTCTTCTCGCCGTGGCACTGGTAACATTCTGCCGCCAGCAGCGGGCGAACCTCGCGTTCAAAAAACTGCACTTGCTCGGGCGTCGGCTCGCTTGCGCCGGTGAAATGGCACACCAGCCCCAGCATTGCGGCCACAACGCAACCAGCCGATGCAGTTGATTTCATCAGGCGACACCCAAACCCAGAGTGATCCTGCGGCTGCATTTGAGTTCCGTCTGTCAGCTACGCGTCACGGCGAACACAGTCAAGTCAGTCCGCAGAACACATCACATAAGCCATATTCAATGTAACAAGCGCCCATAGTCCTGTCGAGACGGCTCGCGATCGCAGCGCTCCCCCACGATCGCCCGGCCTGACCGCCCCACCCCGCGGCTTGAACGGACTACATGGCCGGGCCGATGCGCACGTTTCTGAACTTGACGACGGTGCTGTGATTTTGCAGGCCGAGGTAGCCCTTGAGCAGGCGCTGCTTGAGCAGGGGAAATTTCGATTCGACCGCGTCGACCACGACGACGCCATTGTGCGTCGTCGTGACATGCGAACCGTTGCAGTTGACTTCCAGCGTATTCCACTGGCCCGCGGGCCGCGCCACCCGCCTGGTCGCTGCCGCAATGTCATACACTGAGCCCGTGTACTGGTAGTCTTTCAGGTTTTTGTATTCCGCCGCTGCGTCATCAAGGATTTGCACTTCGAACCCGGCAGGGGGCGCTGTGTCGCTGTCGCGATGGTGGTTGCCATCGGCCGGCACGCGGACGTACACTCCGCTGTTTCCACCGGGCGACACGAGGTATTCGAGCCGCAGGTTGAAGTTGTCGTACTCGACCTTGCTGCGTAACCACGGCCCCGGCGCCCCGGTGCACGTCAGCAGTCCGTCCTGCACTTTCCAGCATTTCTCGGCGGCGTCGCCGGCGCCGGTCCACCACGTCAGATCTTTGCCGTTGAACAGCGCCCGGTGCCGGAGTTCGGTCACGCGAATGTTTCGAAACTGAAATTTGCCCCCTTTGATCACCTCGCATTGCAGGCCGATGTAGCCGCTGGCCTGCTTCAACCCCGCAACCTTGTACGCCGGCCGACCATTGATTTCCAGCAGCACCTTATCGCCCTCGACAATCATGTCAAACACGTTCCAGGCGCCCGGTTTGATCAGCCCGGTACTTTCGGCGTTGGGAATGTTGCCAATGTTGCCTTCTTTTCCCTGCAACAGGTTGATCTGGTGCGAGGCCTTGGGAAACGGCTTGCCGCCGGCCAGCGTACGAATGTAAATGCCCGCGTCGTAATCGCTGGCCTTGAGCGCTTTCCATTCAATGTGCAGCACAAAATCGGTGAAGGTGGCGTCGCTGCGTAACCAGCCATTGCCGTCTTCCAGCGTCAACAGGCCATCCACCACGTCAATTTTGCAGTCGCCTTCGACAGTCCAGCCCTGCAGTGATTGCCCGTCGAACATCGGGTAACCAAACCCCGCAGGGGCCGGCTCATCGGCGTGCAACGGCTGCGGCAGCCAGGTTACCGCGACCAGCGCCAAAATTGCTTGAAAAAGATTCACAGCTCGCATCGATCGCAGCGACATGAGTGACGGCTCCTTGGGGCGCGGGTAAGGATCGGCGACAATTCGTGGAGTGCCACGGCAACCCGCGAATTATGAAACACCCCGGCCACAAAGGGAAGCATCGCGCCCCCCTGCTCCTCCTCCCCCCTAGGGCCGCGCGCCGGGCAGGTTCAGGCTGAGAGATACCCGATTTCGGCAAGCCCCGGAATGCCGGCCAGCCCGTTCAGAACTTCGGTCTGAAGTTCGGAATCGAGTTCAGTTTTCCACGATTCGATTCGCGACCGGTCAAAATTCCGGCGAAACATGGTCTGATCGTACCACACGCCATCCACCCCGGGGCGCTCGACCGTGCGATTCAATGCAGCCGGCGTCAGCAACTGGGCGTGCCACTCGATGTTCAAAAACTGGCACAGGTTGCGGGTTTCTCCAGCGGGGTCTACAAGCAGCCGTTCGTAAACGACGGTAAGCACCCGGTTCGGCGCCCGCCGGGCCGCCTCGAACCCCGCAAGGTAGCAGCGCTTGAGCAGGTCGACCATCCGCTCGGCATGCATGAACGTTTCAGGAGGCGGGACTTGTTTTTCGATAGCCCGCTCGACGACCTTTTTCATCGACGCGACCACCGCCAGCGGATGTCGCACCATCTGCACCAGTCGGGCCCCGGGAAAGATCTCCAGCAGGTCGGGAAACACCAGTACGTTCAGCGGCGTCTTTTCGCTCAGCAACCGTCGCCCGTGCCGGTCGGCCGTGGGCAGCAGCAGGTGTTCCGCGAGCCCGGCGATCTGGCGATCGACGTCGTGTTCGGAAACGTACAGGTCGATTCGCTTGTCGCGTACCGACTGCCGCAGTTGATTGCGCAATTCGACGATCGCCGGAACCCGGTCAAATTCGGGCCCACCGAAGATTTCAGGATGCGAATCGAGCACATTCTGCAGCAGCGTCGTTCCCGATCGCGGGCAGCCGCCAACAAAAATCAAACGCGACCCTTGCGGGGCGTCGGGCATTTCCTCTCACCTCAAATCGAATAGCTTCGGCCCGACTCGACTGTGATTGCCCACACTCGACAGCGCACAAATGAGCACACAATCGAACACGGGCCTACGCCGCCCGCTTCACAGTCTTTCTTTCCTTTCAAATCATCGGTTATTGATCGGAAAGTCTTTCGCATTCCATTCCGCCGTAAACGCTGGAATGATCGGACGATCACATATTGAACCCCCAGTCGGCCAGAAAGTTGCCCCCAAATTACTAAAGTTTTGGAGACTCAATCGTTTCTGACGGCTACGATCTGCACAAGATCGACCCCGGCGTTCATGCTGCCTGAACGAAACCCATCAAGGTCGAGCGTAACGTACTTGAAACCCAGGGCGCGGAGTTTTTCCGCAACCCTTTGCCGCAAAGCAGGATCCAGAAAACGCGATAATGCATCACAGGGCACTTCGACCCGCGCCAGGTCGTGGGCCTCATGCCGGACCCGCAGTTCGGCCAGCCCCAGTGCCCCCCGCAGCCATATCTCAGCCTGATCGACGCGGGCCAAACGCTCGGGCGTCACTTCCACACCGTAGGCCAGGCGGCTTGACAGGCAGGGCGACGCCGGTTTTTCGCAATTCGGCAACTGCCACGCGCGGGCCAGTTCACGAACATTTTCCTTGGTAAAACCGGCTTCCACAAGCGGGCTGCAAACGCGGTGTTCGCCTGCGGCCTGCATCCCCGGTCGGTAATCGCCCAAGTCGTCGAGATTCGCGCCATTTACAATCACGTCGAATTGCAGTCTGGCGGCGAGGCTTTCTAACCGGCTGTACAATTCCGTTTTGCAGAAGTAGCAGCGATTGGGGGGGTTTTTCAAATAGTCGCCGTTCGACAATTCCTGCGTTTCGATCAATTGATGGCGAATGCCAATCTGGCTTGCCAGTTGCACCGCCACCTCGCGCTCGCCCGACGCCAGGCTGGGGCTGACCGCCGTGATGGCAATTGCCTTGTCGCCGCAGGCAATCTGAGCAGCCTGGGCCACAACCGTGCTGTCGACGCCGGCTGAAAAAGCCACCGCCACCCGGCCATAACCGCGCAGAATTTCGAGCAGGCGGTCGCGGCGGGATTCGAACTCGTGGGGCATAACGCTCATCGTAAGGCCAGTCTTTCGGCGCGACTCGCACCAGGCCGCGGCGCGCCTTCCCTGATCGAGCATAGCAACTGGCGAAAATCGCGACAACCTCTTTGAGTCGTCCTCGCGCCGCGCAGCTTGAAGCCGCCCGGCGATTGACCTTGCGTCAATCGCGGAAATCCTTAACATTCCGCACGTCTCAACGGCGCCCCGCCTCGTGGGCGCAAATGCGGGCGTCTCGATGGCAAATTCCCGGTTTTGTATGCCATTCTCATGAGCCTCAGCGATTGCCGACTGATTGATCTGCCTAAAATTCAGGATCCCCGCGGAAACCTGACATTTATCGAAGGCGGCAGGCACGCGCCGTTTGAGTTCAAACGGGCGTATTACCTATATGATGTGCCCGGCGGGTCAGAGCGCGGCGGGCATGCCCATCGCGACCTGAGCCAGCTCATTATCGCCATGTCGGGCAGTTTTGACGTGATTTTAGACGACGGATACCGCGAAAAGCGGTTTCACCTGAACCGCTCCTATTTTTCGCTTTACGTCTGCCCGATGATCTGGCGGCGGCTGGAAAACTTTTCATCGGGCGCCGTGTGCCTCGTGCTCGCCTCCGAATACTACGACGAGGCCGATTACTTTCGCGACTACTCTGAGTTTCAACGGCATTTGAAAGGGGCGGCATGAAGGTTCCGTTTCTCGACGTCAAGGCGACATACGCCGAACTCAGAGACGAACTCGACGAGGCGTTCCACCGGGTGATGGATTCAGGGTGGTATATCCTCGGCGGCGAGTGCGAAGCCTTCGAGCAGGAATTCGCGGCCTATTGCGGTGCCCGGCATTGCGTTGCCGTGGGCAACGGCCTCGATGCCCTGAATCTGATTTTACGGGCGTATGGAATCGGCGCGGGCGACGAAGTCATCGTTCCCGGGCACACCTTCATCGCCACCTGGCTCGCCGTATCTTACGCCGGGGCCACGCCGGTAGGCATCGATTGCGACCCCGCGACGCTCAACCTCGACCCCGAACGCATCGAAGCCGCGGTCACTGAGCAAACTCGCGCCGTCATGCCCGTGCATCTATACGGGCAAACCGCCGATATCGATGCGATTCAAGACATTGCCCGGCGGTACGGCCTGAAAGTCATTGAAGACGCCGCCCAGGCGCATGGCGCCGCGTACCGCGGCCGCCGCGCG
>JAJXXL010000488.1 GCA_021781115.1 Planctomycetota bacterium
CCCGAAACCGGGCGGTTCGTGAGCCAGGATCCGAAATCGTTCGCGGCGGGCGACCCGAACCTGTACCGGTACGTCACCAACGACCCGCTGAACGCGGTCGACCCCACTGGGTGGCAGCAACTGCAAAATCAGGCGGCCGTGCGTCTGAAACGGACGACGAATCCTACCCCAGACGTAAGCGGTTCGGTCGATATCACATACACTGTCGAAAATCCGCCCGGCTTTCCAACGGTCGTGATTCAGATTGTGACCATGACGGGACCGGGCGGACGCACGGAGCAATACTTCGAAGTCATTGGCTTCATCCCCGCGGGCGGTAACCGTATCATTTATGGGGGGACCGAGACTGTGCTGAATAATATAACGTGGACCGGAAAAACGTTTTCCGTGAGCGGCAAGGTGCCACAGGTTCCGCCTGGCGCGCCCAACGACCACTTTTGGAACAGCGGGACCGCAACACAAACCAGCGAAGCGCGACTGTTGCAGCTCGACTCAGGCCTGTTGACAGAACTAAAGGATCATTTTCATAAACGACGAGGCGGACGTCGGCCGGACGCGGAAACTGGCCGGAGCCCAAGTGGAGGCACAATTACATCCGGAGAACTCGTGACGATGCCAATCTCGAGAGATAGCGGCAATGTGAAAAGCCCTTCCACGCGCTTTAAAGAGAAATACTGGGACAATTCCGGTAATATCGTGGCAAAAGTGCCGGATATGAAAGTCACTTTCAACTCGGGTCAGGCACCGGTCGTTGGAACGCCATGAAGTTCAGCCGGGTTCGGGAAGATGCCATGAATGCATGTTCCGCAAAACGTTGTTCACTGGCCGCGTTTCTCGTGGGCGGCGCACTGGTGGTTGCGCTGTGCGTGCGGGATGGCATCCGTCGGCATCAGCGAGAGACGGCCATCAATGAGCTTGACAAGATTGAAGCCGACATTAAATGGAAATCGACGCCCGCGCCTTGGTTCGTTCGCGAATCAGCCCTCGGGTTAGCGAAAGCCGTCGAAGAGCATTGGCCACGTGTGGCGAAGTGGGTTGCGTCATTCTCCGAGCGCGAGGATCCGGTTAATATTCTGCTGACGTACTCAAACCGCGAGAACGGCTACACGTGCGGGACCAGCGTAATGCGCCACTTGGGCGCGCTGCGGACGCTTTGCCACCTCGATGTGCGCTCCTCGGATGCCGACGATCAGGTGTTGCTCCAATGTTCGTCATTGACTCTGCTGGAATTCGTGGACCTGCGCGAGACATACGTCACAGACGTTGGCCTTCGTGGTTTGGCCGACTGCCCCGAGTTATGTCATCTTGAGTTAGTCCAGAATGCGATTACCGGCTCAGGGCTTGCGCATCTCGACCGATGCGACAAGCTCGAGACCATTAACCTTGAGTGTTGTCCGGTCGATGATCGCGGCTTGTCGCAAATCCGCCGCCTGGCCGGGCTTCGCTGGATTAACCTGTCCGGAACCGAAGTCGTCGGCCCTGGGCTCGCGCAACTCGTTGCCGCGGCACCACAACTCACACAGATCACACTAGGCGACACTCCAGCGTCCAACGAGGCGCTGCGCGCCTTGGGGCGGGCGCCGCGGCTCAAAGAAATCTCCGCAGGTCGGACACGGGTTACCGATGCGGGATTCGTCTTCCTGAAAGACGCCAAAGCGCTCGAATCGCTGTCGCTCGGCGGAACCTGCGTGACCGGACGCGGCATTTCCGCATTGAAGCATTGTGGCACGTTGAGGTACTTGTCGCTGGCGGCGACGCCCGTTTCCGATTCGGGCGCCAGTGAAATCGCATTATTGCCGGCGCTCGAGTCGCTGGATCTGTCCTTCTCGAAGATCACGAGCCAGGGAATTTTGAACCTTCGTCGATGTCCCAGGTTGAAAACGCTACAGCTCAATGGCACGGCGGTTGTCGATGCCGATCTGATTGAGATCGCCAAATTTCCTCAGCTGGAGGATCTCCGTCTTGAAAGCACTGGCATTTCGGATTCTGGCTTACGGGCATTGGCGCATAGCAAAACCCTGAAAATCGTTAGCCGAAGGGGCACATCGGTGACAGCCACCGGGGCGGATGCGCTGTTCTCAAACGGGATTGGCGGCCGGGAGCCCCTAGGAGATTTGAAGCCTAGGGATCCCGGTGGAAACAATTGGGCCGTTTCGTACTTTCCCGACCTCTTGCGGCCCTGATTCGCTATCGGAAGGTAAAACCGCATTCGACTCACAAACGCTGAAAGGTCGGCCGGTTGGGGACGTCAACGTTTCTGTCGCCTGTAAGGACGGAATGAGCCGCCTGCCATGATTGTTGCAAAATACACCTCGGTTCGCCGCCGCGCCGCAATGCGACTTACGACGCTTCTCGCCGGGCTGGCATGTCCGTTGAGTGGGTTCCATACTGCGTCGCGGGGCGCTGAACCGAAAGGTTCCCGTGTGGCCGGCTTCGACCAACCTGTTGCCGTCGGCGGCGCCAAGACTGTGCACGGGTCCGAACTCGGCATGGACCTGATCCTGATATCGCCGGGCCGATTTTGCATGGGAACGCCACGCTCTGTGCGTCCGCTCTACAACAACGAGTGGGCGGTCGACGTCACGCTCACGCGGCCGTTTTACTTGGGCAAGACCGAGGTCACGCAACAGCAGTGGCAGGCGGTCATGGGGACCGCGCCCTGGAATGGCAAGCGTATGATTCGCGAAGGCGACGACTACCCCGCCACGCACATCAGTTGGGACGACGCCCAGGAATTCTGCCGGAAATTGAGCGCGAGAGAACAGCGCCGGTATCGCCTGCCCACCGAAGCCGAGTGGGAATACGCCTGCCGGGCGGGCGCGACAACCCGATTTCCCTGGGGTGACTGGGATGGCGCCCCGCTGGGTGAATACGCCTGGTACGACGAGAACGCCTGGGAAGCGAACGAACGCTACCCGCACCGCGTTGCCCAAAAGAAGCCAAACGCCCTGGGGCTGCACGACATGCACGGCAATGTCTGGGAATGGTGCGAAGATGTATATTACTGGAAGCTGCCGGGCGGCGCCGACCCGCTGGTGACCGAGGGAGGTGCGCTGCGGGTCAATCGCGGGGGCGGCTGGGCCACTGGGGATGATGATTGCGGTTCCACGAGACGTTTCGCCAACGTGCCGTGGTTCGGCGACGGTGTGCTGGGCTTTCGCGTGGCGCTGGCGATCGACGCGCCGCCAACCGCCGTGAAACAATCGAAAGCGAAACCGCCGTCACCTGCCCGGGCGAAGTGAGATCATCGTGAAAGGCGAGTCCAATTCCGGATTATCCCTGCCGTCGCCGCAACGGGTTAGAACGTGCGACAACCGCCCTGCAATACATGGGGTGGGCTTCGCTCGCAATTGCGTACCAGACGACCGCAACCGGCTCACCGCCGTGGCGTTTTACAGCGCGGCGGGGGCGTTGCAGAAGCAGGTGGCGTACACGTACGACGTGAACGACCAGTTGATTGAAAAGCAGGTCGATGACACCGGAAACGGAATATTTGACCGGGCGCAGCGGTTCGTGTACGATGACAATGAGGTGGTGCTCGTGTTTGACGCGAGCAGTTCTTTGACAGATCGCTATTTGTGGGCGCCTCAGATCGACCAGTTGCTGGCCGACGAAAGCGCGGTCGGCAACGTGCTGTGGCCGCTGGTCGATAACCAGAACACGGTGCGGGATCTGGTCGATTCGACGGGGGCGGTCGTCGATCACCTGGTGTACGACGCGAACGGCAACATCGTCAGCCAGACGAACGCCGCCGACCAGCCGCTGTTCGCGTTCACGGGCCAAATGTGGGATGCCGACGCGGGGTTGCAATACAACCGGGCGCGGTGGTACGACCCCGAAACCGGGCGGTTCGTGAGCCAGGATCCGAAATCGTTCGCGGCGGGCGACCCGAACCTGTACCGGTACGTCACCAACGACCCGCTGAACGCGGTCGACCCCACCGGTTGGCAACAACTGCAAAATCAGGCAACTCCGATTCTGCAACGCACAACGGCTATTGAGTCTGGAGGCGTTAACTCGACATTCACGGTGACGAATCCGTCCGACGGACCAACCGTTATTATTCAACTCGTGACATTCATCGGTCCAAATGGCAAAAGAGAACAATACTACGAGGTCATTGGATTTATCCCGGCGGGAGGCACCCAGATCGTGTACGACGGCAGTCAAAGTACGGTACAACAAATCACCGTGACTGAATCAGGTGGCTTTTCATTTGGAAGTAACCCGCCACCTACACGTGTGCCCCCAGGGCAACATAACGATCGGTTCGCGAATAGCGGCACGGGCACCCAAACAGGTGCAGCACATCTTCTCAAACTTGATTCTGGGGGACTTCTCCTTAAGGAACTCAAGACTTGGCACGCGCGCCGCGCGAGGGGTAAGCCACCGGGCGCTGAGTCGGGGCAGACAACCAGTACGACTGTTACTTCCGGATTTCTCAGCGCGCTTCCCGTGCCAAAAGACAGTGGTGCCGCACGCACTAAATCTGACCGGTTTCAAAGGAAGTGGTTTGACAATAGCCGTTCCCTCCTCGCGACGGCGCCTTTGTTAACGGTCGAGTTTTCATCGGGGTCGGTGGGGTCCGTGACACAAATTCCGTAACCGAAATGATGCAGAACACTTTATCGATGGACACCTTGCGCAGGCCAAATCGGGCGGTAATGCGATTACTGCTAACGACCGGTGTCTTGGCATGCGTATGGGGAGGACGGGAAGGCTGGTTGCGAATGCAGCGACGCCTGGGCCTCGCCGAATTGGACCAAATCGCTGCCTCTTTGGAGTGGGAGCAAACACGGTCGCCCTGGCTGATTCGCGAGCCCTCGATACGATTTGCACGAATGCTGGACCCGTTGTGGCCTAATGCAGCGCAATGGGTCAACGCATTGTCCGTGCGCTCAGATCCTCGGTTGATTTTGTTGACCTATGCGGAGCGTGATGGCGGGTACACCCGTGGGACAAGTGTCCTGCGGCATTTGGGGGCTCTGCAAACGCTTCGCGAATTGCACTTTAATCAATCGGACATCGATGATCGTGCACTGCGACAATGTTCGTCGCTTCCGCTCTTGCAGGTTGTTTGGCTGGAAGATACAAACATCACCGACGACGGCCTCGCGGGTTTGACGGATTGCCGCAAATTGCGCAACCTTTACTTGGATCGGACGCGGATTAGTGGGTCTGGACTTGCGCATCTTGCCCGATGCGATGATCTCATCGTGATTCGCCTGATTGAGTGCCCGGTAACCGACGATGGGCTATTAATGATTACTTGCCTTCCGGCCCTGGTCGAAATCGATCTTTCTCGAACTCGAATTACCGGCCCCGGCCTGACGCGCCTCGTCGAATCGTCTCCGAACATTGCGGTCGTATTTATTAACGACACGCCTGCATCGAACGAAGCGCTTCGATCTCTCGGACGAGCTGAAAAGCTCGAAGACCTGCGCGCTGAAAGAACTCAAATCAACGACCAAGGCCTGGGGTACCTGAAAGGCGCAAAACGCTTGGCTACCTTGGATTTGAGTGCGACCGGGATCACGGGCGATCGTTTGTCTGAGTTGGCAACCTGTGTTTCGTTGACTGTGCTTGGCTTGGGAGCGACGTCGCTCTCCGACTGCGGGGCAAGGCAGTTGGCGAGACTTCCGGCCCTTGAGTTTCTCGACCTCTCGTATTCAAGTATTACGGGCGCCCAAATCTCGGCGCTCCGCGCATGCTCGCGATTAAAACGTATTCACTTGAATGGAACTGCGATCGCTGATACCGATCTGGCTGTGTTGGCCGAATTCCCACATTTGGAAGAACTTTGGATTGACGACACGGATGTTACCGATGCCGGCCTTCAACACTTGGTCCACAGCAAGACGCTGAAGCGTATTCACTGGGAGGGCACTTTCGTCGGGGACGCAAGGGACGATGCCTTGCCGGCCAGTGGCGCTGGGCGAGAGTGCTTTATCGAAGCGCCCCCCGAAACTCCAGGCGGCCACTCGTGGCTAGGATCGTTCTTTCTCTATAGAACATTTGACGTTCAAAAAGTCGGGCAACTGCCAGCGCCCTGAAATTCGTATTGTAATCATACTCGATCGCGAGGTCAAATTTTAAGTTGACGTATGAGAGGCCAAATATCAGTAATCGGGGACTATTTCTTGCGACGTCCTGTTGCAAGACTCTCAGTAATTCAGGGTCACCCATGGAAACGCTTCGTCGGCACAGCGTAGGCATGAGTGGCCAAAAGGAGTTGATTGTGTGTATCCCTGCGGCGGAGAGCGTAAAACCGAATCAGGTGGTGGCGCAAATCGACGTCGGCCCGGACCAGACGGTTGGTCCAAATCGAGGTGACATCGAAGATGCGCCCCAGAACCGCGGCCTGGCCTCGGGCATTCGTTTCACGAATATAGACCACGGTCCCTTTGAGCGGCCGGTGGAGGTCCAGACGCCAATTCTTGGGAAACGGTTTGCGCGCCGGAGCATCATCGATTCTGACTGCATAGTGCTTGGGATGGGCAGGCGCGAAGCGGTTCGATTGAAGCATCAAGGCGGCGCGATCTCGAAAAGTGAAACGCGACCAGACCGCGTCCTGACAACGCCAGTTGAAGGCTTCGATATCTGGCTGAAATCCTCGCGACAACGGCGGTGCGAACACGGGGATGACATTCAACGACAAGCACATTCCGGTGACGCGCCCAAACGTATCGGGCCATTTATGCGCCCCTTGAGAAACCGTTGCGTTGTCGAACTTCGCGTAGCGTGGAAGCCCCCACGCGCGCCAATGGTCCAACCGGCAATCAACGGTGAATTTCGCGGTGATTTGTGGTGCGGTCCAAGCCGCACACAGCCCACCGTGCAGGCTGATGCCGGTCAACACATTCACATCAATGCCGCCCCGAATGACCAAGTCTTCAATGGCATCGAAGCGATCCATCTCGGCACGCTTGGCCGCAATTTCGGCCAAGAACCAGCCCGGCGGCGGGACCTGGCACCGGATACGCTTTCGGCCATCCAGCGCCCCCCGCCGCAACAAGATTCTGGCGATGGTTGCCACAGAAGGGATCGCCCGTTCGCCGAGGAGTTGCATTTCCCGCCGAATGGCTTCTGGCCCGTACTCACCCAGATCACTCTTGGTTCGCAAGCGGCGCCTGATGACCAGGATTCGATGTTCCACGCCAAGCTTCGTTCGACGCGGCGCCGCGCGACAGCCGGCGGGCCGCGAATTCCAGTCCACCTCGTCCAGCGGCAAGTCACCCGCCCGCGCCACCCAACGCTGTACGGTGTGCAGCGCCACTCAAAACGAATGCGCTACGGCGTGCTGGCTGATTCCTTCACGTACTTGAAGCACCATCATCCTCCGACGATCAGCGACCGGCCCTTTTTTTCACGACTTTGCCTCCAGGAACATCGAATCCATGCAACGAATTCCCAGTATATTGACCCCCAATTACTGATGCGCCACTGACCCTGTATTCCTGAGAGTCACCATTCACTGCCGCCGACAAGTGACCTCCGATTACCGATATTTGGCCTATGAGACTTATCACGTGAAACGCTGCCCATTGTGGTTATTGGCTGGAATTATGGTCACTCTGGTCGGCGGACGGTTCCGTATGGGCGCAACTTGCGCAGATATGAACTTCGATTTTGCCCACGCTATGCAGGGCGTGCGACATTTGGACGCCGCCGCCGCAAACAGGCGCCCAATCTCCAAAAACACCATCGGCATGGAAATGGTCCTGATCCCAGCCGGCAAGTTTCGGATGGGAACGTTGCGCACCGAATATGTGGGCAATGACGACGAACGGGCGGTCGACGTCACGCTGACGCGCGCCTTCTACCTCGGCAGAACCGAAGTGACTCAGTCGCAGTGGCAGGCAGTGATGAAAACAACTCCGTGGAAGGGCAGGCCGCTGACGCGCGAGGGCGACGACTACCCGGCAACATACATCCGCTGGAACGACGCCCACGAATTCTGCAGCAAGTTGGGCGCGAAAGAACAACGGCAGTACCGGCTGCCGACTGAGGCCGAATGGGAATACGCCTGCCGTGCCGGTACGACGACCTTGTTCAGTTTCGGCGATGACGAGGCGTCGTTGGGCACCTATGCGTGGTTCAAGGAGAACGCTTGGGACGCGAACGAGCGCTATCCGCACCGCGTGGCCCAAAAAAGGCCGAACGCCTTCGGGCTGTATGACATGCACGGCAACGTGTGGGAATGGTGCGAGGACGTGTATCACTGGGAACTGCCGGGCGGCAAGGATCCGTTGGTGACAGTCGGCAACACGGCCCGTGTCGATCGCGGCGGCGGCTGGGCGAGTGACGGCCGCGAATTCTGCCGCTCGGCGGCCCGCTTCAGCAACGTGCCCTGGCGGGGCGACAAGGTGCTGGGGTTTCGCGTAGCCCTGACGCCTGAGCCAAAAAAGGACGCCTCGCGAAAGGATGCCACCGCGGGTACGAAAACGCGCCCGCCGGTCAGTCGCCCGAAATGAACCGGCTGGAACCGAAATTGGCCGACAATTCTCGGCGACCTGTTTGAAACGCAGGGCCTACGCATCAAAACATCCCTGTTTTTCTGGCTGTTTTGCGGTGTGTTTCACGAATACGCCGTGTTTTGCAGATCAAACGGGGCGTACGGCGATGAAAATGCTCGATTTCCCGACGATTTCGATGCGTAGGCCCTGGTTTGAAACGCCAGTAAAATCGCCTGACAATGCGTTGAGCCTGACAGTTCATTGATAATAGAGCCGACCGTGAGGGAGCGGTCCGGCTTGCAAATCGATCACTGGAAACCACTCCCTGACGGTCGCGGCTCGATGACGATGTGCGTTTTTCAACGGACTGTTTACGAGGACAGCGCCATCGGCGGAGTGAAATATGGCCGAGAACCATTCTCGAAGAATTGCCTTCGTTTCGCCCTGCGCCTTGTGCGACCCGACCAGCGGGGCGGCGGTGGCGACGCTACGGGCGCTCGAGTTTCTGGGTGAACTGGGGCATGTGCCGTCGGCGTTCTGCGGCGCCGCATGCGATGCGCCGCGACCAGGCGGCGTCGCGGCAATCCTTGCGGCGCGGCAGATTGCGTTTGACCGGCGGCGCGTGGTCACCGAGGGGTACCAGGGAAACGCGGTCGTGACCCAGATCGGGCGCGTGCCGATGACGGTGTTCGACGCGACGCCCCAGTCGCCGCCCGACGGCGAAGAGCTCGCGGCGATGATGCTGTACTACATGCAGTTTCTCGACCGCCGCCGGCCCGACGTCGTGCTGGCGTACGGTTCGGACCCGATTACGGCCGCGCTGCTGGAAATCACCGCGCAGCAGGAAATTCCGGTGGTGATCTGGCTGCACAATTTTGCGTATACGCAGGTGGGCGAATTCACGCATGTCGATTACGCCGTCACGCCGTCGCACTATGCCCGCCAGCACTACCTTGACGCGCTGGGGCTGGTCTGCCAGCGAATTCCGAACGTGCTCGACCCGCAGCGAATTCGGACGCGGCACCGGGGAACGCAGCATGTTACGTTTGTGAACCCGCAGCCAACGAAAGGTGTATACGTCGTGGCGCGCGTCGTCCAGGAACTGGAACGGCGCCGGCCCGATATTCCGTTTCTGATTGTCGAAAGCCGCGAAACCATGGCCAGCCTGCGGCAGGCGGGGCTGGATCTGGCGGCATTCAGCAACGTGCGCGCAATGCCCAACACGCCCGACCCGCGCGAGTTTTATCGGCATTCGCGGATCGTGCTGATGCCGTCGCTGTGGGATGAGTCGTTCGGGCTTGTGGCCGCCGAAGCGATGCTCAACGGCATTCCCGTGCTGGCGAGCAACCGCGGTGCGCTGCCGGAAATCGTGGGCGACGGCGGCCTGCTCTTCGACGTGCCCGCGCGATACACGCCCACGACGCGCGACCTCCCCACGGCGGAGGAAGCGGGCCCCTGGGTCGCCGCCATCGAACGGCTGTGGGACGACCGGCAGGAGTACGACGCGGCAGCCACGCGGGCCGCCAGCTGGGCCGAGCGCTACACGCCGGCCCGCCTGGGGCCGTTGTACAACGACTTTTTTCAAGGCGTCGTTTTGCAACCGGGGCCACCGATCATGTGGCGCCCGGCGGTTGCGGCGGAGCCGGGCCCGGCGCATTGCGAACCCACTCCAGGAACCTGACAGGTCATGAGCAGCAAGAAACGTCGCCCGCCCGCGCGCCCCGCCGGCGCGGGCGACGCGCGGTTACCGGCGATTTCGGTGATTTTGCCCGTGTACAATGAAGGGGCGGGCCTGCTACGGGCCATTGCCTCTGTTCGCGCGCAGCGCGAGAGAAACTGGGAGCTGTTCGTTATCGACGACTGTTCGACCGATGAAAGTTGCGACATCGCCGAGCGCCAGGCGGCCGAAGACCCGCGAATTCGCGTGATTCGGCGGGCGGTGAATGGCGGCCCTGCCGCCGCCCGCAACGACGGGTTGCAGTGCGCCCGGGGCCGCTGGGTCGCGTATCTCGACGGCAATGATGAATATGCCCGGGGCTTTCTGTCGCAGGTTGTCGCAGCCGGGGTCGAGGGAGACGTGCTGGTTTTCGGGTACGACTTGATTGATGAGCGCGCCGGCCAGAGGCACTTTGGCAAACGATTCGCCTGGGATCCGCAGAACCGCCGGGGCAGCCTGCTTTCGGGCGATGTCGGCAAACCCCTGGGCATCGTGCACACGCGAGCGCTGCTGGCGCAGGCGGGGCTGTTCAACGCGGCGATGCGCACGCACGAAGACGTCGACCTCTGGCGTCGGTTCGCCCTGACCGGGGCCCGGTTCGCGTTCATTGGCGTAAAGAGCGGTGCCTGCCATGTGCGCGAACCGCGCGCCGGCGGAGTGCGCCCCGGCGGCGCAAGGTTGCCCCTGTTGCCCCGTTCAAAATCGACGGCACTCGGGGCGGGCGATCGGCTCGTGGCGTTATCGTCAGGAGAAATCGATCCGCCGGGCGCGAGCCCCGCGGGCGCGGCTTTGCCGACCGCGAATTCTGAATCTGCCGCGCCGGTGGTCAGCGTCGTCATGCCAGTCTACAACGGTGCCAGATACTTCGAGCGGTCGATTGGTTCGGTACTGCTGCAAACGTTTTCAAACTGGGAACTTGTCGCGGTCGACGACTGTTCGACCGACGACACATTCGCGGCGCTTCAAAACCTTGCCAGAACCGAGCCCCGGGTTCGCGTGCTACAAACGCCCGTCAACTCAGGGCCGGCGGCGGCGAAGAACCTCGCGCTGCGCCACGCGCGGGGCGACCTGATCGCCTACCTGGACTGCGACGACGAGTTTGCCCTCGATCATTTCGAGCGCATCATTGCGCTTGAGAACCGGGGAGATGTCCTGGTTTATGGGTACGATGTGTTTGTCGAAGAGCGCGGCGACGCCCTGCCCCGGTTTTCGCACACCTGGAACACGCGACAGTACTGGCCGCAGATCGACGAAATCAACCTGTGCACGCCGCTGGGGATCGTGCACCGCCGCAGCCTGCTCGACCGGGCGGGGCTATTCGACGAACAGCTCATTCTGGGAGACGACTCAGAATTCTGGCGGCGATTTCGGAACCTGGGCGCCGAGTTTACGTTTGTCGATCGCCGGTCGGGGCGGTACTACATTCGGCCCGACAGCTTTTCGCCGCAGCCGCATCGGCCCGCGCGCCACGCGGCGGCCGCGGCGGGCCCGGCGGCAGGGGGCGCCGCGAACGCGATCGCGCCGCCACAGGACAAACCTGGCGGCGGCACGCGGCCGCCGATTTACTATGCCGACCGCAGCGCCGAGATTGCGAAAGGCGTGCAGGGGGGGCAACAGCGCGAGCGGCTGAGGCACGCCCTTCGGGCGGCCGGGTCGCGTGAGGCGCTGCCGGCGGTGCTCGCCGAGTTCTTTCCGAACGGGCGCGGGGCCGAGGTCGGCGTTTATGAGGGCGAGTATTCAGAAGTCCTGTTGACGGGCTGGTGCCCTGTCGAGTTCTTCGCCGTCGATCCGTGGCGTGAATACCCGCGGCACGAATACATTGATATGGCCAACGCGCCCCAGCCCGCAATGGACGCGCGCTTTCGCCGGGCGCGCGACCGCCTGTCGAAATTCGCCGCCTGCCAGATCGTGCGAAAAACGTCGTTTCAGGCCGCCGCCGATGTTCCCGACGGCCATTTCGATTTCGTGTACATCGACGCGGCCCACGATTACAAGTCGGTGCTGATTGATCTGTTCAGCTGGTGGCCCAAGGTGCGGGCTGGCGGCGTGCTGGCCGGGCATGACTTTTGTTCGTGCTATCGTAGCGACCTGCTGATTGAAGTGCGCCAGGCTGTGTCTGAATTCTTTTCGCGCGTCGCCATCCAGCCCGTGGGCGCGACGAACGACATGCCCCCGTCTTGGTTCGTCGTCAAGTCGTAAGGAGCAGGTTGTGAGCAAAATCGGCGCATACATCACGACGCACAACAACCCGCTGTTCCTGCGGTTCGCGCTGCTGCAGGTGCTGGCGCAAACAACGCGCCCGAATGTGGTGGCGATTCACCAGAACAACCACCACCCCAGCTACCTGTGGGCGGTGGGTGATCTGATCGGGCCCGCGCAGCGCGACGGCATGCAGTTTCTGAACCTCGAAAGCCCGCACCTCGACCGCGTTCAGGATTGGTACCTGATTCCGATTCGCGTGCTGATCGACCAGGGCTGCGACTACTTCTTCAAATGCGATCACGATGACATCTATTACAACTTTCATATCGCCCGCCTGCTGCAGGCGCTGCAATCGGGGTTCGACTTCGTGATCAACCGTAATGCGGGCCGGCTGGTGCTGGCGCCGGGCAAACCGTACGAATATCTGCCGAGCGCCGATTTCAGTGAAACGCACGCCCCCGGCGGCATGTCGGGCAGTTGGGCGTTCACAAGAGCATTCGCCATTCAGAACGTGCATGACCTGGCGGCTGCGCCAACCGACCGCTGCTGGGAAGACCAAATCACCGCCTGGGAAACGCTGCCCCGATTCGAAGGCAAGATTTCACGAATCGAGAGCGATGCCCCGAGCACGTGCTACGTGTCGTACGGCGGCAACGTGAGCAGCGCCCACTGGGCCTGCCTCGAATGGGCCCGGGCCAACAAACACCTGTTCATGAACGACTGAAGCCGGCAACCGCACGAATACCGGCTATTCCACCGGCGCGAACAACGAACTCTTGTCGGACGGCACGTACAATTATGCCTATGACGCGAATGGCAACCGGATCAGCCGAACTGATATTGCCAGCGGGGCGGCGACTTTATACACCTATGACGACCGGAAC
>JAJXXL010000326.1 GCA_021781115.1 Planctomycetota bacterium
CAGTTGCAGCAACGCCTGATTTTCGGCATCAGGTCAGGGCGTCGCTCGGCGCAGCGGCACCGGGCGGCGCTGGCCATCGACGTGGTCCACGGCCACGTAGGTCACGTCGGCTTCGGTGAGTTGCACGACCTGCCCGGCTTGAAAGGCCTCGACGGTCACGTGCATGGTGATCGAAGTCTTGCCCAGCCGGCGGAGCTCGGTCCAGAAACTGACGACGTCGCCGACGTAGCACGGGCGGTGAAACTCGACCGCATTCATGGCGACTGTCACGATCGTTTGCGAGGGCACCCCCAGGCGGCGCAGCTCATACTGTGCCCCCACGGCGCCGGCCTGGTCGATGTGGCTGAGCAGTACGCCGCCGAAAATCGTGCCTTGGGGGTTGGTGTCGCGCGGCATCATCACCGTTTTGACGGCCAGGTATCGGTCGGCAGAAGCATCGGTCATGGGGGGGGGGCCGCTCCAAAAAAAGTGAATTTGTGTGCCGCGAGGCTTGGGCTGCGCTGATCAATGCACCAATGCGCGATGGAGCCAGTCGATGAAGGGTCGCACCGCATCGGCCTGAGCGTTGAGAAACGTCGCGGTGATCGCCTGGCCCAACGGCATGCCCGGATCCGATTGAACGGCCAGCCAGGCGTGAATTCGCGATTTGGGCTGCTTTTGCCGCGAAAACCGCCGGTTTTCCGGCGGGATGTCGCTCAAGAATTTGTCGACTTGTGGCAGAAGACAATCGCCGGTTGGCACCAGCCGGGCCACAAAGTCTTCCAAAATGCCGGTCAGGCGGTTATCGGGCATAATCCAGACGCCGAACCGGATTCCGTCTTTAAGATTCAGGCAGGTACCGTCGACGTCAGGCGCGCGTGGCAGTTCTGCCATCGCCGATTTGCGGATCTGGTTTGCAAGACGTTCCCAAGTTCGGGTGATGTCGTCATCGGCATCGACGATTACTGCCAGGCGTTTCAGGTCGCTTTGCTTTAGCCGAACGGGAATACTGTCGAGCAGTTGGTCCACGCCGCCAGCAGGGGCGACGTCGAATACATTCTCGGCAATACCGTACGCATGACAAAGCGCATAAATGACGTGTTGGTCATTTTTTCCTTCGACAAGCAAGAGGCGGTTCTTCATCGGACTTCGATTTCATCTCGGGAAACAATGCGCAACTCATCGGCGTCGAAGAGAACGGCTTTTGTGCCCTGATCGTGCCGTTCGAGACGAATCAAAACTCCGTCGGCGGCGGAATTTTCGCTGGCAGCGACTTGAAAGCCCTCGATGCAATCCCAGGAATGTGACGTCGCGAAGACCTGCACGCCATTCTGCTGCGCGACTTTAAACACGAACCGCCAAAAATCGGCGAGCACGGAATAATGGATTCCATTTTCGGCCTCATCGAGCAACAGCGTGGGGGCCAGTGGTAAGCTTTCACCAATGGACCATTGGGACATCCACGCCCACACAAATCCCGTCCGACTCGCAAATTCCATCGCAATCGCGATCTGAAACATGCGCGCCATGCCGTCGCCGAAACTCCGCAGCGGGGTCGAACCGGTCTCGCCCTTAAGCCGCACCATGAACATTCGCCCGCGACGTTCCGGACGTTCGACCAGCGTCATTCGCTCAACCGGCGCAATGGGCCTGAGGCACTTGACGACCCGATTTTCGCTTTCCGGATTGAGTACGATGACATCCCACCAGCGCGAAACGAGTTCATTGTCAGCCCCGGTGGCGCTGATCCAGGTTGGCCCTTGCCCCAGCCCCGTCATTCGCGACCGCCGACCGGAAATCATATCGGCGTCTACGCACATTTCGCGTCCGCCAAGTTCAATCGACAGGGCGGCACGCACGTTTGGGTCGGCGGCCGCCGCTTCTTCGGTGACTTCCTCCGACGTTCCAGCAGGCTGCGAACGTATCGGGTTCAACCCGTCTCGAACGAAGACTGGCCGCAGCACCAATCGCTGCTGTGGGGCGCTCTTCGGACCGAGCGAAATTTTGTCTGAGAACGGGCGCGGATTACGGCCATGAAACAATGCCGCGAGCTGTGCCACTTCGAGGCCCATATCACTTGGATTCAGCACTTCGTCATGCGCGCGCAGGATTTCACCTAGCACAAAGGGGGAGCCGGCGGTGCGGTAAACGCGCAGGGCCTCGAGCAGCGACGACTTGCCGGAATTGTTCTTGCCGACGATCAGGTTCACACGACCAAGTCGCTCGATCGTCAACTGCGAAAACGCCCGAAAGCCGTGAACCTCAAATGATGTCAGCATGGCATGGAGCACTTCGTGACAGTTGCAGTCAGACCAATAACCGAGCTTGATCGTAACTCGCTGGTGGCTCGCAGGCAAACCGGACGACGAAAATGCGGCACGGGCAGGCAGAACGTGGCAGCCTCCAACGCAGCGACGTCATAAGCCACATGAGTTTTCAAAACCGTGGTACGGGCGATTCCAGGGCGACGCGGTGAACCGGGCATTCCCAAAAGAGAGGCACAAAGGTTGACGGTCGCATCCAACAAAGGGTCGCCGACAATGTTGCCGGAAATTGCGTCGATTCCTCTCTGGCAGACTTGCGAATCCTTAAGCAGTTGCATAACTTTCCTGAAACGCATCAGGATTCTTTAACCTTTTGGGGCGGCCACCGCGCGGGCAGGCCCGACCCCCCAACCCGTGGAGACGGACGCGATCAGTTGCGTGCGACCTGAGTTGCACAGAAGCATCAATTCCTGGCGGATTGAACCTGGGATCGGAGCGCTCCGGGTCTTCAACCTGTCGTCGTGTTTTTTCACTTCCCGAAACGTTCACGAGCGATTGGCGAAAAGGAGATCATGAAACGACTTCCTGCACCGTTGTTGGCGTTGATCGCCGCTGGTTTTCTGGCCGCACTCGCCTGGGCGCCGAGTGCACCGGGCGAAGGCGTGGCCCCGCACAAGGCGATCGAACTTTGGGCTCCGCTGACCAGCAACACGTTCGCGATGTACGAAAAGATCGCCCTGGTGACAAACGTGTTCGTGGCCCTCGCCGGACTGGGTTACGCCCTGATGCTGGTCGGGCAGGTTCGCAACGCGCCCCAGGGCACACCCCGCATGCAGGAAATCGCCCGCGCGATTCGCGAAGGGGCCAACGCCTATTTGTATCGCCAGTTTTCCGTCGTCAGTGTGTTGATCGTCGTGATTACGGTCGTGCTGTACTATGCCGCCAATGCTTCGGGTGTGGCGCCGCAAATCGCATGGGGACGGGCAATCGCCTTCCTGATCGGGTCGCTGTTTTCAGGAACCGTGGGGTTCGTTGGCATGCGGTTGGCCACGACGGGCAACCTGCGCGTCGCCGCCGCCGCACAAACCAGCTTTGGCGCGGCGTTGCAAGTCGGCTACCGCACGGGAACAATTACCGGCATGCTCACTGACGGGTTGGGGCTGCTCGGCGGGTCGATCATTTTCCTGATGTATGGCGAGCACGCGTATGAAGCCCTGCTCGGGTTCGGGTTCGGCGGCACGCTGCTGGCGCTGTTCATGCGTGTGGGCGGTGGAATTTACACCAAGGCGGCTGACGTGGGGGCCGACCTTGTCGGCAAACTTGAAAAGGGCATTCCCGAAGACGACCCCCGCAATGCGGCCACAATCGCCGACAACGTGGGCGACAACGTAGGCGATTGCGCCGGTATGGCCGCCGACATCTTCGAAAGTTACGAAGTCACGATCGTGGCGGCGATGATTCTGGGCATTGCCAGCTTTGGCCACAAGGGAGTGATCTTTCCATTGCTGGTGCGGGCAATTGGCGTGATTGCCAGCATCATCAGCACGTACAGCGTCAAGGCGGGCGACAAGGGCACCGCTTCAGAAGCGATGAAAAGCGTGAACCGCGGGTTCATCATCGGGTCGGCAATCAGTGTCGTTGGGTTCATTCTGCTGGGGCTGGCGTACCTCCATTTCGACGCCGCCTACCTCGCCCAATACCCGCAGGCGGCGGCAGGGTTTCCCATGGACGCAAACGGCGCCGCCGATGTCGGGGCGCTGCCGATGTGGGCCAACCTGGGTTGGAAGGGGCTGGATATGCGCCCCGCCTGGACCTGCCTCATCGGCATCATTCTCGCCGTGGCCCTGAACAAGTGCACCGAGTATTACACCGGTACCGATTACGAACCGGTCAAAAGCCTGGCACGCAACTGTTCGACCGGGCATGCCACGAATATCATCCAGGGGTTCGCCGTCGGTTACGAAAGCACGGTCGCGGCCGTCATGATCATTGTCGGCGCCATCTTGCTCAGCGTGCTGGTGTATGCCGGCACCACGCCCACGTTCGTGGCGTTCGGTGTGGCCATGTGCGGCATTGGCATGCTCACGCTGACCGGCAATACGATTTCGATGGACGTGTTCGGGCCTGTCGCAGACAATGCCAACGGCATTGGCGAAATGGGGTATGACAAGCAGGAAATGGGCGAAGAACAGTACAAGATTTCGCGCCAGACCCTGGCTGACCTCGACGCGGTGGGCAACACCACCAAGGCGATTACAAAGGGCATTGCCATCGGCTCGGCGGTGATCGCCGCCGTGTCGTTGTTTAACAGCTACATCGTTTCAGTCGGTTCCGGAGGCGGCGGCGAAACCGAACAGATTTCATCGGCGGTGTACAACACGGTCGCCGCCATGCTGACGCTGTCATCGCCCGACGTGTTCATTGGCATGCTGATCGGGGGGGCGATACCGTTTCTGTTCAGCTCGATGACGATTCGCGCTGTGGGGCGGGCCGCATTTCTGATCGTCAACGAGTGCCGCGTGCAGTTTCGCGACAAGGAAATCTGGGAAGGCACGAAACTGCCCGATTACGGACGCGTCGTGTCGATTTGCACATCCTCGGCGCAAAAGGAACTCGTCGGTCCGGCTCTGCTCGCGATTCTGGCGCCGGTGCTCGTCGGGTTCAGTCTCGGCGTTGTCGGGCTGGCCGGGTTCCTGGGCGGCATGATTGTCACGGGGCAATTGCTGGCCGTGTTCATGGCCAATGCCGGCGGTGCCTGGGACAACGCCAAGAAAACGATCGAAGACGAACCGGTCGATTTCGAAAAGAACACCGGCAAAGGCAGCGAAAAGCATAAGGCGGCGATTACCGGCGACACGGTGGGCGACCCGCTGAAAGACACCGCAGGCCCGGCAATCAACCCGCTGATCAAGGTCATGAACATGGTCAGCCTGCTGATCGTGGGCCTGATCCTGCCTTATGACAGCACCGTTGTCGCCAGGCTCAAGGAACAGGGCGTCGCTGTCGAGGCCCCCCCGGGCAATGTGCTATTCTGGGGGGCGATCGGCGTGAGCGTCGTGGGCCTGACCTGGGCGGTCTGGCAATCGAAGCGCGAAACGAACGATACCTGAACCCGATAGCGCTGGCACGCCGCCCCCGGCGCGGCGTGCGGCCCGATTTGACGCCCGCCGCGCCGGGCTCGGCATTTCACGCGGCGGGTGGTTGTGATTGGGCAGTGGCCGGGCGAAGCTGCCGGGCCAAGGGCAGGTCTTCGAGTTCGCGGAGCCCGAATGTTTCTAGAAACTTGCGGGTGGTTTCATACAGAAACGGCCGGCCCAGCGAGTCGTCTTCGCCCGCCATGCGCACCAGCCCGCGTTCCATGAGTTGCTTCAGCATTTCCGAACATTGCACGGCGCGAACCGCTTCGATGTCAGCCCGGGTAATCGGTTGCCGATAGGCAATAACCGTCAGCGTTTCGAGTGCTGGCGGCGAGAGCTTCAATTCGGCCTGTCGCTGATGCAATTTGCCCAGCCACAACGCATATTCAGGGCGTGTAAACAGCCGATACCCCGCCGCCACGCGCTCCACGCGAAACGGCGTGTTCCCCAAATCGTACGCCTGGTTCAGGCGACCGACCAGCGTGCGGACTTCTGTGGCATCAGCCAGGCCAGCCAACTGCGCCAGCCGCCGCGGGGCGCACGGCGCATCGGCGATCAGCAGCACTGCTTCCAGCCGCGCCATTTTTGCAGTGCGATGCACTGCCGCCACGCCCAGCACGCCGGCCCGCTCGTTGCCGCTGCGCAACATCCTGAACCAAACCCGTTGTTGCAACGAATGTGGCTCGACGGCGCTCCAGCCTGGCGGCTGCCTCGGCACGAGCGCCCCATGACGGGAGATCTGGAGAAGCGACATGATCAAATCGTCCTCGTCGCGGCGGGCAGCAACTTTAGCGGGCGGCCTGCCATTCGTCGATCTGGTCAAGCACGCTTTGAACTGCCAGCAGCGGTTCGTCGGCCTCGGCTTCAAAACGCCGCGACACCCGCCCATCGCCCGGCGCGGTCACCGCACAGGTGAACACGAACCGCTGTTTTTGCGGGATCCGTTCGAGGCGGTATTTATGAATGCCCAGTTCCTGCAACCGTTGGGCGGCTCGTTTCCAAGTCAGCGGTTCTGCGACTTCAACAACCGGCGCTGCGGCGGACGGCGTCAATTCGCGCGGGGCCGGGGCTGGTTGCCGAGCTGGCGGCGGCTCGGGCATCAGATCGTCGGCGACTTCCCAGCCGTCGAGCGCTTCGGGCGGCGGCTGGCGCGCACCGGGCGACAAGTCGGGTTGCTGTGTGTCTGCGGCGGCGAATTCGATGCTCCGCGACGCGGGTTCAGGCCGCACGGGCGAGGCGCCAGCCGGTTCGTTCCAAAGCGGCGCTGAGTTCTCGTCAGACGACTGATCGGCCACAACGGGTCGAATTCGCCCGGTAATCGCGTCATCGGGGTACGGGGCGTAAAGGTCGGCGGCGCCGTGGCTGGCTGTGCCGACTTTTACCGGCAGGGCAACGGATCGTGACGGTACGGCTTCCGGGGGCAGTTCCTCTTCGGTGACCGACGACGCGACGACGGGTGCAAATTGGGGAATTCCCACAACGGCAAACACCGGTATCGCCAGAAGCGGCCCGATCATCAGGAAAGCCCCGATCGGGCCACTGGTTGATGAGCGCATTCCCCAAAACCTCCCTGTCGATTGGCCCGACCGCTGTTTTCCAGCGGCACCCGACGAGGCTTCGTCGAAATACCTGGCTTGGCAAACTCGCGGCTGGACGTGCGGATCCGTCCTGCGTATCAAATCAATCGCGGGGCGTCGTCTTGAAGCGCCCGCCAGACACCGCCAGAAAAGATCACACGCCCGTGACACCGGCGCTTCTGGTGGCTGTCGCGCAGGTTTGTAACCGAACATCCGAAACGACACAACCTCATTTCGGGCGCTTTTCTGCGAAGTTTGGCCAGCGGTTAAAATGAGGAGGCCAAGGGTCGCTGATACATCACGCCGGGTTTGGCTGGACGCGCGATGCTTGACTCGATAGGGTCAGTTTCGCGGAAATCGCCGTAAGTCGCGTACCAACGAGACGTTGAACATGCATGCCGTTGTCATCAGTTTTGATCGACTGCACCTGGGGTACTTGGGGTGTTACGGCAACGATTGGATTGAAACTCCAAATCTTGACCGGCTGGCGACGGCGAGCGTACTGTTCGACCAGCATTACGGCGAGAACTTCGACCCGTACGCCCGGCAGCACGCCTGGTGGACCGGCCGGTATCAGTTTCCGCCCGCCGCTAAACGCTTGGCCCAACCGGGGCTGGCCGACTGGCTGCGCGATGCCGGTGTGACAACGCACCTGTTCGTCGAGGCGACGCACGAGGCCGACACGCGTGTGGCGCCGGCGTTCGATGAAGTCGCCACGATCCTGGGCAGCGACGGACTGGAAGTCGCCGAGGTCGACGCCCCTTTCGCCCGACTGGTCGCGCAGGCGTCGACCTGGCTGAAAGGTCGCGACCGGGCCGCCGGGGCGACGCCGTCGCTGCTGTGGCTCATGTCGCGCGGGGTTCCCCCCGGCTGGCTGCCGCCCCGCGAATTCGTTGACCTGTACTTTTCGGAGTTCGGGCTGGAAGAACGGCCGGACGACGATGAATTCGATGACGATGACGAACGCAAGCCGACGTCCCTTGAAGACGCCCACTCGCCCGAAGACCTGGTGGCCGAGCCGATTATAACCGACCCGGCGATCATCGAACGGCGGTATGCCCGCGCGCTGTATGCCGCGTACGCGACGTATCTTGATCGCTGGCTGGGCAAACTTCTGGCCGTGCTCGATCGCCAGGCCCAGGCCAAGGAAACTCTGGTGCTGTTCGCGGCCAGCGGGGGCGATCATCTGGGCGAGCATGGCCCGATCACGGCTTCTCCGCCGCTCAGAGAGGAACTGATTCACGCTCCGCTGCTGGTGCGCTGCCCTGGGCAGGCCGCAGGCCGCAGGCCCGCATTCGTGCAATCGGTCGACCTGGCCCCCACCTTGGCCGCATGGTTTGGTTGCGCGCCGCCAGCCGATCGGCGGCATGGGCAAAGCCTGCTGCCACTGATTCGCGGCGAACCGGCAGTGATTCGCGAATCGGCATGCGTGGGGTCGCCCGAAGAATGGGGCTTGCGCAATGACGACTTCTATTACGTCGTGGGCCGGTCGAATCGTCTGGCCGCGGGTCAACTCTTTGTCAAACCCCACGACCGCTGGGATTTTGCCGATGTGCGGCCGCAGTATTCTGATCAGGCCGACGAGCTCGACCGCATCTTGCGGGCGCAAATCGAAACCTTGTCAGGCCCGGCCGACGGGTGATGGCGGCCGTTTGGGCGTCGCGTGAGCGCCGGAACACTGCGGCAGGTTTACGCCCGCCGCTTGCGCACGTCTTCGGGTTTCAGCACATGGGCCGTGCGGGTGAATTTGCGGGGGTCGTTGCGAAATCGGCTGCGGCTGTCGCCGCTTTCGAAGAGATACAGTTCGCCTTCGTAATACGCACCGAATTTAGTCGTTCCAGGAATGGCGAGATCGCGCTCTGAAAGAATGACCGGGTCGCACCCCAACAGCCGCGGTGCGTAGCGGGCCGGGTCGGCCTTGAATTTCTCAAACTCGACAGAACTCAGGAAGTTGTACGTCTGGCCCTGGTACTCATACGACAATTTGGGCGTTCCCCGTTTCCAGGTGCGCGTGGTCCACAGGGTAACGGGGCAATAGCCGTCGAGAGCCGGTTCCGCGGGCCGGGCTTCTGGGGCGCGGGCCAACTCCTGGTCGATGTCCGCCGCCGCGCTCGATTCGCCAGAGTTTGCGGCGGGGGCTTCTGATTGCACCAGCGGTTGACCTTCGCGATCGCCCGTTTCGATTTGTGGCGGCAACGGAGGGGGAACGGGTGCCGCTGGCGGAACGGGTGTGACCGGCGCAACCAGTGCCACCTGTGGGGGGGGTTGTGGCTTGCGCAGGGCGGCGAATCGCGCGTCAATGCGGTTGACTGTCGCCAAGTACACCGCCTTGTCCTGCGCACCGACCGTGTGGCTGAGTATGTGACCGTCGGGCCCCACAATCACGTCGGTTGGCAGGGATTCAATGTTGAATTTCGCGACAATTGCCGGGCTTTTGTCGAAGTTCAATTTGACGGCCACAAACCCGCCTTCGAGCGCACGCAGCACGTCGGGCGCATGCAATACGGTACGTTCCATGTTCTTGCATGGGCCGCACCAGTCAGCGTAAAAGTGAATTACGAGCGGCCGGTGCAGCCGCTCGGCTTCGGCTTGAGCCTGTGCAAAGTCGGTGCGCCACACGCCGACGGCGGTGGGTGCCGCCGTCAGCACGCCACACTGAACACCGAACAGGGTTACAACGCAGGTCGCCAAGAAGGTCAATCGCGAAAGCATCTCTATCGTCCTCGAATCGGAAAATCACCGAGTCGATCCGTCACGCCTCCGGGCGTGGTGGCGGCAATCCTGCTGCGACCGCGCGTTTCCGGGCTCCGCCCGTGAAACCGGTACAATCGTTATGACCGCACCAGCCGGTTCGTGCTTGACACCGGCCGGGCGATGACTCGACTGTACCGCCTTCCAAGTATCGGCCCGGCGGTGCAAAACGGTTCTAACCGTTCGACCGATTTCCATTCCATTTCCGGCGAGATAGGCCGAACGCGACGATCGTAATGGCGCACGTTGGCCTACGGCCGAGCGACTGCGGCGACGTTTCGCCGGGCAGCGCAGCGTTCAGCGTCAAACGGAACGGGTTATGCCGGCCGTGCCGGACATTCCCTACGAATGGCAAACGTGAAGTGGGGCCGAACGCGCGCAGCCCGTCGGGGGCGTGCGATCCAAGCATTCAACGGATGGTGGAGACAGCGAGAGGATATTCAAACGTGTGGAAATCGGGCGGCGACATTCGAGGCCTTGCGCCCATCAGGAATTGTAACTGGGTGCGAGCGGTCGCCAAGGGGCGTGCCCGTGGAACTTTCTCGGAAAGGGGCAGCGCCGCCGATCCTGCGGCCTGGCGGCCCCAAGGCGGCAAGGTTGGCCGTGCCGCACGGCGGTACACCCCGCGCAGGGTGGTAAATCCTTGAGAGAAGTGGGCGGCGCGAGGCGTTCTCCGATTGCTCGCACGGTAGATTTCGTTAACATACCGCGAAGCTTCCATTCGATTCTCACCTCGGTTTCCAGGCATGGATAGACAACCTGCAATTGATCTCGCACGCGTCGCGGCGGAACTCGGGCTCGGCCAGGCGCAGGTCGAAAGCGTGACCGCGCTGGCCGATGACGGCAACACCGTGCCGTTTATCACCCGCTATCGCAAGGAGCGCACGGGCAACCTCGACGAAGAGCGGATCCGGGCCGTGCTCGACCGGGTGGGCGCGCTGCGGCAACTGGCCGAGCGCGCCGCCACGATTTTACGATTGATCGAGGGGCAAGGCCGGTTAACGCCCGAACTGCGCGAGGCGATCTCGCGGGCTGATTCGCTCAAGCGGCTCGAAGATTTATACCTGCCCTTCAAGCCCAAAAAGCGAACCCGCGCCGCCTTGGCCCGCGAACGGGGCCTTGAACCGCTGGCCGACCAGATCTGGAATCAAACACTCGCCACCGACGACCTGCAAGCCGCTGCGGCAGCCTGCGTGGCGCCCGAGCGCGACCTGCTCACGCCCGATGACGTGCTCAAGGGCGCGGCCGATATTCTCGCCGAGCGGATCAGCGAAGACGCCGAAATTCGCGCTTCGGCTCGCGAACTGGCGTGGCGCACCGGCAAATTGACAACCGCCGCCACCGAAACCGCCGCAGCCACCGGCCAGGCCTATCGCGATTATTTTAATCATTCGGAACCGGCCGCGAAGATTCCGCCGCATCGTGTGCTGGCGTACAACCGGGGCGAACGGGCCGGGGCCCTGCGAGTGAAGCTCGACTGGAATGCGGCGCAGGCGCTGGGCGCGGTAACCCGACACCTGCCGCTGCTCAAACACCGGTTTTCAGGGTTCCTCACGAGTTGCGCGGCTGATGCGCTCGACCGCCTGATTCAGCCCAGCCTCGAACGTGAAATTCGCCGCGAACTTACCGAGCGTGCCGAACAGCACGCCGTCACCGTGTTTGCCCGCAATCTGCGAAACCTGCTGCTGCAACCCCCGCTCACTAATCGCCGCGTGCTCGCCGTCGACCCGGGTTTTCGAACGGGCTGCAAGCTGGCGGTGCTCGACGAAAACGGCAACCGCGTGGCAACCGACGTGATTTACGTGACGGGGTCGCCCGAAAAGCGGGCCGCCGCTCGGGCCAAGATCGCCGAGATGCTGAATGCGCACGACTGCCGCCTTGTGGCAATTGGCAATGGCACGGCCTGCCGCGAAACCGAAGAACTGATCGCCGAAATGATCGCCGAATTGTCGCCAGACACGCAGTATGTCATCGTCAACGAGGCGGGCGCCAGCATCTATTCCACAAGCAGTGTCGCCCGCGAGGAATTTCCTGACGACGACGCCACCGTGCGAGGCACGATTTCCATTGGCCGCCGCCTGCAGGACCCACTCAGCGAACTGGTCAAGATCGAGCCGCAGCATATCGGCGTCGGCATGTACCAGCACGACGTGAATTCGAAGCGTTTGCGCGAATCGCTCGATCACGTCATCGAGTCGTGCGTGAATTTCGTCGGCGTCGACTTGAACACGGCGAGCGCGTCACTGCTGGGGTACGTTTCGGGTCTGAACCAGTTGACCGCGCGCCGCGTCGTCGAATGGCGTAAGGAACATGGCCCGTTTCAAACCCGTGCTCAGTTGCTGGAAGTCGCCGGGGTCGGGCAGGCCACCTTTACCCAGGCTGCCGGATTTCTCAAAATTCGCGGGGGCGCCGAACCCCTCGACAGCACTTGGATTCACCCCGAAAGCTACCCGGCCACCCGGATGCTCCTGTCGCGTGCGGCGGTACCAGACGGCGATACGCCGCTTGCCGCCCTGGCCCTGCCCGACCCCGCCGTGCCGCTCGACCTTGAAGCCCTGGCCCGCGAACTGGAAATCGGCGTGCCGACGCTGCGCGACATTATTGACGCGCTGGCCCGCCCCGGTCGCGACCCGCGGGCCGACCTGCCCGGCCCCATTTTCAAAAAAGGAATTTTGAAAATGGAGGATTTGCAGCCGGGTCTTGAGCTGCGCGGCACAGTGCTCAACGTCGTTGATTTCGGGGCGTTCGTCGACGTGGGCCTCAAGGAAAGCGGCCTGGTGCACATCAGCCGCCTTGCCACGAAGTACCTCAGCAGCCCACACGACGCCGTCAGCGTGGGCGACGTCGTCACGGTTTGGGTTCTGGGTGTCGACGCCGAGCGCAAGCGTGTCTCGCTGTCGATGATTCCTCCCGGCGCCGTTGTCGAACCGCGCGGGCGCAAGCCGCAGGCCCCAGACAGGAAACCCCGTGCCCCCCGGCAAGGGGCTAAACCGCCAGCCCCGCCCGCACCATCTGAAAACGGCGTCGCACCGGCAGCTCCTGTTGCTGCCGCACTGTCTGCCACGCCGATCTCACAACCCCAAAAGCCCGAGCCGCCACCGCTCAGCACCGCAGCCAAGCAGGGCGAAGAACCTTTGCGCTCATTCGGCCAGTTGAAACAACTCTGGACCGAACGTGACGAATGATGACGCATGGCGGGCGGTCGCTCGGCTCAACGGATAATCGCTGCCCCGGGCAAAAGCAAACTCAGGATCTTCATAAATCCTGACGATGCGCCTGACGTGCTACACGGGCCGGCGGGGACGGTGAGACGGGGCATTCAATTCGCACTCGGCCGAACGGTCTCCAGTTCCAACGAACCTCGCTGGAGTCGGCCCGAGTGGCGTGCGGGCAGCCAGGGCGCCATTCTTGCCACGCTGCAAAAACCGGCGCCCGACCTGGGCCAGTGGTCTCAGCGGTG
>JAJXXL010000558.1 GCA_021781115.1 Planctomycetota bacterium
CCAGAACGGGGCAATGTTCACCTTGTGCGCCGGTCCTTCGTCGTCGCGCCGCCCCGACTCGCCGATGGGGCTGCCCATTGAAAACGTGCCGCCCGGTATCGGCACCATTTCAAATTTGAGCTCCGTACCCGAAATCGGTTCGGTGTATTTCTTCATGTCCCGTTCGGTTTTGGCATCGGCGGCAGGAACATTCACCACGGGAGGGCCGGGCGCATCGGCCCCGGCCGCCTTGTGCCTGGCAACGACCAGCACCAGGCCAATTAAAACCCATCGTATGTGTTGCGTCATTCGCGATCCTTGAATTCATGAGCCTGGCCGACTTACAGTAGCTGTATGCCGCGGCGAGAATTGGGGTGTGGGTGATTAACAACGATTCGCCATTGGGCACGTCCCTTGGGGGGGAAATGTCGATGATGTACCGGTTTCAGCTTTTGGCGTGCACTGCGGCTTGTGCGTACGCCACCGCTGTTTCGGCGAGCGAACGGTATGAGTTCACCGACAAGCAGATGGGCATGCCGTTCAAGGTCGTATTATACGCGGCCGACGAGGCCTCCGCAAATCAGGCGGCGCGGGCGGCATTCGCCCGCATTAACCGCCTCAATCAGATCATGAGCGATTACGAGCCGGAAAGTGAATTAATGCAGCTTTGCAAGACGGCCGGCGGCGGTCGGGCCGTCGAAATCAGTGATGACCTGTTCACGGTTCTGACGCGATCCTTGGAGTTGTCGGATAAATCGGGCGGTGCGTTCGACGTGACCGTCGGTCCGCTGATCAAACTTTGGCGCAAGGCGCGGCGCACCCGAAAATTGCCTCCCGCCGACGAATTGGCGGCCGCCCGCATGCGCGTCGGCCACCGATTTTTGAAACTCGACCCGCAACGCCGCACCGCCGAACTCTTACAGCCCGGCATGCAACTCGACCTCGGTGGTATTGCCGTCGGATACGCCGTCGACCAGGCCCTGATTGTGCTCAAGCAGCAGGGAATCACAAGCGCGCTGGTCGACGGCAGCGGCGATATTGGCGTCAGCGGCGCCCCGCCCGGTGCGCGGGGCTGGAAAATCGGCGTGGCGCCGCTTGACCCCGAAGCCGAACCGAGCCGATTTCTCCTTCTTGAACACGCGGCCGTGACGACTTCAGGCGACGCCTGGCAGTTTGTCGAGGTCGAAGGCAAACGCTATTCGCATATTGTCGATCCGGCGACTGGCCTGGGGCTGACCGACCGGAGCAGCGTGACCATCGTCGCCGCCAATTGTACGATCGCCGACAGCTATACCAAGGCAGTCAGCGTGCTTGGGCCCGAACGGGGTATTGCATTGATCGAATCAGTTCCGGGCGCCGCCGTGCTGATCGTTCGCGCCCCGGCGGGAAAGGCTGAAACCTACGAATCACGCCGATTCGCCGATTTCGAAAAATGAAGTCGCACGCCGGAAATCCTGGCGTATGATGCGGCGTAACTCGCACTGGCTTGCGGCCATTCGCCGCATTCGCGGGGCATGACCGTTTTTCATGGTTCGGCTCGCCGCCGATTTCCGATATTGTCGAAGACGGAAACCAGCTTGCCGCCGCGTGCCGTGTTGCGCCCGTTTACCACACGCGAAGTCGGCGTTTGAGTTGCCCGTTTGGCGCGATTATAACGAATGGAATTTCGGATGGAGCTGCATTTCGCCAACCGTGCCGATCCTGCCGATACTCAGCAGGCGATTCGGAAAATTGCGCACGAGATCAACAATCAGTTGACTGCCTTGTATTGCCTGATTGATTTGGCCGACGGCGCGCCCGATGCCGACTTTGCGCGAAAATCGCAAATGTTTGATGCGCTGGATCAGGTCGGATGCCAGGTTCGGGCGCTGTTTCACCTGGTGCCGCCGCGCTGATGGAAGGGTTGTCTGGCAGTCGCCGAAACGAGGTAATTATGCAAGGCCCGCCGATTCGGATCTCGCTGACTGACGACCACTTGCTGTTGCTGCAAGTGCTGGCGGCCCGCATCGAAATGCAGCCCGATATGAACGTGGTGTGCATGTCGACATCGGGCGAAGACGGGTTGAAACACATACTCGAATCAAAACCTGACGTGGCCGTCATGGATGTCGAACTGCCCGGGCGGAGTGCGTTCGACGTTGCCGCCGAGATTTTGCAACGTGCGCTGCGGACCCGCATTCTGTTCCTCACCGGGCACCTTACCGACGTGTTCGTCGAACAAGCCATTCGGTTGAAGTCGGCCGGCTACCTGCTGAAAGGTGAACCGGTTGAGTTTCTGATCGATGCGATTCGCAAAGTGGCCAGCGGCGAAACCTGCTACTCGCGGCAGGTTCAGGAGCGGCTCGATGAAACCGCGCCGTCTCGAATTCGCACGCTGCATTCCGCCCACCCGCTGACCGATCTGAGTAATCGGCAACTCGAAGTGCTGAAGCATTTGGCGCGGGGCGAAAGCGTCAAGGAAGTGGCCCGCTCGATGCATATTTCGCTGAAATCGGTCGACAGCCACAAGTATCGCATCATGCACAAACTGGGCATTCACGACCGAGTCGAATTGGCGCGGTACGCCATTCGCGAAGGCCTGATCGTTGCCTGACACCGCGGACCGCAGAACGACTCATTCCGGCAGGCGCAGCCCGCGTTCGCCCGATAAACTAGTTCGAGCGCAAACGGCCCCAATCGGCAGGACTAATCCGAACTTAACATATCAGTTCGCTGGAAACATGATGCGTGCCTTGGGGTTAAGGCTAAATGCCACTGCGGGTTTCTGGCTACGGCTACAGAGTGGCACCGAGGAGACGGAGAATCCGTTGCTGCTCGTCGGTGGGTTTGGTGAGCACGAAGAAGTCACGTGCTGACGCTGCGGTCGAACCGCGGGCAATGCGCACGCGATTCTTGCAGAGCGTCCCCAGGTCGGCGAGCAATGTCCGAAAGCTGTGTACCGCAAAACCGTCGGTGGTGTGCTTGATCTGATCTTTCGCACGTGCGGCGGGCGAACGCGGCGCCGGCGCTACGATGCTGGGGCGTTCGGCCTCGGCTGCGGCTCGATCATGATCGTCGAACAGAATTGGCGCCAAGTCTCGGCGCAGATGCCATTCCACGTAGTAGGCCAGCATGCACAAAAACACGTGGGCCCGGATGCGGTCATCCAGCCAGTGATGAATCGGCTGGATGCGCAGGTCAATCGTCTTCATGCAGCGGAACGCACGTTCGACCTTCGAGAGGTTCTTGTAGGCCCGGACCGTGTTTTCAGAGGTCAACACGTCGTCGGGCACGGAAGTCCGAATCACGTACAGGCCGTCCAGGGCGGCTTCCGCAGCGATCTGATCAGCCTTCCGCTGGTACGCAAAACGATCTTCGGCAATTGTGAGCTCGAAATGTTTCGCCATCTTGTGCTGGTTCACGATCCGCCCGACGCGCAGCCCGATCCGATCCTGCCCGCGCAGCGGGTTCTTTGCACGTTGCGTGGCCAGCACGACCGCGTCCAGTTTTTTCTCGGTTGCGGCCAACAGTTCGTTGCGCTTCCGCGCGCGCTCGTCCGCCAGCAGCGGATTCTTGCACACAATCAGCCGTTCGCCGGGGAAGTCTGGCGACTGGATCTCCGCCAGATCGCGCTCATCGAACAAGGACAACTGAATCGAACCGGCGGAGACGAGTTTCTGAATGCTGTCGGCACGCAAGGCGGAAATCCAGTCCAGCCCCTCCACGTCGCGAAACGACTCGTCGATGCGGCGCGTGGTCATCATGCCGCGATCACCAACCAGCACCACGCGCTGCACGCGAAACTGTTGTCGAAGCTTCTGAATTTGCGCGGCGAGCGTGTTCGGGTCGGCCGTATTGCCTTCGAAGACTTCGATGGCCACGGGACAGCCTTCGGGGCTGCACAGCAGACCGTAAACGATTTGCGGACGACCGCGTTTTCCGTCCCGATTGTAGCCAAACTGCACCAGGTTCGTTCTGCGCCCGGTGTAGTAGCTGCTGCTGACGTCGTACAGCACGAGCGTGCCGTCCTGCAAATGCTTTCCTGCCAGCTTCCGCTCGATGCGCGCCTGCCGTTTCAGCAGCCAGTCCATCGCTTCGTACAGGTCACGCTCGGTCAAGTCCTCGGGAAGAAGGAGCTCCACGGGCAGACTCGTCGTGGCGGTGGCTTCCAGCAGCGTGCGGGATGTGGCCAATTTCGATTGGGGCGCGATCAGCCGCATGACAATCAGCGCGGCGATCAAATCCCGCTCGCGCGATGGGCGCGATGCCAGTGCCGGTTCCAGCCCGCTTCGCCGCAGCGCTCCGAGCACTGCGACGACGTGCCCATGTGGCAGGGAGCGCACAATCTCGAACGAGCCATCGGGCGGCGGCGTTTCATCCGCCAACCGTTGGCGAATCGTATCAATCAGGTCTGGGGGCAGGTGCGACAGATTGCCAAGCGTTTGATGCTTGACCTTCCCGTCTTCGCGGTAAGACCGGCGCAGGAGGTGCGTGGTGTAGACCTTGCCCTTATAGGTTCTACACGTCGTGGCTACATGAACTGCGCCGTTTCTGGTTGGCATGTGGATATATTAAGATCATGATCGTGTATGTCAATAGAATAATATACTATTTAGTGGCTACAATTTGCAATTGACAAATCGCCGCAACCCCATGCAATAAAACAAATTGCCTCAAAATACTGCCCAAAAATCATGATAAGTACGGACTAATGATTGGGGTCGGCTATCCGCCGCATGTAAATTGCCAGTTCCATTTCGAGTTTGAGCATTTGCTGCCAGGCATTCCAGTCAATGTGCATGGCGACTCCCTTACCGACAGGCTCTTCGACGGCATGGTCGACCACCTCGCGGATCCGGTCGTGAATGTACGCCAGCAAATCCGACAACTGGGCGGCCTGAATCGCCCGCAATTCCGAGGGAAGCTCAGGAGCGCCGTGCGGAAAGAGCGCCGCAAAATCACCATCTAGCGACGCTGGCACAGCCGGACCGGGCTGCACCGGCGCCTGTGGCCCGCCACGGCCCCCGGGCAGCGCCACGGTCAGGTTGTCAAGGTTGGCGGGGGGCGCCGATTCATCCGGTCGATTGCTGCGGGCGGCGATTTCGGCCGTACTGCCAAACAGCAACAGCGATCGTCCGACCGCGAGATGGTCGCCAACTTGCAAGACGCGCATTTGCACCGAGCGACCGTTGACGCGCGTGCCGTTCGTGCTTTCGAGGTCGGTCAGAATGACCCGCCCCGCTTCTTCCTGAATTTTCGCGTGAAATCGGCTGACGCGTTCGTCGTTCAACTGAATGGAATTGTCTTCTTCACGCCCGATCGTGACGGGCGTCGGCAATTCAGAAAACACGCGCCCGCGCTCAAATCCATCGACAACTTGCAGTGTCACGAGGGCCATGAATTTCACCCGTCGCCAATCGTCCATACATCCCGCCGACCAAACCCCTCTCTTTTATCATGCGCCGTAAACAACAGTCAAGAAGCCTTGAAATAACATCAATGGGCGTCTTGATTATTCGTTCGCTCGCAAATCTGATGGGGGACACTTATACTGAATCCGGTTCGTCGGTGCATCGGACCAGTGGGGCAAAACATCTCAAGATCGAGCGTGCCGAGCGGGACGTGTCGAAATCTATTCTTTTCTTCGAAAACTGCGAGGCGGCGATGATGAAAAAAATGGTGGCGATCGGCGCGTGTGTTCTGCTGTCGTTGGCCAATTTGGCTCCAGCGGCCGATTGGAAGCCGGCGAAAGGCCCCTTGGCCACGCGCTGGAGTAAAGATGTCTCGACCTCCAGTCCCTTGCCCGAGTATCCGCGGCCGCAGTTGGTTCGCAAAGATTGGCTGAACCTGAACGGGGTTTGGCAACTTGCACCGGCTAAAGCGGGTGCCGCCGTCCCCAGCGGCCAGGACCTCGACGAGCGCATTCTCGTTCCGTTTCCCGTCGAATCGGCGCTCTCGGGCGTGATGCGCCAGGGCGACCGGTGGTGGTATCGCCGCACCTTCAACATTCCGGCCGAGTGGGCGGGCCGCCGCGTCCTGCTGCACTTGGGTGCCGTCGACTGGGAAAGCACCGTCTGGCTGAACGGCAAGAAAATGGGCCAGCACTCAGGCGGTTACGACCCGTTTTCGTTCGACATTACCGACGCCCTGCAACCCGCGGGCTTGCAGGAATTGATCGTTGGAGTTTGGGATCCAACCGACCAGGGCTCGCAGCCGCGCGGCAAACAGGTCAACCGCCCCGGCGGCATTTTCTACACGCCGACGACGGGAATCTGGCAAACCGTGTGGCTCGAACCGGTTTCACCCCGGCACATTTCCGCACTGAAGATCGTACCGGATATCGACCGCAGCGAAGTGCGCATCACCGTGCAGGTGGGCGGGGCGGGCGACGCCGAGGCCGTCGTACGGGTCATGGACGGCGAACAGGAAGTGAGTATGGTGAAAGGGCCAGTAGGTAAGGAACTGACGGTCAAGGTGCCCTCGGCAAAACTCTGGTCACCCGACGCCCCTTTTCTGTACGGCTTGCATGTGCAGTTGCCCGTAGAGGTTGGCGACAACAAGGGACCCGCAGCCGACGAAGTAACGAGCTATTTCGGCATGCGCAAGATTTCGGTTTCCAAAGACGGCAAAGGAGTGAACCGGGTGCTGCTGAATGGCAATTTCGTGTTTCAGGTGGGCCCGCTGGATCAGGGGTTCTGGCCCGACGGCCTGTACACCGCGCCCACCGACGCAGCCCTGAAATACGACATCGAAATCACGAAGCAACTCGGTTTCAACATGACGCGCAAGCACGTTAAAGTCGAACCTGACCGCTGGTATTACTGGTGCGACCGGTTAGGGCTGCTGGTTTGGCAAGACATGCCCAGCGGCGACAATTTCGTAGGCCCGGGCAAGGGCGAAATTACACGCACCCCCGAATCGGCCCGGCAGTACGAACTCGAACTCAAACGAATGATCGACAACCTGCATAACCACCCATCCATCGTGATGTGGGTCGTGTTCAACGAAGGTTGGGGGCAATTCGACACCGTGCGAATTACAAACTGGACAAAACAATACGACCCAACCCGGCTCGTGAACTGCGCCAGTGGCTGGAATGACATGCCCGCCGGCGACGTGCATGACATTCATGTCTATCCTGGCCCGGGCGCCCCGCCGCCCGAGGCGATGCGGGCCGGCGTGCTGGGCGAATTCGGTGGGTTGGGCCTGGCGGTCGACGAGCACACTTGGACCAACAAAACCTGGGGGTACCGCGGCGCCGCCAGCCGCGCCGACCTGACCCACAAATACGAACGCCTGCTGCGTGAAGTGCATCGACTTAAGACTGAGGCAGGGTTAAACGCTGCGGTGTATACGCAAATCACCGACGTCGAAACCGAAGCCAACGGGCTGTTGACCTACGACCGGGAGGTGATCAAGGTCGACCTCGACCGGGTCGCCGCCGTCAATCGCGGCGACGTGTCGCACATTCCTGAAATTAAAACCGTCGTCGCCACCTCGCAATCCGCGCCGCAATCCTGGCGATTTACATTTGACAAGCCGGGCGACGACTGGTTCAAACCTGGCTTCGACACCACGGGCTGGAAGGGCGGCCCCGGCGGGTTCGGAACCGAAATGACGCCCGGCGCGGTCGTGCGCACGGTCTGGAACAGCAAGGAGATCTGGCTCCGCCGCGAAATCACCCTGCCGCCAGGCCCCATCGGCGATTTGCGGCTGCTGGTGCACCATGATGAAGATGTCGCGATTTACATTAACGGAATTCTGGCGGCGAAAGCCGATGGCTACTCCACGGACTATGAAGAAATGCCAATCTCTGCCGATGCCCTGGGTACACTCAAACCGGGAAAAAACCTGCTGGCAGTCTCGTGTCGGCAAACGGGTGGGGGCCAGTATATTGATGTGGGGCTCGTACGGCTTGAGCCGGCTCGCCGATGATGCCGGCTTCGGGCGGCCGAGTGACCGCGGGCGATGATTTACTCCCGCGCCCGGTTCGCCGCGCCCCGGCGGTACCGGTCGCCGCAGCCGTGGCTCTCGGTATCGTCTTCGACGCGAATTGCCTTGGCGGCTTCGCGGCGTGGTTGACCGCCGCGACGCTGTGCCTGATGGGCGGGTTTGCCGCGTTGGTGCGACAGCCGGGGCGGCTGAGCGCCTCGTTGTTTTTGGGGGCGGCCGTGTGCCTGGGCGGCGGGTGGCACCATGTGCGGTGGTCGCTGACGACCGCCCATGAAGCGGCTCAATACGCCACCGATATTTCACAGCCGGTGCACCTGGTCGGGCAACTGGTCGACGAGCCGACGATTGTGCCCAGGAAAGACAGGCGGCAGTTCCCTGGCATGCCCGAATATGACCGCACGATTTGCACGCTGGCCTGCCAGAACCTGATCAGCGGGCAACAAACATTGCCCGCAACAGGTATGACCCGCCTGGAAGTCAGCGGGCATTTGCTCAATGTGCATGTCGATGATCTGGTTGCCGTGTGCGGGCGGGTTGCCCGGCCGTCGGTGGCGCGCAACCCCGGCGGCTTCGATTTTCGCCGGTATTTGCGGGCTGCGGGAATTAACACCGTGGTCCGGTGCGGCGAACCCGAAGGCGTGCATGTCGTTCGTGCCGGCAATCGGGGCGGTTGGCGGCGCTGGCAAGCCCGGCTGCGGGCTGAGTCAGAGCGAATCATCGACAGCCGGCTCAGTTCTGAAACGGCCGCCGTCGGCGTGGCGCTGCTCCTCGGCACACGGACGAGTATGAGCGATGAATTGAGAACGGCCTTCGCCGAAAGCGGTACGACGCACATTCTGGCGATTTCGGGGGCAAACATTGCCTTTCTGGCGGGCATTGTGTGGTTCGTTTGCCGGCTCGTGGGGTTGGCTCGCACGCCCACGGTCGCCACCGTACTCGTGGCGATTGTCGGGTACGCCTTCGTCGCCGACGCCCAGCCACCCGTGGTCCGCGCCGTGCTCATGATTTCGGTGATTCTGCTGGGCATGCCATGGTACCGCGGTACATCAGTCGTCAACGCGCTGGCGCTGGCCGTCGTGGGTGTGCTGGTCTGGAACCCGATGCACCTGTTCGACATCGGCGCCCAGCTTTCCTTTCTGGCGGTTGGGGCGCTCGTCTGGGCGCCCCGCTGGCTGCGCCAGGCAACGCGGCCCGGCGACCCCGCGTCATTGCCCCTCCCCGGCGAGCGCGGGCCCGCATCAATCGGGCTGTCTTGGTGCATTCGCACGGCCGCGGCGGCGTGCATGACGATGGCGTCGATCTGGCTATTCACCATGCCGCTGACAATGGCCCGATTCCACTTGTTCTCTCTGGCCGGGTTTTTCGTGAACGTGGCGCTGGCGCCGCTGGTCGCGGCGGTGTTGTCGAGTGGCTACCTGCTGCTGCTGTGCGGGTGGGTGGCCCCGGCGCTGGCTGCACCGTGCGCCTGGGCGTTTGATTGGGGCCTGCGCGCCATGGTGTGGGTGGTTTCGCGCGCGGGGGCGGCGCCCGGCGGGCATTGGTACGGCCCCGGCCCCGAAGCGTGGTGGCTGGCAGGGTTTTACGCCGGACTGGCGGGCGTCGTGGGCAGCCGCCCGAAAGCGGCGTGGGGGGCGTGGTCGTGGCGATTTTTGCTCCTGTGGACGGTTGTGGGGCTGGCGGCTGCCCGCCGGCCCGCACCGACCGATGAACTGGTTTGCACGTTTCTTTCCATGGGCCATGGCGCCGCCACACTGCTGGAACTACCCGGCGGGCAAACCCTGTTGTACGACGCGGGCCAGTTGCAGGACGGCTTGCGCGCCCAGCAATCGGTGCAGGGGGTGATGTGGTCGCGCGGGTTAACGCGCCTCGACGCCATTGTCGTGTCGCACGCCGACATCGACCATTTCAACGGCATTCCGCTGCTCCTGCGGAGTGTGCCTGCCGGTTGCGTGCTGGCACACCCCTCATTTCTCGATTTTCGCCAGGCGGGGGTACGTCACCTCTGCGCGGCGGCCGAGGGAAATGCCGCGCCGCTGAAATTGGTCTGGCAGGGCGACCGGCTGCGGCTGGATGATCAGGTCGTGATGCGCGTGTTGCATCCTCCCGTGCGCAGCCGGTCGAGTCGCGACAACGCTAACAGCGTCGTATTATGCATCGAGTACGCCGGCCGTCGGATTCTGCTGACCGGCGACCTCGAGGGCGACGGCCTGGCGGCGCTGCTGCGCACGGAACCACTGGCGTGCGATGCACTGCTGGCGCCGCACCATGGCAGCCTGGCGGCTAACACCCGGGGGCTGGCCGCATGGGCCCGCCCGCAATGCGTCGTGGTTAGCGCCGGGCGGAATGCCCCGCTTGAAAAACTGCAAACCGTGTACGGTCCCGCCGCCCAAATCCTGTCGACGCACGACCGGGGGGCGATCACGTTCAGAATCGCGGCCAGCGGCATGGTACGGTACGATTGCTTTCTCGACCGGGGGCAATCCGGCGTCCATTGACGGGATCAGCGCGGGGCGAATCGACAGAACTGAATGGCGGCCGATTTTTGATGGCCCCCGCAGGCAAGTCCACCTTGTCGCGAAAGAGCAGGGCAGATGCCATAACAGAAATTGCGATAATCTGTTGTGACTGAAACCTACGATCGAACGCCAACGCGGGGTCCCTCTTGTCGCACCTCCATCGGCCGCTGTGTTATTCACTGGAAATCGCTGCATTTGGCCTTGAGTCGATTGAATGAAAGGCGTATATGGTGCCTTCCCTCTCACTTTCCATCGAATTCTGTAAATTTCCGGCCTGCCGATTGGCCGTCGCGAGTGCTTGCGCATGCCTCGAAGTCACCTTGCGTTCCTTGCCGCATTGGTCGCCGCGCTGGCCTGGAGCGGGCTGTCGGCCTGCGCCCAGGAGCCACCGGGTACGGAAGTCGACGAACCGCCGCCGCTCTTTGGCGTCGAAAGCGGCGGCGGCACGAGCAGGCCCGCCAGGAAGAAATACTTCGATACGAATCTCCTGAGTGACCCGCTCGCGGCCGATGCAACGCAGGAAGATTCCGAAGGGCTCGAAACCTCGGATCCGTTCGGCCTGCGATTGATGCAGGGCCAGATTCTTGCCCCGGGTGACCAACCCCCATCGGAAATGGGTTCGGCGCCGGGGTTGCACCTGCGGCAATGGCGGTCAGGGACACTTGGGCAGCGCTCAAACGAACTCGGCAGCATCGCCCTGCCGGAGATGAAGTACGTTCCAAACATGCCAGCGCCGAACCGCAAGATCGAAGCCGAGTTTGGCGAAGACGGGCTGACCGTCAAATCGGAAGACGGCTTTTTCTCGTTGACGTTCCACAACTTGACGCAGGTCGATTCGCGCAATTTCGTGCCTTCGGGCGACCCGCTGCACGACGACTTCATCATTCCCCGCCAACGTTGGTACGTCCTCGGCAATATCTCGCAATATGTACGGTACTATACGGTGATCAACCGCGGCTACGGCCCGCTGGACCTGTTGGATGCCTGGGTCGATATCAACTTCGGCGGCGTCGACCCCGACGTGTTTCAGATTCGTGCAGGCCGCATGAAAACGCCGTACACCTATGAATACAGCAAAATCTCCGAAAACGACCTGATCGCGCCTGAACGCTCGGTGTTCGTGGGCAACATGGCCCCCAACCGTGAAATCGGCGTCATGGCCCACGGACAGGTGCTCGATAAACGGCTCGAATACGCGCTGGGGCTGTTCAATGGACCCCGCCGGTCGTTCGAAGATTACAACAACGGCAAAGACCTGTTCACGTTTATCAATACCAAGCCGTTCCTGAAAAGCGACTGCGAGCTGCTGCAACAGGTAAACCTCGGCGGGTCGTTCAATTTCGGCAACGAACACAACGCCGCCCAGCCATTTTCGCTGCGTACGGCGAACGACCAATCGACATCGTCGGGGGCGTCGAACGTGTCGCCCACGTTCTTCCGCTTCGGCAACACCGTGTTTGAAGACGGCGTGCGCGAACAATGGAGCGCCGACCTGGCCTACTATTACCGCAGCCTGGGTTTGGTGGCCGGGTATCAGGGGGGGTTTCAGGATTACGCCACCACGGCCGGTTTTCTGCCCACGCGGCAGCAATTGCACCTCGGCCAGCAAGACTTCGCGGGCGTTGTGGGCACCAACCGGCACCGGATTCCGATGCTGGGGTATTCAGTTGCCCTGTTTTATTTCATCACTGGCGAACAAATCACACGCCGCGTCGACCTGTTGGAGCCGCGCAAGTCATACGATCACAAGCGGCTGGGGCTGGGAAATATCGGCGGAATCGAACTTTTCAGCCGGTATGCGTTCATGAGCGTGGGCAGCAACGCGTTTACGTACGGATTCGCCGACCCCACAATTTCCAGCAACAGCGCCAACGTCATCGACAATGGGGTCAACTGGTACATGAACCATTACGTGAAACTGACGTTTGACTGGCAGTACTCCACGTACGGCTCGCCGGTGCTGCTGACGACGGGCGGCGCCAACACCAGCTTCAACAACCTGTTCTGGGTCCGCACGCAGGTCTTTTTCTGAGGCGCAACCCGCGGCTGGTCGTGCCAAAGGGGCTGCCCCAACCAGAGGAAAGAGTCGCAACGGCGTGCAGTCGACTTATCCAGATATCCATCATGGGTGGTTCGCTCGAAGCCAAAGCGACCGTAGGTTGGAAATCAGACGGTTTGGAATGCCGCGTCGCCTCCGCATCGTCAACCGTTTCGGAACCAGATGCAGCAAAAAGGGTTAGATCAGCACATCGCAACCCATTTTGCCGCTGGCAGTTGGACATGACGATGATACTGCCGTCGCGCTCTGCCCGCGTTCAGCCAGCACCTCAACCGGTTCCCTCCCCCGCGACGTTTGTACCCGCCCCTTCGCCGACAGAAAGCGATATGATGCGACAAAAATCGGTGTCCGTATACGCCGGCGGCCGCCCCGTCGTCAGTCGCCCCGTCGTCGTTCGTGCCGACGCAGGTGGAAACCGGCTGACTGTGGGTGCCGAACTGGGTATGGGTGATTGTGCCACCGGGTGTGACAACCCGGCGGTAGCGCTTCACGACAACGTAGTTTTTCAATCATTCACTTTTTTCGGCGTGAAAGTGGCCTAAAACATCGTCCAACGCGATTGGAGCCGCCCGAAAGGCCGACGCCACGAGGGCATCGTGTTTAAAGCCTTCTCCGCTTTCACAAGTCCACGCGATGAGCCGACCAGAACT
>JAJXXL010000194.1 GCA_021781115.1 Planctomycetota bacterium
CGCAGTTTCTCTTCGTGGGCACAATGACAGCGTTCGCCCCCGGCCCCGCCGGGTTGTTTTACGGAATCGCGCTCAACGCGTTCGGCGGCGTGAACATGTTCTCAGTGCAGCCTGCCTACGCTGGCAATGCCAACATGACGGTCGATGCGGCCTTCATCGAACTTTACAACCCGCACGCCGGGCAGACCGTTTACACGACGTCGCCCGACGAAGCGAACGGCCTGATGGCCCTGGGGTATCACGCGGCGTCGAGTTCATTCGACGTCAACACGTACGGTTCGGCGGGCACGTCGCCGATTCATCGGCTCTATGACCCGAACAACGGCGTGCACTACTACACGACCTCCGACGGCGAACGCGACCTGCTCGTGGCCCACGGCTGGAAGTTTGAATGCGACGCCGGGGCGATTTTCACCACGCCCCAGCCGAACAGCCAGGAAGTGTACCACCTGTACAACACCCAGACCGGCACCCACATTTTCACGACCGACATCACGCGCGTCGATGCGCTGTTGAATCTTGACGGCAGCCTGTGGGTTCAGCAAACGAGCCTGGGGTACGTGATCGGCGCAGCGGCCGGCAATGCCGCCGCGAGCCAGCAAGCCGCCGCGTCGGCGGCTGAATTTGCCAGCCCCCCCGCAGCGGCGACGCCCGCCCCCCTGCCTGCGGCGGCTGGCAGCCTGGCAATCGGCATGGCGCCTGGCGTCAGCGTCACGGCGGGGCCCGCGGCGGGATCGAGCGGGGGCGCCGCGCCGGTCGCTGCCAGGCAACCGTTGGCGCCGACCGGGGCGCTGGCAGCCGGTCAAGGCCATGCCGGCAGCGTCACGACTGATGTGCTCGACCAGTTCTGGAGCAGCCCGGCGATCGCGGCGGTCTTGTGAATCAAGACTGGTTTTCGGTTGCGGGCGGGGCGAGCGCTTCGATCAGGCCGTCGAGCGGAATTCCGAGCCAGGCGGGGCGGTATTCCAGTTCGCTGGCCAGTTCAAACAGCAGTTTTTCCAGAAGCAGGCCGCGGTACAGCCCGTCGAGTTCGGCCGGGTTCTGCGGGACGAAGCTGGCAGCGGCAGCGACGTCGAAATAACCCTTCAGGAATGCATGGTGCACCAGGAGCCGCCAGGCCCGGGCCCACGGCAACAGGGCCGGCCGGTCTTCCTGGCGAATCACGCCGGCCGCTTTGCCGCGCCCCGAGGCCAGCCCCCAAAGCGTGGCCTGGGCCGCGTAATCGAACGACCGCAACAGGCCGATCACGTCGCGCAGGGCCGAACGCTTGATCCGCCGCTCGCCGATCGACTGGTGCGGTCGGCCTTCGAAATCAATGAACACGAAGTCCTTGCCGGTCGAGAGCAGGTTGTCGAGTTTGCAATCGCCGTGGCAGCGGATGCGCGTGGCGTGGATCCGGCGGTCGGCAATCGTGCGGAATTCGGCGAGCAATGCGGGTTGCAGCCGCCGAACCTGCCGCGTTTTTTCAAGCAGTTCGGCGGGAATGCGGTGCTGTTCGCGATCGAGGTGGTCGACGACGGCGAACAGCACATTTCTGAGCGATTGGTACACCGACCGCTGATATTGCAGCGAGATCGGCTCGGGGGCGAATTCGGGCTGGTCGACGGCGCTCGCCAGGGCCAGGTGCAACTCGCCCAGGCGCTGGCCGATCAGCCGCACCGATTCGAGGCTGCCGCGCATCAGTTCGCCCGCATGCTCGGGCAGCGGGGGCGGGCTTTCGACCAGGCTCTGCCGCAAGGGGCAGGGCGGTTCGCTTTCGAGCGGGGGCATGGTCGCCACGTGCTCAAAAAACATGCTGAGCTGATCGAGCGTGTGCTGCCAGGCGTCGCCTTCGTGAGGCACATAACCGTGGAGAATTCCGAGCGCGATCGGTTCGCGGCCGCGGCGGCGGTACTCGATGCGGCCCGCCAGCGGCGCCACGCATGCCGTGTGCCGGGTTTCGGTCAGGAGCGTGCCGATTTCCTGTTCGGGGTGCGGGCCTTCATCGATCTGCCGGTAAATCTTGGCGATCAGCCGCGTGCCGTAGCGAATCGAGAAATGCGACTGGGGGGCGAGGTTCAGCACGGCGGGCAGTGGTTCGTGGTCGGCCCCGCGCAGCGCGCGGTACTGCGCGCCGCGGACCGCGACCAATTGGCCGCCGTCACTGCCCGCAATCGCCGCGCTGTCGTCGAACGCGCTGAGAATGGCGTCGCAAAACGCGGGCACGGCGAGCGCGTCAATCAGAAACCCCTGCTGGGCGCCGACAATGCGGGCCATGACGCGCGGTTCTTTGCCGGGCGGCCAATGGGCGGCGTCTTCCGGCGTCGCGAACGCCAGGGCGAACACGCGGGTTTCGGGTACGCCGGTGTCAAACGCCACGTCGACGACGACGATTCGGCCCGCGGTGGCGGCCTGGGGCAGGTGAAACGTTTCGCGCAGCTTGACCAACCGCGCCGACCGCCACCCCCCGCCGGACGCGTCTTGTTCGATGTACCGCAAAAGCGCCGCCTCCAGCGACTTGACGCCCGCGTCGGCAAATGCCGACTCCCAAGTGCGGCTTGTCTGGATTTCCGCCGCTGCGGCCGGGCCGTGCGCTGCGAGGTGCGGCGCCTGGGCGGCCGGGGGGGGCGAAATCGAAAACCAGTAAATCGCGTGGGGCGACAAGGTGAGGACATAGGGGTGGTTGCCGATCGGGGGGAACGGCGTTTCGCCGAACAGTTCGATCGGCGTGATGCCGGCATATTCGGCCAGGTCGAGCTCGACGTACTGCACGTACCGGCACAAATTGGCGACGACCAGAATCCGTTCGGTGTCGTCTGCGCGAATGAACGCCAGAATGCGGCGGTTTTCGGGGTGCAGGAATGTGATCGCGCCCCGCCCGAACGCCGGGTGCAGCCGGCGCTGCCCGATGAGCCGCTTGGTCCACCAGAGCAGCGAACTGGGGTTGTTTTGCTGGGCCTCGACGTTGATCGCCTCGTAATGATACTCAGGGTCGATGACGATCGGCAGGTACAGCTTTTGCGGGTTGGCCCGCGAAAACCCCGCATTGCGGTCGGCGCTCCATTGCATGGGGGTTCGCACGCCGTTGCGGTCGCCCAGGTAAATGTTGTCGCCCATGCCGATTTCATCGCCGTAATAAATCACGGGCGTGCCCGGCAGCGAAAACAGCAGGCCGGTCATGAGTTCGATGCGGCGGCGGTTGTTGCCCAGCAGCGGCGCGAGCCGCCGCCGAATACCCAGGTTCACGCGCGCCCGGTGG
>JAJXXL010000409.1 GCA_021781115.1 Planctomycetota bacterium
CATTCCTCGCGGACGCAATTTCCTGCTGACACGGATGACGGTCGGACGCCATGAATGCCTCATTTCGAACGGCGTTTCGAGTCTTATGCTTCAGTCTGGCGCTGCCGCTGGCACTGTTTGTCGCCGTGGAACTGCATTCGGCCTTGAGCCCGCCGGGCGAAACGCGCCGGACCGCATCGCTTGCGGTGAATCGCGGGGAGCACGCGACAACCGGAAAAATGTCGGCCGCCCGCCCGGCGATGCGGGCGCACGCGGCATCGGCCGACCCCGTTCGGGTGACGATGACCACGCAAACCGAGCGAGCGAGCGCACCCCGCGCCGAAGTCATTCTGGGGCCCGAGGTCGAGCCGCAAGACGTGGCCCGACCCGCCGTACGGCGCAGCCCGGCGCGGGCAATTGAAATCGTGCGCGAGGACCCGCCGGCCTTCCGGTACATCACGCCGCCACCGGTCGAAAGGCCGCCCGCAAGAAAACCGCGGGCCGAGGCAGCGATCGCAGAAAACCTGGCAGACACGAAGCCCGCCGTCGAAAAGGGTTCGGCGGTGAAATCGCTCGAAGCCCGATTGGTGAGCATTCAGAAAAACATCGATCGGCTGGCGCAGGTGCAGGTTGCCCAGGTGCAACAACAGCAGCAGGCCGATCAGATGCAGCAGGCCACGCAATTGTTGCAGCAACTGCAGCAGACGAACCAATTGCAGCAACTGGAGCAGCAGATTCAAAACCTCAAATCGGGTGCGGCGGGCGGAGCGCCAAACCCGTTCGCGCCGTTTCCGCAGGCAGCCGGCGCGCCGCCGCCCGCCGCCACGGGCAGCCCACCCGCCGGGCAGGGGGCCGCGCCGCTGCCCGCACCGGGCGCGTTGCCCGAACCGCCTGCCGCGCCGCCGGGCCAACGTGACATTCCCGATGAAGACGAGTCGAATGTCGGCGAAAACGCCAAATCAGAACCCTCGGGGCCAACCGTGCTGAAGGCGAGCCCCGAAGACGATGGCAGCGACCGGTTTTCACTGCAAATCAAGGACGCTGAAATCACCCAGGTGTTGGAAATGCTGGGGCAGTTGATGGGCAAAAACATTCTTGCAACGAAAAATGTCTCGGGAAAAGTAACGGTCAACCTGCACCAGGTTCAGCTCGAGCAGGGGCTGGCCGCGATTCTCAAGGCGGGAAACTACGTTTATGAGGAAGAAGGCGACTTCATTTACGTTTCGTCGCACACCGAGGCCGACGAACGCGCGCGGCTCGCGCGCAAGATCGTCACCAAGGTGTACCGGCCGTATTACGTAGACGTGAAGGACCTCCGGCTGTTGATCACGCCGCTGCTTACCCCGGTGATTGGCAAATCGGCCGTCACGCTGCCCTCGGAAGTCGGGCTGGCAACGAATGCCTCGAATGTCGGGGGCGACAGCCTGTCGCAACGCGACGCGCTGGTCGTTCAAGACTATGAAGAAGTCCTGAGCGAGATCGACCGGGTGTTTGAGGAAATCGATGTGCCGCCGACGCAAGTCGTCATTGAAGCGATGATTTTGAGCGTGCAATTGACCGACGACATGCAGTTCGGGGTGAATTTTGCACTGCTCAACAAAATGGGCGGCAACTCGCTGTTCGTGTCGGGCAACGGCTCGACCCTGGGTACGCCAACCGCCTCGACAACCGCGACCCCCATGACCGGTCCGCAGGCGACACCGGTTCCAGGCGGGACGCTGGGCGCCCCGCTGGCGAATTTTCTGGCGAACACGGCCGGGTTGAAATACGGCTTTCTGGCGGGCGAAGTTTCGACGTTCATCAATGCTCTGGAAGACATCGCCGATACCAATCTGATCGCCACGCCTCATGCCATGGTGCTCAACAAGCAACGTGCTGAATTGATCATTGGCAGCCGGCTGGCGTACAAGACACTGGCTTTCAACGGCACGCAGACGGCTGAAAACGTGAACTTCCTCGACGCGGGCACGAAGCTGCGGATCCGCCCGTTCATCGCGCCCGACGGCCTGGTGCGCATGGAGATTCATCCGGAAAAAAGCTCAGCAACGATTGACGCCAGCACCGGCTTGCCCAACCTGTCGACCACCGAGGTCACAAGCAACGTCATGGTGAAAGATGGCACGACGGTTGTCATCGGCGGGTTGATATCCGAGCAGGTCAACGAAACCTTTGCGCGGGTGCCATTTTTCGGCGCTTTGCCGCTGGTTGGGCCATTCTTCCGCAATAAGACCGAAAACAAGGTGAAAACCGAGCTGATCGTGCTGATTACGCCGCGCATCGTCAACCAGGCCGCCGCCGCCGCCGAAGGCGCGCTGGCCAAGGTCGAAGGCGAACGCCGGCTCGATTACTTCAGCACCCATACGATGTCATTCAATCGCAGCAACCTGGCCCGCAAGGAATATGAGCAGGCCCTGTACTATTATGAACAGGGCGACATGCCGCGGGCCCAGAAGCACATCGTCGCCAGCCTGAGGCAAAGCAAGAATGAACTTCCAGCGCTGCGATTGCAAGACCGCATCGTCTGGGCGCTGGCGCATCCTGGCGAATCGCCCGCGGCATTTGTTCCGCCCGATTCGCCACCCCCCGAACTTCCACCCCCCGCCGCCGAACCTGCCAGCGCCAGCAACAGTGGCGAAGACCAGCCGCTGAATGACAGTGGGGCCCCGCCGGTCGCCGCGCCGCCGGTCGCCAACCCGCCCGGCCCGCCGCCTGCGGCAATTCCACCGGCAATTCCGCCTGCCGCCGGCTCGCGCAACGTGGTGCCCCGCGGCGCCCCCACGGCGCGGCTGCCGCGGCGCTCGATGACTGTCCGGTAGCCGAAAGGGCTACGGTCAATCTTCGGTTGCCGGGCGACCCCACGGCTGACCGGGGTTTGGATACGGCCAGGGCGGCTTGCGACGGCAGGGATTCGTCGTGCGTGGCCCCCGCGACGCCGGAAGCGCAAATGTCGGCGGCATCGCTGGCGCGCAACGTATCGAATGGGCGGGGTTTGGCAACCAGATTGCCCAACTGCAACGCGTGCGTCTACCGCCGCCGCTCATGCGCGGGGCGGAACGGTGCGGCGGTGGTCGTGTTCTGTTCAACAGAATCGGCACGATCGGCAGAAACGTCCCGCGCGTTGGACAGACCTTGAAACGTGAACTAGCTTTTCCGTGGCGAAAGCCCCGGCGACGCCAACGTCGGCCGAAGAACCTTGTTTCGACCAGAATTCCCGCGGTGCCCTATTTCCAACATCGACGTCATGAAACCGGATCTGCGAACGCTGCGGCAGGTTTTGCCGACGGCCTTGCTTGTGGGGGGGGTGTGCGGCTTGTGCGCCGCGTGGGTGCCTTCACGAGCGGCGGCAGTTGTCCTGACGCTGGGCGCGGCCTTGGCGACGGCCGCAGCAATCGCCCGGCGGATTCAGCTTCAGGCCGAACAGGCGTATGTGCTGTTGCGCCGCCCCGAGCTCCGCGACGGCGGCATGGCCCAGACCGGGGTGTACGAACCGTTGATCCGTGATTGTTGCGAGCGGCTGTCGCGGACCGACGCCGAATTGCTGGCAGCCGTCAAGGCCCGCGACGAACTGGGCGTCAGGTTCAACGGTCGGCAAAAGCAGATCCGCCGTCTGGAAATGGCGGTCGAGTGTCTGCCGATGCCCATTCTGATTGCCGACGACAGCGACCGGCCCGTCGTCTGGAATGTGGCGGCGGTTGAGCTGTTCGGCGGCATGGCCGCAGGAGGCGATCAGTCGCTGCCGTTGCCGCCCGATCTGTCGCGGCTGGTGGTCGAAACGCGAACGCGCAGCGCAGCGACCCGGTCGCGGTCGCTCGAGCTGCAACTCGAAATCGGCGGCAACGTGCGGCCGTACCGAGCGGCGGCGACGCACCTGGTCGATGGCGACGGCAGTTCGCTGGGAGTGATCGCCGTTTTAGACGACATCGGCGGCGAACAGGAAGCGCGATCGCGGCACGCCGAGTTCGTGTCGTCGGTGTGCCACGAACTGAAAACGCCCATGTCGAGCATGAAAGCGTTTATCGAAATGCTCATGGATGGCGATGTGGCCGACCCCGAAGAACAACTGCGTCTGTACGGATTCATCGACGTGCAGATTGACCGGTTGACTCGGCTCGTGAACAACATGCTCAACCTGGCCCGAATCGAAAGCGGCGTGATCAAGATTCAGCGCGAAGATTGCGGGCTGAACGACGTGCTGGAAAAAGCCCTGGAAGTCGTGCGGCCCATGGCCGACGAAAAGCAGATTCGCCTGATTCCGCAATTCAGCCCGTTGTATCTGGCGGTGCATGTCGATCGCGATCTGTTCGGCCAAGGGGTGATCAACCTGCTGTCGAATGCGATCAAGTACACGCCCGAAGGCGGCGAAGTGCGGCTCAAGAGCCGCCTGGCCGAATCGGAAGCAGTGCTTGAAGTGCAAGATACCGGCATGGGCATTCCGGCCGACGATTTGCACCGCATCTTCGAACGTTTTTTCCGTGTCGAGCAAAACTGCAAGGCGGCGGCGGGCACCGGGCTGGGGTTGGCGCTGGTGCAATACATCGTCGCTGACATTCACAACGGCCGCATCAGTGTCCAGTCGCGCGTGAACGAGGGAAGCTGCTTCACGGTGGCAATTCCCCTGGGGCACCGCGACAAGAACCGTCGCAAAGCCGAACAGCACGCCTGCACGGCGTGAACACGCTTTTCCCGTATTTTGAAAGTGAGCGTCATGTCGCATCGAATCGTTGTTGCAGATGATGACCGGCATATCGTCCTGGCTGTCGGCATGAAGTTGTCGCGGGCGGGGTTTCGGGTCGAGACCGTCGGCGACGGCCTGGCCGCGTGGCACGCGATTTCGCGCGAATCGCCCGATTTGCTGATCACCGACTTTCAAATGCCGCGGATGAACGGCCTCGAATTGTGCCGCCAGGTGCGATCGAACCCGGCGACGAGTCAGTTGCCCGTTTTGATGCTCACAGCCAAGGGCTTCGAAATGGACGAATCCACGGTTCGGGCCGAACTGGGCGTGATCAAGATTCTCGCCAAGCCGTTCAGCCCGCGAGACCTGCTGCAAATCGTCGAGGAAACGCTGGCGGCCGTGGTCGTCTGACGGTTACAGCCGAGGTCGGTCGTATGGCGTGCATCCCACGCGGGCCCGGGGAAGACGCCTTGTCGAAAACCTGCGTCGCGAACGGAATAAAGAAACAGAACTGATCATGCGCGAATCGTGGATGTCCCTTCCCGCCTGGCTGCTGCCTGCCACCGCGGCCGCGCTGTGCCCGCTCGCCGTGTTCTTGGGCGGCATCCTGGGCTGGACGGCCGGGGTCGCATCGCTCGCGCTGCTGGCGGCGCCAACCTGCCTGGCCGCATTGACCGGGCGGCGCGGCCCCGCCGCCGTCACGGCGATCATCGCCGTGTGCAGTTGCGTGCTGGAAACGTCGGCCCTGTTCGGGCGGCCTGTGGCCGAGCCCGACTGGAGCTTCACCGCGATTGCCGCAGGCGTGTTGCTCGGCTTGAGCGGCGCGATTCTGGGGGTCGTCGAATCGTTGCGGCGTGAGCTCGACCGCCTCAATCGGCAAACGACTGATTACCTGCGCGACCTGTACGAGCGTGTGCGCGACGACGCGCCGCACAGCGCCGTCGAGTTGGCGGTGGCCCGAAACGCGCCGCCCGATGAATCGCTCGACTACCCCATGCTGCTCCTGTCGCTGCAGGACGTCGCCCGCCGGATCGCCAGTTGCCTCGACCTCGAAACCTTGGCGCCCACGATCATCAGCACTGCGAAAAACCTGCTGAAATCGTCGCAGTGCCAGATGTACCTGTGGAACCCCGACACCCGCACACTCCGTAACGCCACCCCGGCCACCGTTCGCCGCGACGGCGGATGGGCTTACCTCCCGCGCACGGATCGCGGCGTGGCTCGTTGGGTGCTGGAAAACCGGTATGTCGTCACCCGGAAAGATATCGAGAGCGATTACGCGTTGCGCGGGCTGCTGGAGGAAGAGCCGCAGCCGCCCGACGCAGTTGCCCCGCTGACCGTGGGCGGCGAAATGCTGGGTTTGCTCGTTCTGCATGGCGCCGCCGATGACGGGCCGAATTTTTCGCGGCTGCTGTACATTCTGGCGAACATTTCGGCCCTGGCGCTGAAGAACGCGCAATTGTTCAAGCGGATCGAAGATATGGCCCACCGCGACGGGCTGACGGGGTTGTTTAATCGCGCCAGCTTCCAGGAATCGCTGTGCGAATTGGTAAACACGGCTCAGGCCGCCGATCGGCCCCTGGCTGTCGTCATGAGCGACGTTGATCATTTCAAGAAATTCAACGACACATGGGGGCATCAGGCGGGCGATCATGTGCTTCGTGAAACGGCACGACTGTGGCGGGCGGTTGCGCCCGAACACGCGGTGCTGTGCCGGTATGGCGGCGAGGAGTTCATTTGCCTCCTGCCCGACGATGACCTGCAACGTGCCGGCGAGTTGGCCGAACTGCTGCGCCGCGAACTCGAGGCGTTTCCGCTGAATTTCGAAGGTCAGGAATTGCGGGTGACCGCCAGCTTTGGCGCGGCCGAACTGGGGCGCGCAACCCGCACGCCTGATGACCTGATCCGCCAGGCCGACGAGGCCCTGTACCGGGCGAAAAAGGCGGGCCGCAACCGCGTGTGCGCCGCGAGTTCGCCGAGTGCAGAGCCCGCCCCTCCCACGCGCCCGGCCGACGCCGCAGCGCCGCCAACGACCGTGCCGGCGTAGTGAACCGCTGGGCTGAATCGCAACCGATCGGGGTGAATCATGAAATTGACAACAGAAACGTTCGGCCAGGTGATGGTCGTCCACACGCCTGACGAACTGACCGACGACACGCGTACCGGGTTCCTGGAGGCGCTGGCCCAGCCGATTCAGTCGGGCCACGTGCAAATGGTGCTGGAAATGGACCGCACCGACCAGTACGACAGCCGCGGCCTCGATGCGCTGCTCGACCTGCAAGACCAGCTTCGCGAACAGGGCGGCCACGTGAAAATCAGCGGGTTGGGTGAAACCGGCAAGAAGATTTTTGAAATCACCCGGCTGGACAAGCAGTTCGACCTGTTCGATTCACTGATTGATGCCGTCTCCAGTTTTCGCTGAAGCCGCCCGCGACAGCCCGTGCCGCCTGTGAAAAGCTCGCGGCAGATTTGACCCCGCCCACCCACACCAAATCGGCGCCACGTCGGAAATTGCCCCATGTCGCGGACGCTTTACGAACCGAAACGCCGCCTGGGCGACCTGCTGGTCGCGCGGGGGTACGTGTCGCTCGAACAGCTTGAACAGGCGCTCGAACTGCAACGCGCCGATCGCGGGGCGAAACTGCTGGGCGAAGTCATTCTCGAACGAGAGTACTGCACTGAAGAGCAGTTGCTGGAATGCCTGGCCGTCGAATTCGGCGTGCCGTTCGTGCGGCTCGACAACAAGCTGTTCGACCCGAAAATGGTCGACCTCGTACCCCGCGAGTTCATCGAAAAGCACACGGTGCTGCCGCTGTTCCGCGTGCGCGACATACTGACCGTGGCCTTGGCCGAGCCGACAAACGTCTTTCTGCTCGATCAGTTGCGCGACCTGGCGGGCTGCGAGATCCAGATCGCGATCGCCAGCGCCAAAGACATCCGCCGCATGGTGCAGACCTACCTGCCCAACACGCGGGTGTTCGTGATCGACGACATCATCGACGACGCGGGCAGCGACTCGGTCGAGCTGATCGAGGAGGAAATCTCCGACATCGGCTTCGACGCCGAAACCGCCGGGCTCAGCCCCGTCATCAGGTTGGTGAACTATGTGATCTACAACGCCGTCAAGGAGGGGGCGAGTGACATACACATCGAACCGTTCGAGCGGATGTTGCGCGTGCGGTACCGCGTCGACGGCGCACTGTTCAAGAGCCTGGAGTTGCCCCCGCACCTGTCGCCGGCCGTCGCCTCGCGAATCAAGATCATGGCCAACCTCGACATCAGCGAGCGCCGCCTGCCTCAGGACGGGCGGATCCACGTGATGATGGAAGGCCGCCCGATCGATCTGCGCGTCAGCACGCTGCCGATGCAGTTCGGCGAAAAGGTCGTGATTCGAATCCTCGACAATCAGAACATTCACGTGTCGATGGAGCAACTCGGCTTCAGCACCGAAATCCTCGAGCAATTCACGAAACAGGTGTCCATGCCCAACGGCATCGCCCTGGTCACCGGCCCGACCGGCAGCGGCAAAAGCACCACGCTGTACGCCGCGCTCAACTCAGTCAGCTCGATCGAAGTCAATGTGTGCACCGTCGAAGACCCGGTCGAATTTCAGTTGCCGGCGGTCAACCAGTTCCAGGTACAGGACAAGATCGGCCTGTCGTTTGCCGCCGTATTGCGCAGCCTGCTGCGGCAGGACCCCGACGTGATCATGGTCGGTGAGATTCGTGATGAAGAAACGGCCCGCATCGCGATTCAGGCGGCGCTGACGGGCCACCTCGTGTTCAGCACACTGCACACCAACGACGCCTGCAGCGCGATTACCCGGCTGATCAACATGGGGGTCGAAGGTTACCTGATCGGCGCGGCCCTGAACATGGTGCTGGCGCAGCGGCTGTGCCGGCGGATCTGCCCCAAGTGCAAAATCGCCTACGAACCGCCAAAAGCGATGCAGATTGCCGTCGAGCACATGGGCCTCGAAATCGACGAGTACCACCGGGGCGCCGGCTGCAAAAGGTGCCGCAACACCGGTTTCTCGGGGCGAATCGCGCTGCATGAACTGCTGGTCATTGACGATCAGTTGCGGGAAATCATCACGACCGACCCCTCGCTGGGGGCCATCAAGACGCATGCCTCGCAAAACGGCATGTTTACATTGCGGTACGACGGGCTGCGGAAAGTGAAAGAGGGCCTGACCACGCTGGAAGAAGTGTTTCGGGTGAGCGACGAAAGCTGGTCGCCCCACAAACAGAAAAGCTGAAGGCCCGCTGCTGGCCAACGGGGCCCGCTGCCGCGCCGCGAATTTCGCTGACGATGGTACGCTCATGGATATCAACGACTTGCTGCATGCCGCGGTCGACAGCCGCGCCTCTGACCTGCTGCTGGTGACCGGGGCCCCGCCCATGCTGCGAATCGACGGCGATTTGCGGGCCACCGAACTCGAACCGCTCACCCCGCGGAGCATTGAAGACTTGTGTCGCCAGCTCATGACTCCTGAGCAGGCTGAGCGCCTGCGCCAGCACCAGGACGTCGATTTCGGCGTGGCCGTGCCAGGCATGGGGCGATTTCGCACAAACGTGCATTACCAGCGGGGCGGGCTGGCGGCGGCGATTCGGTACATTCCGAATGTGATTCCTGAATTCACGTCGCTGGGCCTGCCGCCGATCGTCGAGGAGTTCACCCGGCTGGAAAACGGGCTGGTGCTCGTGACCGGGCAGACGGGCAGCGGCAAATCGACCACCCTGGGGGCGATGATCGCCTGCATCAATGCCCGCGATGCCAAGCATATCATCACGCTCGAAGACCCGATCGAATTTCAGCATGCGCACGGGCGCTCGCTGGTCGAACAGCGCGAAATCGGGGCCGATTGCCCGAGCTTCGCCTCGGGGCTGAAGCATGTGCTGCGCCAGGATCCCGATGTGATTCTTGTCGGCGAGCTCCGCGACCTCGATACGATTCGCACCGCCCTGCAGGCGGCCGAAACCGGTCACCTGGTGTTCGCCACGCTGCATTCGACAACGGCGCCCGGCGCGATTGATCGCATTGTCGAGGTTTTTCCCGCCGACGAGCAGGCCCAGGTTCGCTCGCATCTGGCCGAATGCCTGCGGGGCGTCATGACCCAGCGGCTCATGCCCCGGGCCAGGGGCCGGGGCCGGGTTGCAGCGCTCGAAATCCTCGTTGCTAATCGCCCCGTGCAAACTTCAATTCGCGAGGGCACAACCCACCTGCTGCCGGGAATCATTTCGACCAACCGCAAGGCAGGCATGCAAACCATGGAACAATCGCTGCGGCAACTGGCGCTCAACGGCCAGGTGGCCGACGACGTTGTTGTCCAGCATCTGGCCGAGGCAGGGTAAGAGGCAGCCATGCGATTCACCTATCAGGCCCGAGATCCTTCGGGCCGCATCAAGTCGGGCGAGATTTCGGCGGCCAGCCGCGACGAGGCTTCGCGGCAGTTGCGGCAGGACGGCTGCTACCTGCTGGCGCTCGAGGAAACCCGCGCGATGCCGGCGGGCGCGGCGGGGGGGGCTGGCGGGGCCCTGCGGCGGCGGATCAGCCGCAGCGAAATCATCTATTTCACAAACCAGATGGCGATCATGGTCGACGCGGGTGTGTCGCTGGCGGCCGCGATCGAAGGCATTGCCCGCCAAGCTGAAAACCCTACGCTCAAACAGACCCTCGCCGCGGTCCAGAAGGACGTCGAAGCGGGCGACAATCTGTCGGCGGCGCTGGGCAAATTTCCACGGCAGTTCGACAAGACCTATATCAACCTGGTTAAGGCCAGCGAAGCCAGTGGCACGCTGGCCGGCATGCTCGACCGCATCGCCCTGCAAAGCCGCAAGGAACTCGAAACCCGCCAGAAGGTGACCGGGGCGCTGATGTACCCGGCGGTCATGATGCTGATGTGCGTCGGGGTAAGCATTTTTCTCCTGGCCTATGTGTTTCCGAAGCTGACGCCGATGTTCGCCATGCGAAACCTCAAGCTCCCGGGGCCGACCAAGTTGATGATTGCCCTGTCGTACGCCCTGACGCACCATTGGGGGTGGATCCTGCTTGGTGTCGTCCTGATCATTGGCGGGCTGGTGTACGCCCGCACCCAGCGCTGGGGGCGGCTGGCGTTCGACTGGCTGTGGCTGCACTTGCCGATCTTGGGCCCAGTTTGCCGCAAAGTCGCCCTGACCCGCAGTATGCGCACGCTGGCGACTACGATTAACGCGGGGGTGCCCATGCTGGAGGCGATCGGTCTCAGCGGCGAAGTCGCCAACAACGTGTTCTTCGAAGACGCCTGGGAGGATGTTTCGGAAAAAGTCGCGGGAGGCAAACAGATCTGCGAGGTGCTGGAGGGCAATCGCCTGTTTCCTGCAACGCTCGTGCAAATGATTTCATCGGGCGAAAGCACCGGCAAGCTGGGGCAGGTACTGCACAAGGTCAGCGATTATTTCGACCGCGAAGTCGAAACGGCCATCAAGACGGCCACGAGCCTCGTCGAACCGATGATGGTGGCAGTCATGGGCGGCATTATTGGCACGATCGCCCTGGCCATGCTGTTGCCGATCTTCAAGCTCAGTACGGGCCACTGATTCATTGACGTTCCCACGGGCAGACGCTACCGTAACTTCTTCGGAACCATTGGGTTTAGAGACAGTCCATGCCGCGGCACGGGCTGCCGGGCACTTCGGCCGGCGGCACGCAGCCGCCGTCTTAGGCCCAGTGCGCCGCGCGTCCGCCGCGACGGCGTCTACCACGCCCATGGCCATTCATTCCGTTTTTTTTGCGTATCTTATCGCATGTTTCGTGTTTTGGCTGAGTTCGTCGAACGACAGTGGCGCAGCATCCTGGCCGTTTGGCTGGTGTTGCTGCTGTGCGCCATGGGGGTCTTGCATGGCTGGTTCAACCAGTTGGGGTTCAAGATTCCACAATGGCGCGAAGTGGCAGAAGACGGCGAATTCGCGTATCTGCCCGCGCAGATGCAGAGCCTGGTTGGCGAGAAACTGCTGGCGAGGGCGTTTCCAAACGACCTGCTGACCAGCAGTGTGGTGATCGTCGTGCGCCGCGAATCGCACGAACTGATTCCCGAAGACGAGGCCTTTATCGAAAGCGTGCTCAAGCCCCGGCTCGAGCAGATTCGGGCGGCAGAAGAGGCAACTCACGCCGGGGGCAAGTCGCTGATTGCGAGCGTGAGAACCTTCAAAGACCCGCTCATGGGGCGGTTGCTCGTCAGTGCCGACCGCAAAGCGTCGCTTGTCATCGTGGCACTCACCAGCGAGTTTCTCGAATATGGCAACCGGCCCACGATCAAGCAGATCGAAGACTTGATTCAAACCCTGCGGAGCGACGCCAAGCCGCCTGGCCTCGACCTGGCAATGAGCGGCACCGCCACGGTGGGGCGCGACATGCTCGAAGCGGGCCGTGACAGCGCCCGGGCCACCGAGCGCTGGACGATGATTCTGGTCATTCTGCTGCTGGGGGCGATTTACCGCGCCCCGCTGATTGCCGCCATTCCCCTGCTGACGGTGTTCGCCTCGGTGCAAATCGCGCTGGCCCTGGAACTCCTGCTGACCCAGGCGCCATTCCTCAAGTTCCGCGTGTTTCTGGGAATGGAGGTATACATCACCGTCGTGGTCTATGGCGCCGGCGTCGATTACTGCCTGTTTCTCATCGCCCGCTATAAGGAAGAACTTGACGCTGGGCGGGCAATGAAACAGGCGGTCGGTGGCGCACTGCAAAACGTCGGGTCGGCGTTGACCGCCAGCGCGGGCACTGTCATTTGCGGGATTGGCATGATGGTGTTCGCCCAGTTCGGCAAGTTTCGCGAGGCGGGCATCGGCATTTCAATCAGCCTGTGTGTCGTGCTGCTGGCCGCGCTCACTTTCACCCCCGCGCTGCTGTGCTGGGTCGGCCGGGCGGCGTTCTGGCCCAAGGGCCGCGATGAATGCATTCCCGCCAGTGGGGGCTGGCTGACGGGCACGCGCCTGTTCAGCCGGCTCGTCGAGCGCGGCTGGATCCAGGCCGGCTGGGAACACGTCGGCAAATGGGTCGTGCGCCACCCCGCGCGCATTCTCGCCGGGTGCGTGCTGTTAATGGCCCCCTTTGCCTTTGTCGGTGTCTGGTTTTACGACTACCTGAGCTATGGCCTGCTGAGCGAACTCCCGCCGACTCGTCAAAGCGTCATTGGCGCCAAGGCCGTGCAGGAACATTTTCCCGCCGGTTACGCCGGCCCGCTGACGATTGTCCTGCAACACGACGGCCTCGACTTCGCCAGCCCCGCCGGGCTGGAGTCCCTGCAAGAGGTCATCGCGCGGCTCGACGAGCGTCGCAGTGAACTGGGCATTTCCGATGTGCGCTACGTGCGGCAGCCGCTGGGCCTGAACTACCGTTCGCCCTTTGACAAGTCGGCCGGCAACGGAGACAGCTCCATCACCTCGGCGGCCGCCGCCGCG
>JAJXXL010000454.1 GCA_021781115.1 Planctomycetota bacterium
AACCTGTTTTACGCGTCATCGATGGGCAAAGAGGCGTTCCGGTACGACCGGTACCAAGTCGTCAAGCCATGACCGTTTCGCCATGGTCAAGCCGCAGCTCCGTGGCGCAGACCCCCGATTTTTCGCCGATCGCTTCGACCAGCGCACGCGAGTGCGTGGTCACCCAGACCTGCGAGCATTGCGACGCGTCAACGATCAGGCCGGCCAGCGGCCCGAGCAAGTCGGGGTGCAGGCTCGATTCGGGTTCATTCAGCGCAATCAGTGCGGGCGGGCGCGGGCTGAGCAGCGCCGCCGCCAGGCACAGGTACTTGAGCGTGCCGTCTGAAAGTTCGCGCGCCAAAAGCGGGCGGTCGCAGCCTTCGATTTCAAGGGCCACGCACAATTCAGTGTTTTGCGGCGTCTTCTTGCACAGGAGTTCTTCGTTGGCAATGATGAGCAGCGACTTGCCAGGAAACGCTGACTGAACCGCTTCGTTCAGTCGATCGCCGTCGCCGATTTCCAGAATCGTCTGCAACGCTGCCGCCAGGTCGCCGGCGTCGTGGCTGAGCACGGGAGTTTGCACGCTGATCTGGGGCAACCGCAGGGGGGCGTCGTCGTCGGTGCGAAACGCGTGATAAAACCGCCAACCGCGAATCTCGTCGCGAATGGAAAACAGCTCGGGAAACTGCTGCGGTTCGCGAAGTTGCGACAGAATCGACTCGTTTTCACCAAGAATCAGCGGGTACGCAACCCAGCGGCCATCGACGTCGCGAACCATCGTGATGCCTGCCGAACGTTCGAGCAGCGTCGTCGACGGCTTACGCTGATTTCCATACCAGATTGCTTCGTCCTTAATCTGCGGGTCGTAACAGAATCGCGAACCCGACGGTTTGGGAAATCCGCAACTCAATTCAAATGCAAATTCCTCTGTCCGAAACCCGAACACCATGCGGTGTGGCTTCTTACTAGTTCGCGGTCCCGCCCAGAGTGCCGAAAGAAAGCCCCCTTCGCGCGCGAGTGATCGCGCGAATTCGCCTTCGCAAACCTGCGCCAGCAGCCGCAACGCACGATACAGATTTGACTTGCCCGAGCCATTGGGCCCGGTAATGACATTCAACGGCCCCAAGGCCAGACGAACGCTTCGCAGCGATCTGTAACCGGCGATGCAAAGTTCCGTCAGGGCCATGTGCGCGTGCAGGCAATAGTGTGAAGGGCAGGAGTGCAACAGCGTCGCCGCCCGAAATTGTACACGTTTCGCCCCGCCCCGGCATCCGCGGCCTGGTGCTGGCTCGCGTAAACGACGCAACAGAACGGCGGGGTGGAATGCGTTTCCGGCGATTTTGGGGCCATGATCGTCATGGTACGTGCACAGTGGCGTCAGCGCCCGGCGGGTGAGCGCCCGAAAATGCCGGTTCCTGCCCTGCCCCAGTGCGCCCGGCGCTCTGCCACGGGCGTTATTCAAAATCCTCGGTGTCGTCTTCGTCGTCATCTTCTTCCTCGCCGTGTTCGGCGACCCAGCCGAGGAAGTCGACGAATTCGTGCTGGGCCTCGACAACATGAATTTCGTCGGGCAAGACGCCCGCCTTGGCCCATTTGAGAAACTCGGGGTTGATGTCGGTGGTGGTCACCGCTGCCTGCTCTTCGAGTTCGAGGATTTTTTCGAGGGCTGCCGCCACGTCGCGGGCCGACTGGTACCGGCTGCCCGGTTCCTTGGCGAGCATGGTTTCGACGATGGCCGCGACGGTTTCAGGGATTTGCGGGTCAAGTTGACAAATCGAGCGCACCGGTTCGCGGGCGTGCCGCATCATTTTGCGCACCGGGTTCACGTCGGGAAACGGCGTCTCGCCGGTCAGGCAGTGAAAGAAGATGCAGCCCAGCGAATAAATGTCGCTGCGGGCATCGGCCAACTGGGCGCCGGCGGCCTGTTCGGGGGCCATGTAATCGTAGCTGCCCAGCAGGTCAGGGCTCAGCAGGCTGATGTCCTGGCCTTCGGCTTCGACGTCGAGGTGCGCGAGTGCATCGCGGGCGGCGCTGAATTCCATCAATTTGGCCCAGCCTTCGCGTGTCACCCAGACATTTGCCGGTTCCAGGTTGCGGTGAATCACATCGAGGTCGTGCAGGTGCGCCAAGCCGAGCGCGGCGCCGTGAATCAGGCGGCAAGCGTCGGGCGCGGCGAGCTTTCGTTCGCGTTTCAGCCGGGCGTCGAGCGTTTCACCCTGCAGGTCTTCAATCGCCAGGAAGATCAACTTGCCCACGCTCCCCACCTGAAACGTGCGTACAACGTGCGGGTGATCGACCTGCAGCGCCACGCGGGTTTCACGGGCAAGGCGGGTGGCCCGTTCGCGGTCGTCGCCCACCGAGGCGGGAAAAATCTTCAAACAGACGGGCTGGTTGAAATCGACCTGTACGGCCCGATAGATTGTGCCCAGGCGCCCTGCGGCAACCTTGTCGCCGACCAGGTACGCCCCCAGCCGATAGGGCCCCTGCACACAGGCACGAACGGCGGCGGCCTGAAACCGGGTGATGAATTTCTGTTCGACGAGGGTGTTCAGAAAGTTCTCGCCATCGCCCGCCGGGCCGCCCCCTGCCGCCCAATGTTCGATTTGCGCATCGATTTGCTGGGCTGAAAGCAACGCCCCGCTCAGCACGAGTTCGCGAATCTCTTGCACGTTCATTTTCATCAACTCCGGGGCGATCAAGGCTGTGTTCGGGAGGCCGTTTTCAGTTTTCGGTGTTCAGTGTTCAGAAATCGGGGCCGCTTGTCGCCGTCATGGCACATCGCCGAACTGTCAGCCTGGCGCAACGACTGACAACGGCGAACGGGAAATCAGGCGTCTTCAGGTTGCGTGCGCCCCACCCCGAAGCCCTGAGTTCACGATTGTGCCGAATCGCGCGGCGGACTGGATTTGAACGGATTGAGGGTCGAAAATCAATGGGAGCCGGCGGCTTGCCGCCGTCGTAACACGGCGTAGGAAACGAGTTCGGCCGCGCGCGCGAGCCACGGCCCGTGTGGCGTGACCCGGAGTATCTGGCGGAGGCCGCGTTATCGGGGTTCGCGATTTGACGAATTCACCTGCGCCCGGGGCATACCGGGGCCGACAAATTCGATTCACCGGGTAAAACCGTTTGACTCTGCCCGCGCGAAGGCGTAAGATGTCGAAACAGGTTTATCAATTTCCGGGAGCTTCTCCGATGTCGGCCGTGAATTTCCAATCGAATCAGAATTGCGTGGGCGTTTCAGACGCCGGCGGGATTTTGATTATTGGAACTTCGAGGCGGCCTTGAGGCTCGGCGGTTTTACCGAATGTCCGATTCAACCCTCAGGTCGCAAAGCCTGGGGGTTTTTTGTTGGTTGTCGTGAATGTGCGGCGCCGCGCCGGGGGCGATACTCGCCCCGCAGCCCGCAGGCGGTTTGACTTGGCGCAAGGAGATGTGAAAACATGGCCAGAATCGAAATGTATGATACCACGCTCCGCGACGGCACCCAGGGCGAGGGCGTCAATTTTTCCGTCGAAGACAAGCTGCTGATCACAGCGCGGCTCGACGACCTGGGGTTCGATTTCGTCGAAGGGGGCTACCCGCTGTCGAACCCCAAGGATTTCGAGTATTTCCAGCGTGTGGCCGACCTGCCCCTGAAGCATGCCCAAGTGACGGCGTTCGGCATGACCCGCCGACGGGGTTGTGCGGCGGAAGACGATGTGGGCATGAAGGCGCTGGTCGATTCGAAAGCCCCGGTCGTGACGCTGGTGGGCAAGTCGTGGGATTTGCACGTGCTGGAAGTGCTGCGTGTCGACGAGGCCGAAAACCTGGCGATGATTGCCGATTCAGTCGCATTTATCAAATCGTGCGGCCGCAGGGTCATTTATGATGCCGAGCATTTTTTCGACGGGTACCTTCACAACCCCGAATTCGCGCTTCGCGCCATTCAGGCCGCTGAGCGGGCCGGCGCCGAAATGATCGTGCTGTGCGATACCAACGGGGGGCGATTGCCAGCCGACGTGGCCGCGGCCGTCGATGCCGCCCGGCGGGCTGTCGCAGTGCCGCTGGGCATTCATTGCCATAACGACTGCGGGGTGGCGGTGGCCAATTCTCTGGCGGCGGTCGAGCGGGGCGCGGTGCAGGTGCAGGGCACGATCAACGGCATCGGCGAGAGATGCGGCAATGCCGATCTGATTACCGTCGCCGCCAACCTGGCCTTGAAAATGAAGCACTCGGTGCTGGCGCCCGGGGGCGTGCCGCGGCTGACCGAACTTTCGCGGTACGTGTACGAAACGGCGAACATGAATTTTCAAGCGAACCAGCCATTTGTCGGCACGAGCGCTTTTGCGCACAAGGGGGGCATGCATGTTCACGCCGTTGCCCGGGTCGCCGAAAGCTATGAGCATGTCTGCCCCGAGCTGGTGGGCAACACCCGGCGGGTGCTGGTGAGCGAACTGTCGGGGCGGTCGAACATCGTGGCAAAAACGATGAAGTACCGCATCGAGCACGACGCCGCGCTGCTCACGCGAATTCTCGAACGGATTCAGGACCTCGAACATGAAGGGTACCAGTTCGAGGCCGCCGAGGCATCGTTTGACCTGCTGGTGAAAAAGGTTGCCGGCTTGTACCGGCCGAAGTTCGAACGGCTGCATTACCGCGTGAATGTCGAAACGGCCGAGGCGGGCGGCCCCACGACCGAAGCCACGGTCAAGCTGCTCGTCAAGGGCGAAACCGCGCACGTGGTGGGTGAAGGCGACGGCCCGGTGAACGCGCTGGATACGGCGCTGCGCAAGGCGCTGTCGGCCAGTTACCCCCGGTTGACGGAAATGCACCTCGTCGATTACAAGGTGCGGGTCATCAACTCGAGCGAAGGCACCGCCGCCCGTGTGCGCGTGGTCATTGAAAGCCGCGATGCCGACGACGTGTGGAGCACGGTGGGCGTCAGCGAAAACGTCATCGAGGCGAGTTGGCTGGCGTTGGTCGACAGCGTCGAGTACAAGCTGTTCAAGGATGAAGGGGCGCTGGGCGAACCGCAATTGGCCCCCGCGCCTCCCGCTGTGGCCCTGCAAAACGCCTGACGCGTTCGACAACGACAGCGCGGGCGGCAAACCACCGCCCCGTTTTTATCGGCTTCGCGCCGTGCGATGGCACGGCACAGACCGGAATTTCCGCGGCGTTGCCCGCCGCCCCCCTTTCGAATCTCGCCGCCGCTCCCATGACTGACGAATTGCCCAAGCAGTACAACCCCCGTGAATCGCAGGCCCGCTGGATGCAGTTCTGGCGCGAGCGCGGCGACTTTGACGCGAACCCGAACCCGGCGAAGCGCCCGCACACGATCATGATCCCGCTGCCCAACGTCACCGGGGCGTTGCACATGGGGCATGCACTGAACGGCACGCTGCAAGACCTGCTCACCCGCTGGCGGCGGATGCAGGGCTACGAAGCGCTGTGGATGCCGGGCACCGACCATGCCGGCATTGCCACGCAGGCCGTTGTCGAACGCCGCATGCTGGAGGAAGAAGGCCTCAGTCGCCACGACATCGGCCGCGCGGCGCTCGTCGAGCGGATCTGGGCCTGGAAAGACGAATACGAAGCCCGCATTCTGGATCAGCTCCGGCAACTCGGGGCGAGTTGTGACTGGCGTCGGACGCGGTTCACGCTCGACGAAGTTTGTTCGCGGGCGGTGCGGCGGACCTTTTTCAATCTGTTCAAGGACAACCTGATTTTCCGCGGGAAGCGGCTGGTCAATTGGGACGCCTTCCTGCAAACGGCGGTGGCCGACGACGAAGTGTTTCATGAAACGGTGGCTGGCTCGTTCTGGACCTTTAACTACCCCGTCGTGGGTGGCGAGGAAACGGTTGCGTTTTCGACGACGCGGCCCGAAACCATGCTGGGCGACACGGCCATTGCCGTGCATCCCGAAGACAACCGGTACCGGCACCTCGTGGGCCGGCGGGTGCTCATTCCGCTGGCCGGCCGCGAAATTCCGATTATTGCCGACCCGATTCTGGTCGACCCCGCGCTGGGCACTGGGGCCGTCAAGGTCACGCCGGCGCACGACCCGAACGACTACGCCTGCGGCCTCCGCCACGGGCTGCCGATGCTGAACATTCTGAACCCCGATGGAACGCTCAACGCACAGGCGGGGCGGTTCGCGGGGCTTGATCGCTACGAAGCCCGGCGGCAGGTTGTTGCCGAAATGGAGGGGCTGGGGCGTCTGGTTGCCGTCGAAGACCGCGAAATTGAAATCGCCCACAGCGACCGGTCGAAAACACCAATCGAGCCGTACCTGTCGGACCAGTGGTTCGTCAAGATGGACAACCTCGCCGAAAATGCGATGAATGCCGTGCGCGACGGTCGAGTGCGGTTGTTTCCGCCCCGGTACACGCGGACGTACCTCGACTGGCTCGGTGAAAAACGCGACTGGTGCATCAGCCGGCAGTTGTGGTGGGGGCACCAGATTCCGATCTGGTATTGCGCGACCTGCACCGCCGACGAGCTGGCCGCCGCGTTCCAGAACCGTGTTGACGTGTTCTGGCGCCGCGACGCGGCCGACCGGGTCTGGCTGATTTGCAGCGAGGCCGATCTGCCCGCCGATGCACTGGGCCCGCAGCACGTGCTGACTCGCGACGACGACGTGCTCGACACCTGGTTCAGTTCGGCGCTCTGGCCGCACGCCACCTTGCATTGGCCCGAACCGAACGCCAGCTTGAGCTATTTCTACCCGACACAGGTGCTGGTGACGAGCCGCGACATCATTACGTTGTGGGTGGCGCGAATGGTGGTCATGGGGCTGTACAACATGGGCGAGGTGCCGTTCGCACACGTCTGCGTGCACCCCAAGATCCTCGACGGGTTCGGCCAGACCATGTCGAAATCGAAGGGCAACGGCGTCGACCCGCTCGACCTGATCGACAAATATGGCGTCGATGCCGTGCGATTCACGATCGCGTCGTTGGCGGGCGACAATCAGGATGTCAGGTTGCCGGTGGGTTACGAGTGCCCGCAGTGCGGCGAGGTCATTCCCCAGACGCTCGAACACCAGAAGGCCATACCGGCCGGCGGCGCCAAGCCCACGGTGAAATGCCCCAAATGCAAGGCGGCCGCTCAGTATTCCAGCCCGTGGTTTACCCCCGATGCGGGGCAACCGGTGGCCCGCGTGGTGAGCGAACGGTTCGAATCGGGCCGCAATTTCTGCAATAAACTGTGGAACGCCGCCCGGTTTGTCATGCTTAACCTGGAAGGCTACACCCCCGGCGAAGTCGCCCCGGGCGAATTGCGGCTCGAAGACCGCTGGATCCTCAGCCGGCTGGCAACCACGGCGCACGCCGTGACACACCTCCTGGGCGAATACCATTTCGACGCGGCGACGCGCGCCCTGCGCGACTTCACCTGGAACGAATTCTGCGACTGGTATCTCGAAATGATCAAGCCGCGGTTTCGCGACGAGGCGGCACGCCCGGTGGCTCGCCGCGTCGTCGTGGGCGTGCTCGACGCGCTGCTGCGGCTGCTGTCGCCGTTCACACCGTTCGTGGCCGAAGAACTCTGGCAGCGGCTGGCCGCCGTTGCGCCGCACCGCGGCTTGCCGCTGCCGGTGCCGGCCGCGGCGAGCGCCATGATCGCCCCCTGGCCCGATTTGCCGGCGGCATGGCGCGACGCCGCCCTCGAATCGCGGTTTGAGCGGCTGCAGGAAACGATCATTGCCGTGCGCAACGTGCGGGCGGTGTACGGAATTGGCGAAAAGGTCGAACTGGCCCTGCACATGCGGTGCACGCCGCAAATCGCCGACCAGTTGCAGGACGTGGCCGGGCAATTTGAAAACCTGGCCCGCACCTGTCTGAAGGCGGCCGGGGTCGATGTCGAGCGGCCCGGCGGTGCGGCGAGTTTTTCACTGGGCGATGCCGACGGGTTTATTCCCCTGTCGGGAATCATCGACCGCGTCGCTGAACTGGCTCGGCAGAAAAAGGAAGCCGACAAACTGCGGGGCTTCATTGCGGGCCACGAAAAGAAACTGGCGAATCAAAGCTTTATTGCCCGCGCCCCGGCCGACGTTGTCGAGCAGGTGCGCGAAACGCTGGCCGGGCTGCACAAGCAACTGCACAGCGTCGAGGAAATCATCGTGCAGTTAAGCGCCGATTGAACCGGCTCCGTGCCTGGCGCGCCGTACGCCGCTTGTCAGCCGTTTTCAAACCGGCATATAATTAACAGTCGCAATTGGCGAACGCAGGGGCGCAGCGCCTGGCGCTCTTTTGACGGGCGCTCGGCCGCGATGCCGAATGGTCAGCAAAGAAGGACACACATGCTCGTGCACATGGAATTGTTGCGGATCGTGATCAGCGAACTCAGCGATCAGCAGGTGGTGTATCTGCGAGAGGTCGACGGGCCGCGGTCGTTTCCGATTTTGATTGGCATTTTCGAGGCGACAAGCATCAGCCGGCATATCAAGGGCGAAGCGGCCCAGCGCCCGCTGACGCACGACCTGCTGCGCAACGTGGTCGAGGAACTCGGCTGCGAAGTGCAGGACGTGGTGATCAGCGACCTCCGCGAGCACACCTACTACGCGCGGATCCGCATTAAAAAGGAGGGCGAACTGGTCGAAGTCGACAGCCGCCCCAGCGACGCTATTGCCCTGGCAGTTCAGTTCAAGCCCCCATTGCCAATTTACGTCGATGACTCGGTGCTCGAGCAAGTCGCCTGACCCGGTCGCGGCGGCGGTCAATGGCACTCGGCAATCAGCGGCCCGGCCAGCTCTTTCAAAAAGAACAGTCGCCCCGGCTGCGTGGGCATGTACGACGACGGGATCCAGATCGACGGGTCGTGCCGCAGCGTCATCCACAGGCTCAGCCCCTGCCACATCATTCCGCGCCCCAAAGTTCCGTCGGCGCCGCCGATGATCTTGTCGGCCCCCAGAAACAACCCGGGGCCGATTGTATTGGCGCAGGCCGGCACGAGCGTGGTGCGGCTTTTGAAACTCGTGAGCGCATTTTGTTCGATTGTCAGCGGGTGCAGCTTTGCCGCCAGTCGATGGGTTTGTGCCCGCCACGCGGCTGCGTCGGCAAACTCGGCCGCGAAGTGCGGTTCCCAGAAGGCGATGTGGCACACCCGGCCGATGCCGAAAACCACGGCTAATCGCGCGCCGCCGGCCCGCAGTTCGCCAATGCGGTCGGCATAAGTCGGCAGAACTTTTCGCGTGGCGAAGCACCGCTGCCGCACGGGAACGGTTGCCTTGCCCAGTGGGCCGTAAAATGCCTGCTGCATGGCATATTGAAACGCCCCGGGGTTGGAGGGCGGCAGCGTGTTGCCCGCCGCATCGCTCCATTCATCCATGTTGAATCCGTGCACGTGATCGCAGGGGATCTTCCATTCCGTCAGGAAATACACGGCCCAGCGATACATGCCCATCGGCCCCACCGGCAAAATCAGGGCCAGTTGTTCGCCCGCCTCGCGGCTGTTACGGATCGTGAGCGCGATTTCGTGCCCCAGCATCATGTCGAAATCAGCCAGCGAATCGCACGGCACCGGCTCGAACCGCCGATGCCACCACTTTTGCCGCACACCAATCGTCGCCGGGTCGCCGACGCAGGCGTCGATCTTCTTCAGATCCCACCCGGCGGGAAAAAAGTGTTCCATCAGTGAGCCGGGCAGCGTGTGCAGCAGGTCCATGGGCAGGTTCCCGTTGGTCTCGTGAATCGGAGCAGGGTGTTCGGCCGCCGTTGCGCGTGTCGGGCATCATATCGCAAGGTCTTGCGAGATTCATCCATGCCCCGCCGGCGCAGATCAGGGCGCGCATTTTCAGCGGCCGGTTGCCTGCTGCACGAAAAATGAGTCTAATTCCGTTCAGCTTGTTCGCGATTGGCGGCGGTGGGTGCGCTGGTATCGCGCCGCCGATGATCGAAACGACCGCCAGGCCCGAGCTGCCGCACGACAGCCGTCGGCACGAATCCAGATGCCGCCCCCCGGCCACAAGAACCGAAATGCCCGAAAACGTCACATCGCTGGAGTCGATCAATTACCCGCGGGTTTTCCCCTGGGTGCATCTGTTTCGTGCGTTCTGGATTGCGATCGATGTTCGCAAATTACTGCTGGCCGCAGCGGGCCTGCTGGTGATGTCGACCGGCACGCTGCTGCTCGACCGTCTGCCGTTTGCGCCCCACGTCGCAGTCGCCCCCCTGAACGCGCCCGGTTCGCCGTGGTGGCGCGCAGCAGGCAACGACCAGCCCGGAGCGGATTTCGTGTTCGCCGACCCGCCCCGGGCGTGGAAGGTCTCGGAGATCTGGCAGCAACTGCTGCGCACCTGGCAATTGAAGTGGCAACCGCTGAACGCGGTGCTTGAGCCGGCGGCCCGGCTGTTCACGCCGCATGCCACTTGGGCGCACATTGCATATGAAACGACGCGGTTACTGTGGGCGCTGGCGGTCTGGGCGTTTTTCGGGGGGGCGATCGGTCGGATGGCGGCCGTCGAATTTGCCCGCGATCAGCGGGTCAGCGCGCGGCACGCGGTCATTTTCGCCGCGTCCAATTTTTTCGGTTACCTATCGGCCCCCTTGTTGCCGCTGGCCGGCGTTTCTATTTTGTGGGGGATTTGTGCCGCGGGCGGAACGGCTACCTACATTCCACTGATCGGGCCGGCGCTCGTGGGCCTGTTTTGGGGCATCGGCCTGTTGCTCGGATTTTTGATCACGATTGTGCTGATCGGGGTGGCGATTGGCTGGCCGATCATGTTTGCCACAATTAACGTCGAAGGCACCGACGGTTTCGACGGGCTGAGTCGCGGCTACAATTACGTCTTCGAACGTCCCTGGCAACTGCTATGGTATGCGACGGTTGCCCTGGTTCATGGCACGATCATGCTGGCGTTCGTTTCGCTCATGGTGCAACTCATGGCTTTTTTCGCCGCATCGACCGTGGCCTGGGGCGTGGGCGACGCGACCGCGGGGCGCGTCACCGCCGGTGCCGCGCAACCGTTGGCGACGCCCCCCCTGCCCACGGCAACGGCATCGGCTGCACCGCGCCCTGACGGGGGCAGCCCTGCGGCCGACCCGGCGCCCGGCATCGATACCGTGCTGATTTCGATTTGGATGAGGGCTCTGGCCGTGTTCGTCAACGGGTTTATCGCGAGTTACTTCTGGACGACGACAACGATTATTTACTTTCTGCTGCGGCGGAGCGTCGACGCGAATGACCTCGACGAGGTCTTCTTTGAGGAGGAAGAACAGCCCGACGATTTGCTGCCCCTCGTCGGTACCGCGGCTGAGGTTCCCGCCCCCCCCGCGGCGCACGAGCCACCCGAGCCGCCTCAGGCCGGGCCGTCGATGTAGTCGCGAACGAACGCCGCGCGGTGCTGTGGCCGGACGTCGGCCACAAGCGCACAGGTCGGGCGGCGGCTACGGTGCGTTGCCCCGGGCGAGTTCCTGAAACAGCGCGTTGTAATACCGCATTACGCGCAACGGGTCGGTCGTGGCCGGGCTTTCCGACAGGCAGTAGCCCTGGTACCCCACTTTGTGCAGCAGGCTGAACAGTTCACGATAGGGATAGCTGGCATCGTACAAGTCGTGAATGTGCACCGTTCCGCCCAAGTGCTTCTCCAGCAGACCGAAGCTGTGCGCCAAAGAGCCGTTAACAGTTTCGCCCGGGTTGGAATTCCAGCAGACCACGACCCGCGGATGATCGGCCGCAGCGATGATCTGTTGCATGACCGCCGGGTCGGCCGTACCCGCACCATGTACTTCGACGCGGATCTCCTGCCCGAACCCTTCGGCGAACTGGCCGCATTCGCGCAATGCCAAGCCGATGCGGGCGATGGTTTTGTCGCGATCTTCGCCTTTGACAAGCCCATTAGGGCGAACCTTGACCCCCGTGCCACCCAGATCGCTCGACAGTTCGACGAATTTCTTGGTCAGTTCGACATTCTGTGCGACGACGCCATGATCTGCGCTTTGAAACTCGCATGCCGAACCAGGGCCGAGATATTTCACGGGCGAATCGGCAAACCGCTGGCGGACGTCACGCCGGTCGGCCTTGGACAGCGCCGGTTCGACGCCATGTTTGTGCGACGTGCGTAACTCGACGCCGCCAAAGCCGGCATCGGCGCAGTACTTGATCAGGGTGGGCAAGCCCCACTCGGCGCCCCACAGATACGTCGTCATTCCGAGTTGCATGCGATTTTCCTTTTCAGCGGCGCCGCGAGTTGTGTTTCCGATCGCGCGACCGCCATCATGACCTGAATCGCACCCGAATTGCAATCATGCGGCGGCGCAGCGTCGCAACTGCGACTCGTAGAAACCCGCGTTGACACGCTGCTCTGTATCGGGCTATATAACGCCAGCGATCTCGGCCCATTTTGATCGGAGCGATCGCCGCCCCCGGAGACACGCACGGATGCAACCCCCCGACCCACCCGAACCGCTGTCTCGTGGCGATTTCCGGCTGCTGATCGCGTTTTGCCTGTTGTTTTTCGGGTTTTCGCTGATTGGCGGGCGTCCGCTGACGATGCATGAGGGAGTGCTGCCGCAAACCGCCCGTGAAATGTTTGTCGATCACGATTGGGTGGTTCCCAAAAATGGCGGCCGCCCCTGGCTGGAAAGCCCCCCCCTGCCCCAGTGGTGTACCGTGGCCATTGCCACGCTGTTTGGACACTGCGATCAGGTTTGGATCGTGCGCATCGGCCCCGCTTGCATGGCCACGATTTCCGTCATGCTTGTCGCCTCAATGGCCGCGGGCTGGTTCGGGCGCCGCATCGGCTTGCTGAGCGGCCTGGTTCTCGCCACGGTTTACGAATTCACCCAGTACGCCTGGCTCGCCGAAGACGAAATCTACCTGTGTGCGCTGGTCACGCTGGCCGTGGCCTGGTTTGTGCGAATTGAGTTTTTCCAACGGCTCTCGGCGGCCCCCGGCAGCCGGAATTTTTTTGGAACTCGCCCCGCCGGCTTGCTCGTGCTGTTCCTGCTGCTGGGGATGACAAACCTTGCCAAGGGGTTGCTGTTTGGCACCGTGATGGCGCTTGTTCCCGTGGCCGGGTTTCTCTTGTGGAATGCCGACTGGCGGCGGATTTCTTTTTATTTCTGGTGCTGGGGCTGGCTGAGATCGG
>JAJXXL010000541.1 GCA_021781115.1 Planctomycetota bacterium
CGCTTGCGTTTTATTGCGGCCAATTCGTTCCTGACGCCTTCCGGCGCCTACCGGCAGTGGTGCGTCAGTCGCGACGCAACCCGCGATGGCACAGACTGTTGCACATGACGCACTGCCTGACGATGTCCCGGGCCGTGAACCGTTCATTGCACGCCTGCGGGCCAACGGTCACGAATGGTATCCGCACGCACAGACCGCTCACTTCGTGCGCGACTCTTCGCTCGCTTTACCACCCCCGGCGTTTTACCCATTTGGCGCCGCTTGCGTTTTATTGCGGCCAATTCGTTCCTGACGCCTTCCGGCGCCTACCGGCAGTGGTGCGTCAGTCGCGACGCAACCCGCGATGGCACAGACTGTTGCACATGACGCACTGCCTGACGGTTCGCCCCTCAGCGCCCGCAGACTTGCCCCCCCGCAGCCCCCACCCAGTTTTCTGACAACCGAAAACCGAAAACCGCTATTCTCCACTGTCAAATTCGCCAACGAGCATGACCGCCACGCGCACCCTGCCAACGCTCGTGCCCAGGCGGCCCAGATTGTTCAATTATCAATGTGTGCAATATAAAGCCAATAAATACACTCAACAATAATGTCATTCAATGTTTATTCGTTTATGCCGCGTACCGCGTGAATCGGCCCGGCAGGACGTTGACTCGCCCACCCCCGACTTCCCTATCCTGCCCCAGTGTCACTTACTTCCACAACCAACGCGGCAGCCTGAATGGCGGCTTCATTACAGCCCCGGTCAACCGCCCGCGTCGCCCGTGGGAGCGCGAGCGTCTCGCCTGCTCAAACCCCGGCAGGCTCTCCTTATCCCCCGCCAACACTTTTTTTCAAACTTCCAGTTTTTTCTCTTTCCAGCTCTTGTCAACGTTCGATTTCCGGCCGTAATCTGACCGCGATCGCAGTGCCGGGCAGTGCCGCGAGCGAGCTTTTCGAGTGGTAAGCATCGGTCCGTTCGGGCCGCCAGAAATATGGTCGCGTCGGCGTCTCGCCGACGAAATTGCATTTTTCGCGTCGTGCCCCGGCAACCCGCGCCATCGGCCCCGGTTGTCGTCGCGCGTCGCCACGCCCAGACACTGATACTCCAAGCTGCCATCCGGCGCTCGGGGAGATCCGTCGTCAACTCCTGCGCCTCTTGCATTCACGCTCTTACTGAAAACTGAACACCGAACACTGAAAACGCCTGCGTCTAAACTCCTGCGGAACGGAAAACTACTTCCCTAGGATGCTCCCCATGCCCCACCTCGATTGGCTTGCTTCTGTCCGTCACGGCTTGCGTTGGGTCAACTCCTGTCGATTGCCCCCCGCCCCCCCGCCCCCCGCAAACGCCGCACGCTGAAGCGGAATCCGGTGCGAATTGAGCAACTTGAAACCCGGTCGCTGCTCAGTGTACGATGGATTCCGAAAACTGGACCGGAGGATAAGATAGAAAACCCGAGTTCAGAAAGGAGTGGAAACCAGGCTGCCGAAGTCGCGGAACGTTCATACGGCGGTGTTCAAGGCGAAGGTGGCGTTGGCGGCGGTGAAGGAGCTGGAAACGGTCAGCCAGTTGGCATCGATTCACGAGGTGCACCCGACACAAATTCATCCGTGGAAGAAGCAATTGCTGGGGAGTCCGACTGAGTTGATGAGCAAAGCCGGCTGGGAGGATTCTCGATGTGGCACGCGTTGCAGAACTGGATATTGTCGGCCTGGATGCTCGTCGCATGTTCGTCGGTCTTTGGAGAGGAACTCAAGACCGATCAGGAGCAGTTGATCGTCACAATTAAACGTATGGGGGGCGATGTCAGGACCGATAATTCTCGACCCGGCAAACCGGTCGTTCAGATCCACCTCTTTCAAGGCAAGACTGCCGGCATCGGACTCGAACCGCTGACGAAGTTGACCGAGGTTGATTGGATCGGCCTGCACGCCAGCGACATTACACCGGCCGACCTGGCGTGCCTCCAGCGCTGGCCCAAATTGAAGCGGCTAGGGCTGGTCGAAACGCGGCTGACCGACGCGAGCCTGGAAAACCTGCGCGAAATCGCCACGCTCGAGGAACTTTATTTGGGGGAAAATGCCATTACTGATGCGGGCCTCGAACGCCTCTCCGGGCTGATCAACCTGACAATCCTCGGGATCGAACAGACACAAATTACCGACGCGGGTTTGCAGCGGCTTCAATCGTTCCAGAAGTTGCGATGGTTGCGCATCGACCGCAATCAGATTTCCGAGGCCGGTTTGGAGCACCTCCGGCGCTTGCCCAATCTGCAAAATTTGAATCTGTCGGGTTGCCGGCACGTGCGCAGCTTGAAACCGCTCGCAGGAATGCCGCTGAACGTACTCAAGCTGCCTTACCTCTCAGGAGTGACTGACTTTACGCCCTTGAAAGGGATGCCACTGACAGAACTCGATGCGGCGTTCTGCGCGCTACCGGATCTGAAATTCGTGCAGGGGATGCCGCTTACTTTCTTGAGCGTTTCCGGCGGCGCGAGGATTACCGACCTCGCGCCGCTGAGTGGAATGAAACTAACGCATCTGCGGCTCGACGGTTGCCGGATGGTCCAAGACCTGTCACCGTTGCGAGGAATGCCACTGGTCACGCTGACTCTCCGCGGCTGCCCGGTACGCGACCTGAGCCCGTTGGCAGCAATGCCGATCAATTCGTTGGATCTGCTCGGTTGCACCGAGGTCCGTGACCTGACGCCGCTGGCAGGCATGCCGTTAACGGAAATTGGTCTCGCGCCGGCGAACATCACCAACGGCAGCCTCGATGTGCTCCGCCAATGCAAGACGTTGCGGACCGTCATCATCGGCCTGACAGGCCAAGACCGGTACGCAGCACAGGATTTTTGGAAGAAATTCGACGCCGCTGAATTCAAGCAGTAATCTGTTTTTCAGCCCCCAGCGTCTTCCGACAAGGCAAGAAGGACGACGCTCGCAACCGAAGCCGCCGCCACGATGAAGCCGCTTCCCGCGGACGAGAAGGATCCGCTGGCCGGCGACGCCAACGCCGACGACCTGATCCTCTGGCTGGCGTACAAAACTTAAAGGGAAACGTAAAGGGCCGGCCACTCACTGTTCAGAACTGGCGAACAGTGGGTGGCCCCGAACCGCTCTTGTCGAGCACATCGTGAAGCGTGCGAAACATGCTGTTCTCACCCGTCAGCTTGCCTCGATATTGCCCGACCGCCGCCTCCAGGACAGTGCCGACTGCCAACGAAAAGAT
>JAJXXL010000327.1 GCA_021781115.1 Planctomycetota bacterium
GCGAACTCGGGGCTTCAGGTTCTGACGACCTGACCCCCTCGAACGTCGGCGCCTTCACATCGGCCGCGGTCCAGGAATTCTGGGCCCGCCGCGACCGGCAGATTCTGGCCCGCGACGTTTACGTCTTGCTGTATACTTTGGGGGGCGGGCAGAATGCGCCAGTCACCTACGCCGACATTACCGGGGCGGGCACGCCGGCGTATGGCGACAATTCGACGCGCGCTTTGTACAGCGACGCCCAGTGCGCCGAAATGGCGCAGTTCGCGGTGAATTACGTCGATGCCGTCGATCGTGACGACGTGATCACGATCTTCGAGTACGACAAGAACCTGGGCTACAACACGGTCGCTGGCAAAATCAGCCACGGCTGGGACCTGGGCGACAACCCGTACCCGTACGACGTCAACAATCCGACCGCGATTGGGGGCGACGACAACCCGAATATGCCCAAGGCCGACAAGGGAGTCGTGTTTGGCATCGAGATGCAGCAATTGACGATCAGCGAGGCGCTGATCATCGGTACCAGCGCCGGATTTGCTTCGCCGGGCACAAACAAGAACGCCACGACCTACGACGATCGGAATTTCACCGACTCGCCAACCTACGGCACCTCGGCCAAAGGGCGATTTTACAGCTACGTCGAGTTGCGCAATACCAGCCCGTTCACGGTCAATTTCGGCAACACGGCGACCGCCCAGACAAAGGACGGCAGCGGCAACCTGCAAACGAACGAATCCTGGCGAATCCGCGTGGTCAATTCGACGACCCCGACGACGACTTACCGCATCGTATCGCTGCGTGCCAAAGGCAGCACGGGCATTCCCGCAGGATCGCTGTTTACGATCGGCAGTCGCAGCGGGATCGACGTTTACACCAGCGGCGGCACGACAAACACGCGCCCCAGCGATTTTCGCGTCGATTACACCGACGCCAATGCAGGCCCGTACACGACGATTGCGCCGGCTTCGCCGATTGTGGCGGGCCAGGCGACGGCCGCATCCGACCCCGGCCCGGGCTGCAACCTCGACCTTGTCATTCCCACCGGCACGCAGCCGCAGGCGAGCAATGACAATCAATACTTCCTGCTGGCCGATGGCAGCAACAACGCCCTGCCGATGACGCCGGCCAACGACCCGCCCGCCCTGGTCGACGACACATTCGAAACAAGCGTCGGTGGCGGCGCGGTGCCCCTGACTTTTATTCTCGAACGCCGCGTGCACCCCAACCGGTCGACCAAAGACTCTGCGGGCACGTTTGGCGACACCGACAATCCGTGGGTGCAGATCGACCAGATGAGCAGCGTGCCCGTTCAATTGTTTCCGCTGCAAGCCGGCGACACGCCAGCAATTGTCGCCAGTTACCTGCCCAATTTGAAGAGTGATGAACGTGCTCAGCCGCTGTTGCGCTACACCAGCACCGGCGGGCTTGGCGAATCGCAATATGGCGGGGCCAGTACGAACCAGTTGAACACGGTGGGCGCGATTAATTCGAAATCGCCATCGCCGTTCACTGCCTGGCAGCCGCATTTTGACCGCGACCTGGCCTCGGCCATCGAGCTGTTTTCGATTCCGCTGTATGGCCCCGACCTGCTCACGACGTTGCTCGGGCAAAGCCTCAGTCAGAATATGAACCAATCGGGCACGCAGGTGCTGCCGAACCCCTTGCCCTCGGCGACCAGCATGAGCGGTTTGAGCGGCTTGGCACTGGGCACCGAACTGACCGCCGCGAAAAAGTTCCTCCGCCCTGATTACATCGACATGACTAATGGCGGCACCCCGCCAGGCTCCAATTCGACGAATCGCCAATACGACAACCGCTGGTATCGCCTGCTCGAGTTTGTCGAAGTGCCCACCCGCACCCATCAGCAGTTGCAAAACCCCCAACTGGGTACAATTCTGCCGTGGCAGCCGAACATGAACCTGCCGGTCAACCAGCAGCCGAACCTGTCGGAAACGGCGTACGATGTCCTCGTGCAGCAGCAGGTTCAGGGCCGCCCGCGCACGCCCGGCAAAATCAATCTGAACACGATCCGCCACCCGCAGGTGTACGCGGGCCTGATCGACGACGATACGACGTACGGCGCGAACGACAAACACCACTTTGGCGCCAGCGCCTGGCAATACCCCGGCAACGGCAACGGCGCGGTGTTTTCGACCGCCGCGGCCGCGGCCCCGTACAATTACACCGGGATTGCCACGAATGACAATCCGGCACCCAATACGACAGGCTGGACGCACCCCCCGCAAAACGCCGGGTTGATCCTGCTGCCCGACCAACTGGAAACAGGCGCTAGTGTAACGAATTTGGCGGGGACAAAATCAAAGCCATACACCCGCAACTGGTGGCAGCAGTTTCTGATGGCCCGCGATCAGACGGATCCCTACGGCACCGGGCTGACATTGCCCGGCCTGCCGGGGTCACGCCCGTTTCGCAGCCTGAGTTTTCAGGGGCCGGCCAGCCTGGCTTCAGGCGGCATCGAAAACACCGTGTTGCGCAGCCTGCCGCTCGATATCAACACGCTCGGCATCAACGGCACCGTAAACCCGCCAAGCGTCCCAAACGCCGAATACGACTGGCGGCACCTGGTCGAGGCCCGCAGCGCTGCCGACCTGGCCTCGGAGGGCGGGTCGAACCAGATCGATATTCAGTCGCGGCATCGGTTGTTGTCGAAGATCATGGGCAACACCACGACCCGCAGCAACGTATTCATCGTGTACATCTCGACCGCGTTCTTCGAAGCGGTGCCGAATTCCGGGACGTTCCAGATCGGCGCGCCGCTGGCGGGCGCGCCGGGCCACCGCGGGTTCTTCGTCGTCGACCGCTCAGACCTCGAATCGGCGTTCATTTTCGACCGCGCCAGCGGGCAGACGAAATTCGACTACAAACAGCTCGTCAAATTCCGCCAGACGATTCAGTGAAGCGGTTTTCGGTGTTCAGTTTTCAGTAAAAGACCGTGGTTGACGCCATGTGCAAATGACGAAAACCGCCCGCGATTTTGTTTCGCCCTGCCCCGTGAATCTGACAACGCGACAACCGACAACCGCATGCGAAACGCGCAGTCCTGTAAGGGCGCAACAACATAGCCTGGGGCAACGCCCCAGGTCGCAAACGCCAAATACCGGCCCAGCCCTGTAAGGGCGCAACAACATCGTTAAACGTAAGGTCACAGAATAAAACCGTGCAAACGACAACGCCACAAACAC